>JAHLLJ010000060.1 GCA_020444205.1 Deltaproteobacteria bacterium | reverse complement strand
GCCCATTGCATGCTGTTCCAGGCCTTGCCCTTGATCTCCAGGGCCCACACCAGGTCACGCTGGTCCAGACGAGCCAACAAACGCTCGCCTTCCTCGGCCATGGACAACTCGTCGGGAATCTTGGGCCCCAGCTTGGCGGGCCGCACTCCCATCAGGGAGCCGCCGCCATAGGGTTTGAGTCTTTGCAGATAGTCGTCAATGCCCTGGGCCAGGTAGGCGGCCTTGGGCTTGCCCACGGTGAGCAGAAGGTGCTTCACCGCACCGGGTCCAGCCAGGCCGCCCCGTCCAGGGGCTGGCCGTCCGGCCCCAGTTTGATGATCCAGCGGGCCGTGGCCTCGGCCAAGAGGGTATCGTCCTCGGCCAGGTAGATGCGGCCTTCGGCGGCGGCCATGCGGCCCCGGTGGCTGGTAACCCGGCCCACCGCCTTGATGGGCTGGCCCAGGGGCACCGCCTTGCGATAGGTGGTTTCCATGCGGGTGGTGAGCCCCTGACCCACGAAGTTGATCACCGCATAGGCCATTATCTCGTCCAGCACCGTGGAGACGATGCCGCCGTGGGCGATCTCGTCCCATCCCTGGTACTGGCGGCCCAAAGTGAGGCGGCACACTGCGGCATCATCCTCATAGGCCACCCGCATGCGCAGGCCATAGACATTGCGTGCCCCGCAGGCAAAACAATTGCCCTGGTTGGTCAGTTCGTTCTCCTGCAAAGCCCCCACTACTTTTTCTCCAGTCCCAGACGCGCAGCCACCTCCAGGGCGGTGGCCTTCACGAACTTTTGGAAGGCCTCGCCGCTCAAGGGACGTCCCGGTCCAGGCATCTCTTTTTCGGCCAGGGCCAAGACCTCTTCAGGCCGGTTGACCAGATCGGGCCGGGGAACCACGCCATAGTCCGGCGGGAAAGCGTCGTCAAAATACATTTGCTGGAAGCCCACGAACTTCAAGTGGTGGGCCGTGGCGTCGCAAATGGCCTTTTCGTCCTCGCTCACGATGCCCGCCGCCTTGGCCCGGAGCAGCCCGGCCAGGGATTCGCCGCCCTGGGTGCACACCACGTGGCCGTGGCGGTTGGCCACGATCATGTGGTCCATGATCTCCTGCTCGCTCACCTGCACCACGAACACCTTGGGCCCGCCCGCCTTGGCTTCGTAGCGCCGGGCCAACTCCGCCACCCGGGGCATGGACACCGGATTGCCGATCATGGCCGCCTGGGCCACCGATGGCTGCACGGTCACCGGCCGCCACACCCGCTTGCCGGGATCGTCCTCCTGATAGTAGCGGAACACCGGGTCCGCGTGCTCGCTCTGCACGCCGATAACTTTGGGTAGCTCGCTGATGATGCCCAGCTCAAAGAGCTTCATGAATCCGCTCATGATGGCGCTGATGTTGCCCGCGTTGCCGATGGGCACCAGCACCACCCGGCCGCTCAGGTCCCAATCCAGATCCTGGGCCACCTCGTAGGCATAAGACTCCTGGCCCAGAATGCGCCAGGCGTTCTTGGAGTTGAGTAGGGCCACCTGGTAGTGGTCGGCCAGGTGCTCCACCACCTTCATGCAGTCGTCGAACACGCCGGGGATTTCCAGCACCCGCGCTCCGGCGCCCAAAGGCTGGCTGAGTTGGGCCGGGGTCACCTTGCCCTGGGGCAAGAGCACCGCGCTTTTTACCTCCGGGGCCAGGTAAGAGGCATACAGCGCCGCCGCGGCTGAGGTGTCGCCGGTGGAGGCGCACACGCTGAGAATCTCACCCGCTCCCTGGTGCTTTACCAGAAAGTTGATGTAGCTCAGCGCCACGGCCATGCCCCGGTCCTTAAAAGAGGCCGAGGGGTTCTGGCCGTCGTTCTTAAAGCAAAAGTCCGCGCCCAGCTCATCCTTGAGCAGGTCGCTGGCTTCCACCAGGGGGGTGTGACCCTCGCCCAAATAGAGCACGCTGTCCAGGGGGATTACCGGGGCCAACAGCTCGGCGTAGCGGAAAATGCCTTTGAGGGCCGGGATGTTAAGCATGCGCCGCAGATCGAACACCCGCCTCCATTGGGTGCCGTCGAGCTTCTTGAGCTGGTCAAAGCCCTTGTCTTCGATAAGCAGCACCTCCCCGCAGGAGGGGCAGGTGTAGAGCAGTTCGGCAATGGAGTGCTCGGAGCCGCAGTCCAGGCAGCGGTAAACCAGGTCGCCGCCGGGTTGGGGCAACAGGTGTTTTTGATCCTCTGGCGCGAATTCTTCGGGGCGCATTGTCTAAGCCTCCCTGGCTGATTATGGGGCCAAGCTTAAGCCAGGGGGGCACGGGTGTCAAACCCGGTGTGGCGCTTAATTTCAGCGGGGGATGCGGACCAAGTCGTCGTCGTATTGGCCCTGGTCGGCCGTGGGGTGGCAGGCCTTGCAGTTGCCCCGCGAGCCCACTGACTCACGCTCAAAGGCCCCCGCCGGTATGTCGTCGTCCTCGTGCTTGTGCAGGATGTAGGGCAATTGGCTTATGCGCAAAGGAGCGCCGCCCCCAAGGCTCTTCAAAATTTTGCGCGAAATCTTGCAGCCGCAGGATTCCGCCGCGTTGGTTTTCAGGTAATTGGTCAGGGCGCCTCGGTCCTGGGGGGACAAGTCCACCTGATCACCGAAGTGCTCCGGCAAAGCGCCCAATATCTTGTCCCAGGAGGCGGCGGGAAGTAGAGCGGGTTGATAGGCCATGTGGCAGGCCCCGCAATCCTCTTTATAAAGAGGGTTGGTCACGGGGGGAACCTGGTATTCCCCAAGGCCCCGGCGTTCCTGGTGGCGATATCGCTTGCGATGCTTGTCGTCATGGTCGGAGAAGGCTGTGGAAGCTCCCAGGCATAGGATAATAAACATCAGCGGGAAAAATACAGCGCGCCGCATGGCCGAGCCTCCGTAGCTGGGATGAACAACACAGACGTCTGGTGTGGTGGCAGGTTGAACCTCTCAGCCGCAGCTTACAAAAAAGTATATTTTATAGCTAGGAAATTAGACGGCGTCTTCGGCGGCCTGGTGCAACCAGTCGTCTATCTGTCCGCCCGGCGGGATGGAGCCCACTACCTTGACCTCGCCGTTTACCACCAGGGCCGGGGTGCCCCGTAGGCCCAGGGCGGCTATCTCCAGGGTGTCGCTCACCCGCTCCACCTCGCCGCTGATACCCAGGCGGGTCAGGGCGTCGTACACTGCCTGGAGCATCTGGTCGCCCCCGGCGCACCCTCCGCAGGCCACTTGTACATGCAGACCCTTTTTTTGCCCGGCCAAGGGCTCCAGCCCCACCGCCTTGCGCAGCATGTCCCGTAGGGCATCCGCATAGACCTGTCGCGCCGAGTCGGGGATGTAGTTGTGCTTGCGCACCATTTTCAAGAGTTGGTCGGCCAGCTCCTGCTCACGCTGCGGAGTGTAGCCTGGCGCCAACTCCTCCAGAGCTTGGTCCAAGCCCCTTATGCCCACCTGGTGGCCGTTAACCTTTATTTGCCGAACATCTTTCATGGTTGATTCTCCTATAAATGCCTATAGCCTGGAGCGGGTTTTTGCGCAAGGGGGCTTGTACTGAAAGGATATGATGCTATATTTGAACATATGTTCATATATGGAGAAATTCCATGGTAGCAAAAAAGAGCAAGTTGGTCGAGGAAGAGGGTTGCCAGGTAAAGATGGTGCACCTGAACCGGGTGCGCCAGGCCCGTGACGAGGAGCCCCGCTCCGCCGAACTGAACCGCCTGGCCGACCTGTACAAGGCCATGGGCGATCCCAACCGTCTGCGCATTCTCCTGGCCCTGAGGGGAGGGGAGATGTGCGTATGCGATTTGGCCGCGCTCACCGGGGTGAGTGATTCGGCGGTGAGCCACGCCCTGCGCCGCCTCAAGGACCTGGCCTTGGTCAAGAACCGGCGAGAGGGCCAAATGCTTTACTACTCCCTGGACGACTATCACGTGAGTGAGCTCCTGGCCGCCAGCTTGGAGCACCTGCACCACTAACCGACTGCGAGGCAGACGTGCAAATCATTCTGAGTATTTTGGCCGAGTGCTGGCACCTGCTGGCCGAGGCCTCCATTTACATAATTTTTGGTCTGCTGGTGGCGGGCCTTTTAAAGGCCTTTTTGAGTCCCAGCTTTGTTTCGCGCAACCTGGGCCAGGGCAAGGTGGGGCCGGTGTTCAAGGCCGCCCTGCTGGGCCTGCCCCTGCCGTTGTGCTCCTGCGGGGTGCTGCCCGCCGCCGCCGGGCTAAAGCGCCAGGGGGCGGGCCGGGGCGCGGTGGCCTCTTTCCTGGTATCCACGCCCGAAACCGGGGTGGACTCCATAGCCATTACCTACGCCCTGCTGGGCCCGGTAATGGCCATTGCCCGGCCCCTGGCCGCCATCATCACCGCTTTGCTCACCGGCCTGGGCATGGGGGCGCTGAAAGACAAGCAAAAGCAAGCCGCCGCCTTGCCGGACCTGACCTGCCCGGTGGACTCCTGCTGCGACGGCACGGATTGCGCACCCGAGGAACACGCTCATCACCACACCCTATTGCAGCGCATCCGGGCCGGGATGGCCTTTGCCCGGGGCGAGCTGTGGGAAGATCTGGCTGCCTGGTTCTGGCTGGGCCTGGTGCTGGCGGGCATCATCGCCGCCCTGGTCCCGGCCGAGTTTCTCACCCGCTATTTGGGCGGGGGCGTGGGCTCCATGCTGATCATGCTGGCCGTGGGCATACCCTTGTACATCTGCGCCAGCGCCTCCACCCCCATTGCCGCCGCTTTGATCCTCAAGGGAGTCAGCCCCGGCGCGGCCCTGGTGTTTCTTCTGGCCGGACCGGCCACCAACGTAACCTCCCTTACCGTGCTGGTGGGAGTGTTGGGCAAGCGGGGCACGGCCCTATATTTGGTGGGCATCGCCCTGGGCGCGGTGGTCTCGGGCCTTTTGCTGGATCAGTTCTTCGTGCTCAGCGGACTTAGCCCCTTGGCTGTGGTGGGCTCGGCGGGCGAGATCATCCCCGGCTGGCTGCGCCAGGCTGGAGCGGGCCTGCTGGTGCTCATGTCCATAGCCCCTCTGTGGCGCCTAGCTCTGCGCAAGCTGGGGCGCAAGCGTCCCGAGGTGCAGAGCCTTGACAGCCTCGCGCCGGTTTCTTCTTGCGGCTCCAGTTCCTGCGGATGCGGCCGTTAGCATTAGTTGGGCTGTGCCTAAACAAAAGAGCGGCCTCATCTCCGCGATGAGGCCGCTCTTTTGGGTCAGCCGTAATGAGCAAACCATAAGCACACCGGCACAGCCAGGCAGCGGCAGACAAGGCGTCCGGCGAGCGGCAACCGGAGCTGTAGGAGGACCTACAGCGAGGTTGGAGCGATGCTGGCAACACAGTATGCCGTTGTCTGGCGCAGCCGGCTACTCCACTAGTGGCTATGGTCCCCGTGCCCGTGCTCCTGCCCAGGCGTATGCCCACCGGCAGCCACGTAACGGGCCTCTACATCGCCCTCGCAGAAAGCGTCCCAGGTTTCGGCGCCCTTGAGGTGGATGGCTTGGCCTGGGCGCAGCATCATCTCGCCCTCCGGCCCTTGCAAACGGATGGTTCCGGCCACGGCCAGGATGATCTCTTCGTGGCCGTCGCCGGGCTTGAGAATGCGAGGCGGGCCACCTGGGTCCAGCACCCCGAAGATCATATAGCAAGCATGGGTATTCAGGTCCTTGAGCCCCAAGATGGTTTCGCCGCCCTCTCGGCGCACCCGTCCTTCCAGGTCGTATATCTCTTTCATGCCCTCTCCTTTGGCTCTATTCCAAAGGCGGCGCACATCACCGGGTCCGGCTCCAGGGGGCCGGGTGCCCGGAAGCGGCAGCCGCCCCCGCAGTCTTCAGCTGCCTCGCAGTCGCGGCAGCCGTTAAGGTCACTCATGGACACGGCCTTGCGCCGAGCCCAACAGGTCCACAGCCCTTCCTCTGCCATTCCCAAGGGCTGGTCCAAATAAAAGCCGCACTGGGCCATCTTGCCGTCGGCAGCCACGGTGGCCAGGTGTAGGCCGCAGGCCATGCCATCACCCCCGCCGTGAAAGGCCCCGCCATAGGCCCGGGACATGGCCTCCACTGCCTGCCCGGGCGTCACGGCCAACTCTGGGTGCTCATTCAGGCGGCCGCTAAGGCAAGGGGCATCTATTCCCCACTCCGTGGCCCCCAGCTCACGAACCAACTCCTCCAGGCCCGCCATCTCCCCCAAGTTGGAGGCGTGCACCATGGTGGCGATGGACAAATCCAGGCCCGAGCCCTTGACCGCCTTGGCCGCGTTCACCGCCCCCGCAAAGCTGCCCTTGCCCCGCAGGCGCTCGTGGCCCGTTTCCAGGCCATCCAGGCTGATCTGCACCTCGTCGCAGTTCAGGCCCTCCAGGGCGCGCTCCAACAACAGGCCGTTGGACAGGAGCACCCGCCGCAGGGGCAAGGCGGCCAACAGGGCATTTATCTCATTCCACTGGGGGTGCATAAGGGGTTCGCCGCCGGAAAGCATCACCCTGAGCCCGCCCATGGCCTCCAACTCGCGCAATATGGCCGCCACCCGCTCAACCGGCAAATCCACCTTTTGGGCCGCGCCCAGATAGCAGTGGGTGCAGGCCAGGTTGCATCGCCAGGTGATTTGCAGCTCCAGATAGCGCAGGGAAGGGCTGGGCCCCGGCCCCAGAGACAGGGGCATGGGCCAGGGGGTGGGGCTCAGCTCCAGCAAGCCTTCATCCAAGCACACCTGAGCGAAATCCTCCTCCAGGCCCACTTGGGCCATGGTCAGATGACCCCGGCACTTTTCCAGCGCTTCCAGACCCTCATCATTGAGCTCGTACAATTCGTCGGCTCGGCGGTCATAGAGAAAAGGTTCTTCCAGGAGGCGTAGGCATACATGCGGCGCCAGGCGCAGGTAGTGTTCCGGGTTGGGCGAGGTCACAACTTCAGCTCCGGATCTTGGCTGTAAAGCCAGGCCACGGCCCGCAGCCCGCCACAGGGAGAGCATTCGCTACGCTCAACCTCGGGGTCGCGGAAGTCGCACCCGTCGATGCGAAACTCGCAGGCTTGGCAAACCGCCAGCAGGCGGGGATCGTCTTCAGCTAGATCGAAAAGACCATCACTGTCCGGCGAGGGTAGGGCGGCCAGTATCTCGGCCAGGTCCGGCCGGAGCTTGAGCACTTCCACCCCGCCGCAGCCGGGGTCTTCCCGCTTATGGGGCTTGTAATAGCGGCACAACCCGGCGCAGGCCTTGCGCCGCAACAGATCAGCCTGAGTCTCGGGATTGCTCATGGCTGAGTAGACCGCAACACGACGGCCAAGCCTTTTGGCAGGCCTTTGCTTAACATGGTGACGTTTACCTCCTGTCCCAGATGCACTCCATGATCCCGGGCCCAGCCGGCCGGTACCTCCAGGACCATCTGAGCCGGCCCTATGGCGCGCACGGTAACCTTTACCCCGCCAGGAGGTACGTTGGACGATATTTGGCTCACCTTACCCTGGTTCAGCCAAATGAAATCCAGGGGAAAGTGCATGCCGCGCATGCACATGGATAAGGGCTTGCCGTAAAAAATGAACAGCATCCCCCGGCCCGGTTCCAGGGTTTGGCGGCCTCCCAGGCCCTTCATGCGTTGGTCCGAGCTTATGGGCACCTCGGCCAATACCTGGTGCCGGCCAAAGACCATTTTGGCCAGCGGCATTTCGCCGCTTTGCGGCCCGGCCCAGGACGAAGAACCCAACAGCAAGGCCAAGCCGACCAGGGACAAACACGCCGCGCGGTGAAATCTTGTGAACCTCAAAAACGCTTCCTCCGGGCATAGAAAAAGGGGAGGCCCTCACGGTGCCTCCCCTTTCCGGCTAGTCTAAACTAGCAGGAGCTCTTGCACTTGCAGAGCCCGCGCTGCGTGCGCACAACTTTCTTGATCTTCATGATCGGTCCTCCAGTTGGTCCCTTCATGGGACGGTTAGTTAGATAAATTATTGGAGTTAAAAGCTGCTTTGTCAAGGGCGTGGCGCGCTGAGAGTAACTCTGGGCCGTCCCCGGCTGGGTTCACGGTCCACACAGACCTCCACCCCATAGGCCTGAGCCAATAGATCGGGGGTGAGCACCTCTTCCGGCGGGCCTTGGGCCAGGGTCTGGCCTTGGCTGATCAATAGTAAGCGGTGGCAGAACATGCCCGCCAGATTCAGGTCATGACTCACCAAACAGGTGGCCAAGCCGTCGCGGGCGCAGGTGGTCTCCAACAGGCTCATGATGCCCAACTGGTGCTTAAGGTCCAGGGCGCTGGTGGGTTCGTCCAAGAGCAGCACCTGGGGCTCGGCGGCCAAGGCCCTGGCCAGGGCCAGGCGTTGGCGCTCACCGCCGGAGAGCTCTCCGGTACGGCGTTGGGCCAGGGAGGTGAGGCCGGTGTCTTGCAGGGCTTGCTGGGCCGCGTTAAGGTCCCCGGCGTCCTCGAACATGCGCCTGCCTTGTAGGGCGAAACGCCCGGTGAGCACCGTCTGGTTCACCGTGAACCCAGGGGCCAGCTCGGCGTCCTGGGGCACCAAGCCCAGACACCTGGCCACCTCCACCCGGGGGTAGGCGTCCAGGTCGCGTCCCAATAGCTCCACGCGCCCTTGATTGGGGGGCAGCAGGCCGCAAAGCAGTCCCAGCAGCGTGGATTTGCCGCTGCCGTTGGGCCCGATTATGCCCAAGAGCTCGCCCCGGGCCAGACTGAGGTCCACCTCGCGGATTACCTGAGTTTCGCCGTAGCCAAAACTCAGGCCCTCGCCGCGCAGGGCTATCTCCCCTCGCTCTACCACCAGCGGCTCCCTCGTTTGGCCATAAGCAACACAAAAAACGGCGCGCCCAAAAAGGCGGTGACCACTCCTACCGGCAGGGCCGAGGGGCTGATTATAGTGCGGGCCACAGTGTCGGCCAGCATGAGGAAGCTGGCTCCGAACAGAGCCGAGGCGGGCAGGAGCAGGCGATGGTCGTGCCCCAGGGTCATACGCACCAAATGGGGCACCATCAGGCCCACAAAGCCGATGAGCCCGGACAGGCTCACCGTGACCCCCACCAGCAAGCTGACCACCAGGAACATGACCATCTTCACCCGCTCCACGGCCACTCCCATGGAAGCGGCGGCCACCGACCCGGCGGTGAGCAGGTTCAGATGCCGGGCATAGAAAAAGATCACCCCGCCGCCAACCAGGGTCACCGGCAACAACAGACCCACCTTGGTCAGGTTGGCCGCGGCCAAATCGCCGTAAAGCCAAAAGAGGATGGCGTGCAGCTTCTGGTCGGTGGTGGTGGAGATCACGAACATGATCAAGGCGGTGAAAAAGGCGTTGATCATCACCCCGGTGAGGATCAGGGTGCTGGTTTCCATGCTGCCCCGGCGCCGCGCAATGGCCAGCACCAGACCCACGGTGCCCAAGGCCCCGCCAAAGGCCAGGGCCGATTGGCCCCACAGGCCCGAAAGACCCACCAGCACCGAGACCACGGCTCCGCAGGCCGCCCCGCCGGACACGCCCAGGATGAAGGGTTCGGCCAGAGGATTGCGCAAGATGGCCTGGAACACCGCGCCGCACAGGCCCAGGCAGGCCCCCACCAAGGCGGCCAGCAGCAAACGAGGCAGGCGAAGCTGACCCAGGATGACCGCCGAGGCACCCTGGAGCTCGCCGCTCAGCCACTGCCAAAACTGGTGCGGGCTGATGTTCACCGTGCCCAGCCACAGGCCCGTCAGCAGGGCCAGGAGCAGCAAAATGCTAAGTCCCAGGCATACGGCTAAAAGGCGGCTGGGGGTGGCCCTCATGGCTTAGGCTCCTGGGGGAAGCGTTCCGGATGGATCAGCCTGGCCAGATCCTCGAGCCCCTGGCCCACCCTGGGCCCGGGCCGGTCGATGAGGTCGCTGGATATCCACTCCACCCTGACTCCGGGGCGGTCGCCCACTCCGGGCAGGGATTGCCAGTAGGCCAGGTCCCTCTCCAGGTTCTGCCCCCGCTCCATGGTGGAAATAATGATGACCTGGGGCTTGGCCTCGATTATGTACTCCAGGTTGAGGCGCGGCCAGCGCTGATTCACTCCGGCGGCGATGTTGGCGCCTCCGGCCATGGTCAGCAGGTAGTGGTTCATGGTCCCCTCACCCACCGAAACCAAGGGCTTGCTGCCGATCACCACCATGGTGGAGCGGGGCGTGGCTCCCTTGAGGCGCTTGGCTACCTTGGCCATCTCCTCCCTAAGCCGCCGGGCCAGGCGGCTTCCCGCCTGGGGCACCCCCAGCAGTTTGCCCAAACGCTCCATGCTGGCGGGCAGTTGCTTGGGCGTCCCCGGCACGGTGACGTACACCGGCACCCCCAAGGCGCTGAGGCGCTCCACCACCCAGGGTGGGTTGCCGTCCTTGTTGACCAGCACCAAGTCCGGTTTCAGGGCCAGGATGCGCTCCAGGTTGGGCGAGACATAGGGACCCACCCGGGTCAGCTTGCGCGCTGCCGGAGGATAGTCGGCCCAGGTGGTGGCTCCCACCGCCTTGTCGCCCAGGCCCAGGGCATAGATCACCTCGGTGAGTGAGGGAGTCAGGCCGATGAGCCGCTGGGGATTCTCCGGCACCTGCACCTTACGGCCCATCTCGTCAGTGACCGTGCGCGCAAAGACGGGCGCGGCCGCCAGACACACTAGCAGGGCCAAAAAAACGGCTATGGTGCGCCGTAAAGCCATTCTAGGAGCCGCACTCCCCTCCGGAGATGGGGATCAAGGGTTGGGGCTGGGAGGCCAGGCCGCGCAGGATGGCTCCCAGGGCCATGGCCAGGGGCTGGGGCAACTCCTTGCCGGTCAGCTTGTAGGCCGGGGCCAGGGGATTGCTTCCGGCGATGCGCTTGGCCCGCGCCTCACACAGATGCCTGAATGGCTCCAGGCCGCTGATCTGTCCCCGGGCCTGGGCATCGCTCAGGGCCAGGGCCATCTCCACCAGAGCTGCGTTGGCCGGGTCCAGCAGGGCCTCTTCCAAACGCCCCAGGGACACCCCCGGGCAGGTGGCTGTCTTTTGTTTGGCCAAGGCGTAAAGGCTTACCCCGCGCTCGCGCAGGCGCAGCAGTACGTTGCGTTTTTGATGCAAGCGGTTCTGCTTGGCCAGGGCCTCCAGCACCCCGGCGTGCACCGCCTGGGCGATCAAGGACCCCAGGCGGCTGTGTCCGCCGGTGAGGGTGGCCCTGGGGCCCGCGCCCTGAGCCACGATGATGTTGTCCGTGCCGGTTCCCGTGGCCTGGTAGGCCAGGGGGTGCTCACTGGAGCGTAGGTCCAGGTCCTGGAGGGCGGCGGTCTTGGCTTCGGTGATGGTTACCAGGGCTCGGGCCATGGCCCGGGGGTTGAGGTCGCGGTTGGTGAGCACCAGGATGTTGATGGTGCCCGGCTCCCGATAGGTCCCGCCCTCGGTGGCAATGCGCAGGGCATTGTGCATGGCCCCGGCGGTGACCAGAGCGTAGACCTCCAGGCCCTGATCCTCACGGCGCTGCACGGACAGATTGTTCATGTCCGCCCCGGTGAACAATAGGCTTGAGGTCTGGGGATCAATCTGAAGGGCTTCCATGACCCTTAGGCGCAGCTCGTCCAGCCCGCCGCCATGGCCCAGGCCCCAGGAGGGCGGAGGCATGTAGTTGTTGCCGATTAGGCGCACACCCTCTCGCTGGCCCTCCAGGGTGCTCAGCACCATCATGGGTTTTTTAAATTCAATGAGCAGGGTGCGGTGAGTAAAGTCCTGGATGCGCGCCTGGACCACTTCGGCCTGGCGCACATAGGGCAGGTCAAGCTTAACCGGCTTCTGAGACAGCACCGCAGGGGGATATAGCTGAAAGCGCTTTTGGGCGAAATAGTCGCCGTAGACCTTGGCGGCCAGCCCCTGGGTGAACAGGCCCGATTTCAGGGACAAGCGGCAGGTGAGGTCGCAGGGCAGGGCGATCACCTTGTGGTTCTTGACCGCATCCACCTGGTTCCAGCCCTCGCGCTGCAAAAATTTACGCGCCGCTTTGGCGCTGCCGCAGGCATAGACCACCTGAGGATTGAAGGCCTGCCACTGGGCCTGGCTCATCTTCACCGAGCCGCCCTTGGCCCCCAGCTTGGGCGGAATGCCTCCGGCAGCGGTGATCAGCTCGTTCTGGAAAGAGTCGTCCCCAGCGGTATAAACAAAGCCTCCCTTGGGGCCCACCCCCATCAGGCGCATGACCCGGCGTTTGTCCTTGGCGGGGATCTTGGCGGCCTTTTTGGCAGCCAGGTCGAAATCCGCCCGCACCTTGTCGCTCAAGCGCTGGGCCTGGGTGGGGCGGTCAAAGATCATGCCCAGGATTTGCATGCGCTGGTAAAACTGAGCCAGGCTAAGCGGATGCAGGCGCACCACCTTGATTCCCTTGGCGGCCAGCTTCTTTTCCAGCTTGGCCTGCACCCGGCTGGTAAAAACCACCTGGGGCTTGAGAGCCAGGATGGCCTTTTCGCTGGGCGAGAAAAACCCGCCCACCAAGGCGGCTCGTGGCTCCCCGGCCGGGGTCCGGGTGTACATGGTGTGGCCCTTGATCGTATTACCCACGCCCAGGGCGTAGAGGGAATCGGTTATCTCGGGCACCAGGGACACCACCCGCTGGGGCGGGGTCTGGATGTTGATGGGTTGTCCGGCAAAGTCAGTGAAATCCGCGGCAGCCATGGCTTGGGAGCCCAGGCCCAGCACCAGGGCCGCGTAAACAACACAGAACAAAAACCAGCGGCGGGACATGTTTACCTCTTTCCCCCAGGGGCAAGAACAAGGGACAAAAAAACCCAAGCCCAGTGGGCTCGGGGATGCTCCCTTGCTTTGTTGGCCCCAAGCACGGCCGCGCGGGCGGCCGTTGGCGCCTCACCGTCTATCGCAGCGTTGGGGGGCGCCGGGGAGCAGGCAGGTCTTCTGGCTTCCGGCTCATACCTACCGGCCGCGCCTTCCCGACCTTGGTCAGTGGCATCGCGGCTTTCGTAACCGGTTACAGCGGCGGGACCGCGACGGAGTTGCACCGTCTTCCCTTTATGGCCCTTGTGGCCACCTGCTCCTATGATGCCGGAATTCTTACACGAGGGCCATGGGCTGTCAACTACAGCCCCAGCTCATCCCTCCACCGCATGATGACTCAACGACCAGCCTCCCCGGGGCAGCGGCTCCAGGCGGCTGTTGACCCGCCAGGCCGCCTCGTCGGTCTGGGGAAAGTCGCTACGCAGCAGGGCGCCCCTGGTTTCCTGGCGGGCCAGGCTGGCGGTGAACACCGCGTCTAAAAACAACCCCGCGCACTCCAAATCCCAACGTAGCCATTGCGAGCGCGGGCCGCTTAGCTCCACCAGGGCCAACTTCTCCCGCCAGTCCCTTAGCTCGCTCACGCCCCGGGCCATATCTTCTTCGCGGCGCTCGATTCCCGCCCGCTGCCAGGCGATCTGGCGCAAGTCTTCGCGCAGGGCGCGCAGTTCGGCCCCTCCACGTTCGCTGGGCGGCCCGGCTTCAGGTGTCTGCTCGTCGGGGCGCGCCTGGGGAGGGTCTTGATCGTGAGCATAGGCGGCCGCGCCCAGGCCGGTGAGACGGCCGGAGACCACGCATTCGGTCAGGGCGTTACCACCTCGGCGGTTGGCCCCGTGCATGCCCCAGAGCATCTCCCCGCAGGCGAAAAGGCCGGGTATGGCCGTGGCGCCGTCCTGCCCCGCCTTCACCCCACCCATGCAAAAGTGGGCTCCCGGCATCACCGCCACCGGTTGGCGGCGGAAGTCAAAGCGCATCTTGCTCAGCATGGCCAGGGGGTACTGCGACCAGTGCGCATCAGCCACCTGGGTAAAGTCCACCCGCACCGGTCCGTTGGCCGCCTCCTGGGCCATGGCCGCGGAGAGGCGGTCGCGCAGTTCGATTATGCCTTGGTTCACATCGGCGATGCCCGAACGAGCCAGGATGTCCTGACCCGCCGCGTTTATCAGGCGGGTGCCCCGGGGGTAGCGGGGGTAGAGCATAACCTTGGGCAGACCCGGCTCCACCAGCACCAGGGGATAGAACTGCACGAACTCCATGTCCCAGAGGTCCAGCCCGGCCTGGGCGGCCAGGGTGTAGCCTTGGCCCATGATGGCCTTCATGTTGTCGTTCACCGCGTATACCGCTCCGGCCCCGCCGGCGGCCAGCACCACCGCCTTGGCCGTCACCCGCACTTTGCGTCCTTTGGTGTCCAGGCCCTCCAGCCCGGTCACCCGGCCCCCATCCTTGAGGATACGGCGCACCTGCACCCCGCCCAGACGCTCCAGGTTTTCCTGGCCGCGCACAGCGGCGGCCAAGGTGGCCATAAACCCCGCCCCCCGGAAAATATCCTGCCTGGGGGTGGGGGCCAGGTAATAGTTTGAGTGGGGAGCCAAGTTCACTCCCATCTGGGCCAGGAAAGAAAAGGAGGCGGGCACTTCCTTTCCCACCCGCTCCACCCAGGAAACGCGGTTAAGACCCCGTCCGGTCAGGATGGTGTCTTCCACGTACTTTTCCAAGGGGTACTGGGCCGTGGGGCCGCAGAAGTTGCCATTGCTCATGGCCGAGTTGCTGCCCAAGCCCACTGCGCCCCGGTCAATGAGCAGTACCTTGCTTCCGGTGCGTGCCGCCGTGGCCGCGGCCAGGATGCCGGCCAGCCCGGCCCCGATAATAGCAACTTCGGTTTGCATTATGCCTTCTCCTTTGGTTGTCTTGCCGAGGCTCAGTTTGATATGGCATGGCCAATGTGGGGTAAAGTGGGCAACAAATGCAAGCAGCGAGTGAGGGGCGTTTTTATCATCCAAAAGACGAGTTGCTTGATATTGCCTTAGGCATGGCTATATTTGACATATATAATGAAATTTAGGTTCCTGCCACGGGGGCGAATTAATTTCTGGGAGAACGATGGCTGTGAGCAGAAAAATATCGTGGCTGTTTGCCACCTTACTCATATTGGGCTTGAGCCTGACGGCGCTGCCAGCCAGGGCCGCCAGTATTGATCTGGGTACGGCCGGCGAATACAACCTATTCATTCTTTCCAACCTGGCCATTACCGGCAACCAAGAGTCCGGCAGGGTGGCCGCGGGCGGCGACGCCAAGTTGCGCTCTTATACCGTGGGCACCGAGGTAACCGACTCTTCCGGCGACACCTTGGTGGTGGGCGGCAAGGTTTCCTCCAACATCGATCCGGTTGCCACGGGCAACGTGGTGGCCGGAGGCAAGGTCAATGTGCCCGGTTGGGTGGACTCCGGCCACATCCAAGAAAATTCCAGCTCCCTGCCGGTGGATTTTATTTACGAAAGTCAATATCTGGGCAACCTCTCCAACGAGCTGGCCAGCTTGGCCACCACCGGCCAGAGCTACTCCCAATACGGCGGAATGTATACCGTGGGCGACGGCACCAGCGAGGTGCAGGTGTTCGATGTGTCCGGTGATGACCTGAGTAACGCCACTTGGTGGCAGAGCCTGTCCAGTATTCCCGATGATGCTTGGATCATCTTCAACGTGTCGGGTACGGACATCGACCTTACCGGCGGCCAATGGGCCCTGGTTGACTGGTCGGACAAGATTATTTTCAACCTGTACCAGGCCCAAACCCTGAGCATCAACAACATCACTGTGCAGGGCAGCATCCTGGCGCCCTACGCCGATGTGACCGCCTCCGGCGCCACCGTGGCGGCTAACCTGGTGGCCAAATCCCTGGATGGGTCCCTGGCCACCTTGGGTCAGAATTTCGCAGCATACGACGGCGGCGGCGGCGTGACTCCTGGGGCGGCGGCACCCGAGCCCGGCACCCTGATGCTAATGGGCAGCGCCTTGTTCGGCACGGCCGGGATACTGCGCCGCAGGCGGAAGGCGGCCAAGACCGCCTGATCTCTAAAGTACTGCAGTTTTGAAAACGGGCCTGCACCTTGGCTATGGTGCAGGCCCGTTTGGCCAAATAGGCCGGGTAGCAAGATTGCGCTTGCCAATAATATATATCCCAAAGAAATTTTTGACGCTTAAATATCCTAATTAATAATCATAATAATGGTATTATGTCTCGATGGTGACGACCTATATTTATGATAAATAGACTGATATTAATTATCTCTATCCGAAATAGATAAAGATATTGAAGATAGCTTACAGCTTTGTTTTGTTTTGGTGATTGTAATGAAAGCCTATTGTTTCTAGCACCAATAACAAGTATGGTAGTCGCATTAATCTGTTCCTGTCCATTAGGCATGTTGCTTTAAACTCGAGAGGCGTCATTTTATCGTAGTCTAAAGCAAGCGGCCTGCCTCCTATACAACGCGATTAATCATAACTGGATCGGCCGTGCGATCCAGGCTTCAGTGTGTGAGGTAGGAAATGTACGAGTCGCACCAGATTTATCTAATAGCTATCGTGATATTGCTTATTTACGCGACGGCGAGCGTTTTTTATTGTGTATTTTTGGTGAGAGCTAAAAAGGAGAAAGAGGAAAACCAGATCAAGTTTTTCAACTCGATTAAGCAGGGTATTACTTACGGCTGGATAGGAGATCTTGAGGATATTAAAAGAATATATGACGGCATGGAGGGGCAACGAGAAGATCTAGAAGTGTTGATTCGGCGTTTTGTGTTCCACTATCTGGTAAACTTTCGCAGGCCATTGGAAGATCAATCGACTGCGGAGATTAAAAATAAAGTTGATAACATATTAGGACAGTTGGACCTGTCTGGCCAGCGGGATTTCCTTCTAGAGGAAGACCGAATTATGCTCGATTCCTTGAGAAAGGCGGTCGGCGGAGGCAAGGATTCGACGGTTCAGGATAAGCTAACAGACTTGGCCCATCTACTCAGTGAAAAAAACCATAGGGCGGTTACGGTGCCCACAGCACCCACCAACAGATTAGGCTTGGTCAGCTTCGGTGCCGCCACGGCTGTCTCCTTGGTCCTGGTGCTGATGGTGGCGGTTTTGGGTTAGGGAGCAAGTACCCCTTGCCATTCGTCTTGTAGAACCAATAAAAAATTAAATTTCGGCGGGCAGATCAGGGCGAGCGACCTTTGGACGGCATGGGCCCTAGGTTGAGGGCGACGCCCCTGTGCGCCCCAAAAAAGGTTAAAATAAAAATTGGAGATATTGTAAATTCACTTTCGCAAGGGAAAGGTGAGCATGATCAAGGCAAAGGACATCATGACCCGGGAGGTAGTGACCCTGACCCCGGACACCGAGGTAACCAAAGCGGCCAAGTTGCTGCTTGAAAAGGGTTTCAACGCCTTGCCGGTGGTGGACGAGGAGGGCCGTCTAGTGGGCATCTTGTGCCAAAGCGACCTGATTTCCCAGCAGGAAGCCTTGCCAATGCCTTCCTATTTCACCCTACTGGACTCTTTCATACCGGTTACCTCGCTTAATAAGATGGAAAAGGAAGTCCAGAAGATCGCCGCCACCACCGTGGGGCAGGCCATGACCTCAGAGCCGGTCACCGTGGGGCTGGACACTGGAATAGAGGAGATCGCTTCCCTGATGGTAGACAAGGGTTTCCACACTTTGCCGGTGCTGGACCAGGGCAAGCTGGCTGGCGTTGTGGGCAAGGAGGATGTCTTGCGCACCTTGGTGGGTAAAGGCTAGAACGAGTTTAAGACAAGCAATCTCGGCCCCGGTCCGGCGCTCCCTGGCGGGAGGCCCGGCCGGGGCCAAAGTGTATTAGGCACTAGCGAAGTTGTTGGGTGACGTCCTTGATCTCGCCGGGCGTCTCCAGGGGGATGGAGGCCTGTTTGGCGCCGGCCGAAAGGTTGAGCCGGTCCAGGTGCACTGCCCGCAATACCGTATTGTCATAGGAACGGAAATAGTAGACGCGGTGTTTCAAGTCCTTGATCACCACCCACATGGTGCGATCATATAAAATTTCCTTGTCGGTCTTTTCCCGGCTGATCCCCTTGGGGATGTCCAGGGACATTAGGATATGGTTGGCTAGGTTAACCGCCTCGCCTGCGTCGCATGGTTGCAGGCAATATTGGGTGGCCATTACCGTCCTTACAAAGCGGGAGGGCGGGGTGGCGTCGCCGGGAAGCCCCAGCATGCCGCTGCCCTGGCCCGTGGGGCTCACCTTGAGGCCCCAGTAATTTGTGGGAGATGCACTGTAGGGCGAGAGGTTTAAAAAGTTGCTTAGGTTCTTCAACTGCCAATCAAAGGTGGGCGCGTTGGTCATCACTCCCAAAGGATTGTCGTAAACCTTGCATTGATGGTCGATGAACTCGATCACGATGCTGTTGCCCTGAGCGTCGTGTACCGCGCAGTGCGCGGTAAAGGCCATGCCTATGCTGGGGACAACCTCGCTCCACACCACCACCGAGGGCAAAGCCTTTTTCACTTCTTCCACCGTGGCAAAGTTGCTGAGCATCCAGTGACCGAATTGCAAAATGAATAAAGAGCGCGGGGTGTCCTGGGGTTTGGGCTGGGGGAACTTGGAGATGGGTAAAAACAGCGAACCCACGGACAGGCCCTTTTCGTTCATCCCGTCCACCACCACGTCCACGCCGTACATGTTGACGTTTACAAAGCCATACTTGCCGGTCCAACTCAGACCGGTCTTGCCGCCAGGGGCCTTGCTTGCGAACTTATAATCGCGAGGGTGCGCGATCATATGGGATTTGGTGGGGACCGACCACTCCAGGGAGCGGCCTCCCACCACGGTGCCGTCGACGGCTTTGACGATGAAATCGGTGCAAGCCTGGGAGGCTGATGGCAGCATGGCAAGTGCCGCCAAAAGGAATAGGAACAAAAGCTGCGTTTTTATTTTCATAGCTGTGCCGTCCTGATCAACAGGTTTTGGGTTTCCAAGGCCAGGGGGCCGGCTGGCCATAATCGAGAATAGTTTGTGCAAAACAACTTGCGCTCTGCAGCGCGCCGGGCAAGCGGGATATCAGGCAGGCGTTTATAAATTTATCCCCATAGGGTTTGGGAAACAAGCTACGGATACGCTGATAAATGATGGTTGCGGTTAAAAATCGCTAAAGGTGAGGCAATGTTTATGGGGCGCGGGTGGTGGGGCAAAAACCCGGGCCTGGCGGGGCAGGCTAGCTGGTGCCGGGGGCAGGGTGGTTAAACTTGTAGTGCCGCAGGTGGCCTTGCGGAGATGGTATCTCAAGGGCAAGATTTCGGGCGCCGAGGAATTGGTCGCAAAAGGTGGTCTCCACTTCCCGGTCGCAGTCGTGCACGAACACATCGCCTCCGAGTTTGGCCAGTCTGGCGGCTTGAAAGATGCTTTTCATGCGGCCGGGAGTGTCCTCGCCCCATCCAGCCGGTGCGTCCACCAAGATCACATCCCACTGGTGCTCCATGACGGCTTGGGGCAGTTCCATGCGGTTCAGCTCAGGATTGGCCAGGTATTTTTGCCAATCTTTTCTCTTGGTGCCGTATTTCACGCCACAAGCATCAAGCATCTTTGATTTGCGGGTGATTTTGACCATCCAGACCGGATCGTCTTCCAAGAATAGGGTGATGCCCTCCAGATTGACTTTGGCCCAGAACAGACTGTCAAACCCCAAACCGAAAATGAGCAGTTTGCAGGAGGGATGGCTCTTTATCGCCTCGGCAAGGGACAATATTTGGTCGGTGGTTAGGATTATGCCGTTGAGCTTTTGCATCACCGCTATTGTTCGGGGGGCAGGCCACCGGGCGGCGATGGCAATGCTGAGCCGCGCAAAGAAATAAATAAGGACCTTTTTGACAAGGTGCTTGACTAGTAAAAAAAAGGGCATGGGTAAAACACATCCCCCAGATGGTTGCAGCACCTTATCACTGTGGGCGGTTGAAATACAGAAGATGCATTCATTAGGTGATTTGTCCCATTGGGGAGACCGTTTTGGACCCAAGCGTGTCGGTTTATGACCAAGGGACCGGCAACATAAAAAAAGGGGGCTTGGACCAAGCCAAGCCCCCTTAATTTTTTTGGAGCGGGAGACGGGATTCGAACCCGCGACCCTCAGCTTGGAAGGCTGACGC
>JAHLLJ010000059.1 GCA_020444205.1 Deltaproteobacteria bacterium | reverse complement strand
CCATCCTGCTGGTGGCCGACGGCCCCACCCTGGGCGGCTACATGTGCGCCCTCAGCGTGATCAACGCCGATTTGTGGAAGGTGGGTCAAGGCGCGCCGGGCCGGGACTTCATGCAATTCCAGCTCGCCACTCAGGAAGAGGCGGTTCAAGCACGCAAAGAGCAAAAGCAGTGGCTCAGCGAGGACTCGCTGGCCTAGAGCCGGATTTCAGAAGGGAAAAAGGAAAAGAACATGGAAAAAAGCGTAAACGCCATCATGCCCGGCCTGTGCGCCCGGGTGGTTGTCAACGAAGGCGATAAAGTCAGCGAGGGCCAGGAAGTCGCGGTCATCAACTGCATGAAGACCGAGATTTCGGTCAAGAGCGAGTTCGAAGGCACGGTCAGCAAGATCATCTCCAAGGAATGGGATGAGATGCAAGTGGGGGATCCCATGGTCATGCTGGAGGTCGAGGAGTAACCAGGCCCCATGATAAAAAAACTGTTAATAGCCAACCGGGGCGAGATCGTCCCGCGTATCATCCGCACCTGCCGGGACATGGGCATCGCCACGGTGGCGGTGCACTCCGAGGCTGACAAAGGCGCTCCGTTTTTGTCCCAGGCCGACGAGACGGTGAACATCGGGCCGGCCAACCCGGCCCAGAGCTACCTCAGCATGGATGCCATCATCGAGGCGGCCAAGCAAACCAGCGCGGATGCACTACACCCGGGCTATGGCTTTCTCTCCGAGCGGGGCGCCTTTGCCCAGGCGGTGACCGACGCTGGTCTCACCTGGGTGGGGCCGCCTCCGGCGGTGCTCAAAGCCATTAGCTCCAAGGTATACGCCCGCAAGCTGGCCGTGGAGGTGGGAGCCGCGGTAACCCCCGGCACCTTGGACCCGGTGAGCGCTCCGGAAGAGGTCGTGGCCTTTGGCGAAGAGCATGGCTATCCCTTGTTCCTCAAGCTGGACAAGGGCGGCGGCGGCAAGGGCATCGAAAGGGTGTCCGAGGCCTCCCAGGCGGCCGAGGTGTTCAAGCGGGCCTGCTCCATCGGCGAGATGGCTTTTGGTTCGCCGGCCTGCTACATCGAAACCGAGGTGGTGCGGCCAAGGCACATCGAGGTGCAGTTCATTGCCGACACCGCGGGCAACGTGGTCTGCCTGGGCGAGCGCGAATGCTCCATTCAGCGCCGTCATCAGAAGATCATCGAGGAGGCTCTCTCCCCGGTGGTGGACCAGGCCACCAGGGCCAAGCTCTTTGCCGACACCGCAGCCATCGTAAAAAAGATGGGCTACGTGGGCGCGGGCACCCTGGAAGGACTGCGCACCAAAAGCGGCGACCACTACTTCATGGAGGTAAACGCCCGTTTGCAGGTGGAGCATCCGGTGAGCGAGTTCCTCACCGGCGTGGACATTGTGCGCCAGCAGCTGGAAGTGGCCATGGGCAAGGAGCTGCCCTGGGGCCAGAGCGACATCCAGACCAAGGGCCACGCCATCGAGGCCAGGGTGTATGCCGAGGACCCGGAGACCTTTTTCCCCTCGCCCGGCGTAATCAGCAAGGTGTTGCTGCCCGAGATCAGCGACAACCTGCGGGTGGACCACGCCCTGGCCGACGGCTGTGCCGTGCCGCCTTACTATGACCCCATGCTGGCCAAGGTCATCGCCTATGACCAGACCCGCGCCAAAGCCATTGCCCGGCTTATTGAGGCGCTTAAGGCCTTCCAGGTTGAAGGGGTCAAGACCACCATTCCCGTTAACCTCAGGATACTGGAGCATCCCCAATTCCAGGCAGGGGACATGGATACCAGCTTTATCGCTGAGCACCTGTGCCTGGAGTAGGAGCAATCGGCATGGGTCAACTGGGACAGCCCCTCAAGGTGGGGGGAATTGAGGTAAGCAACCGCTTTTTGCGCTCCGCCACCATGGAAAACATGGCTGGCGCCAACGGCCAGGTGCGCCGCGACTTGTTGCGGCTGTACCATGATCTGGCCGTGGGTGGCTGCGGGCTCATCATCACCGGGGCCACGGCGGTAACCCTCGAGGGCCGGGCCTGGGCCCAGCAGCTTGGGGTCTGGGACGACGCCCAGGTGGAAGGCCTTTCCCGCCTGGCCCGGTTGATCCATAGCGCCAATCCGGCGGCCCGCTGCGCGGTGCAGTTGCACCATGCCGGGTCGGCTGGAGGCGGCTATTCCTATGGCTCCCTGGCCCAGGGTTTTGATCTGAATCAGGCTACCGAAGAACAAATCAAGGACCTGGCCCACGCCTTTGGCCTGGCCGCTGCCCGGGTGCGTGAAGCTGGGTTCGACGCGGTGGCAATGCACGGAGCCCACGGCTATTTGGTGAGCCAGTTCTTCTCGCCGTTCTTTAACCAGCGACAGGATGACTGGGGCGGGTCCCGGGAAAACCGGGCCCGCCTTTTCCTGCTGGTGCAGCAGGAGATCCAGGCGGAGGCGGGCAAGGACTTCCCTGTGCTCTGGAAGGTGAACACCGACGATTTCCTGGAACAAGGCGCGGGCCCTGACGACTACACCTGGTTGGCAGGGGAACTGGCCCAGGCCGGTGCCGCTCTCATCGAGCTGAGCGGCGGGGTAAAGGAGCAGGTCAAGTTGCGCAACCGCCTGCGCCGTGAGGCTGGCGATAAAGAGGCTTATTTCCTGCCACACTTGCAGGCATTTCGCCAAGCCGTGGGTGACACCCCCCTGGCCATCACCGGGGGCATGCGCTCCCGCCAGGCCATGGAGGCGGTGCTGGCCGCCGGGGCGGATATGGTGGGCCTAAGCCGCCCCCTGATCAGCGAGCCGGACCTGCCCAACCGCCTGTTGCATGGCCCTGACCGGCGGCGCTCCCGCTGCACTTCTTGCAACAAGTGCCTGCTCAGCATCGCCGCCGAGCCGCTGTGCTGTCTGGAGTTCGATCCCTTTGAAAAGGTGATCAAGGACCTTTAAAAGGTCCAGCCCCAGCTCAGGCTCAGGGTGAAGTCCGGGCTGGTGTAATAGACCAGGTCCTCGGCAAAGGCCAGGCTGATTAACTGGCCCTTGCTTGGCTTCCACTGTACTCCCAGCAGAATCTGCAACATGGCGTTGTCCAAGCCCTCCACTCCGGTGCCGCCCGTCAGAGCGCTGGCTCCGTTCAGCTGACCCCGCAAGGTCAGGGTATCGGACCAAGCCCAACCCAGAGACAGGCTGCCCGTCCACACGTCGTCCGGCTCCAAGGGGTCCAGCAGAGTGGTGGAGCCCAAGTAGAAGTACATGGCATTGGCGTTAAGGGTGAAACGCCCCAAAGGCACATCGCCGCTCAGGCCCAGGGCGGGGATGGCACCGCCCGCGCCCAAGCCCTTGTCCGGATCGCCGGTGGGCAGGCTCACCTGCCCCAGCAGGCTAAGCGCCGGGCCTCTACCCGACCACAGCATCCAAGCCCCTTTGAGCCGCAGGTCGCCCACCGCCTGGGTGGCTCCGTCCTGGCTGACAATGCGCTTGCCCCGGCTGGTGGCCTCGTAGCGCACCTGGTCCTGGGGCGCGTTTTCCCGCCCTCCGTTGGGTAGGCCCAAGGCGCGGTGGTAGCTTTCGATAAAGCCGTCCAAAAAACCGCCCCAGTAAAAGGCAGCGGGCAGCTCCAGGCCCAGGCGGACTCTTGGATGCAAAGTGTAGGCGTAACCCAGGGATAGGTAACCCAACTCCATATCCAAGTCCAAGCTGGCCGCGTGCGAACTTTGGCGCACAAAGATACTGGAGTAGGCCGCGGTCAACTCCAAGCGGCTGCTGTTCACCGGGCCAAGGGATGCACTGGTGGGAGTGAAGGGCACCAGGGACAGGGCCAGGGGCGATTGGTTGGGCACCACAAAAGGTTCACTGGCTGGGACAGGTTGACCCGCCATGGCAGCGGGTGCTGCCAAGCACGCCAAAACCAGGGCGGCAGCCAGCCAAACCCATGGATTGACCATTTTATTTCCCCTGGTGACGCGTTGCATGGGCAGGCATTATAGCCCAGAGTGTAGGTAATGGACATAGAGGCGTAAAGCGGTTGCGTTATGGACTTTTCCTTGGCAATATTAGGCTGTCGCAAGCCAGGAGAGGGTAATGATTACGACAAGGTTGATAGGACTGATTTTGTTGCTTTGCACCATCGGCTACATGGCCGCAGCATGCACTACCATAGCCCCTCCGGGCTACGACGCAGCCTCTGAGCAAAGGGCAGCAGACCAGATCGAGTGGCAGGACGACCCCTGGCGTTAGGGGCCGTTTCGCTTAAATAGCCTAAAAAGGCTGGTGGCGTTGTGCCGCCGGCCTTTTGCTTTGCCTGCCCGTGGTCAAAAACGCCCCCGGTAAAAGGCCAGCCGCCGCGCCTGGGGGCGAAAAAGCTCCTTAAGCCGCTCCTGCTCTGGCTGGGGCAAAGGCCCCATCCCCTCGGCCCGCGCCAACTCCCTCACCTGGGCCGGGTCGGCGCATCCCACAATCACCGTGGTCACCGGTTGGGCCAGGGCAAAACGGATCAGGGTCAGTGCGTCCACACCCGCCTGAGGAGCCAGGTAATGTCCACCGCCCAGCACCTTCATGGCAATCACCGCCAATCCCTTTTCTTGCGCCGCGGGCACAGTCTGGTTCAAAAAGCCCTCCAAACAAGCCTCAGCCGGGTTCACCGGCAAGAGCACCGCGTCCACCGGCCAAGACAGCACCGCCCGAGTGAGCAATTGAGGGTCATGGTGACCGGTCACCCCTATATGGCGCACCAGGCCCTGCTCCTTGGCCTGCACGAACGCCTCCAGGGCGCCGCCCGGCCCGGCGATGGCCTCAAACTCATCCGGTTCGCGAAGGTCGTGTATCTGCCATAGGTCCAGGTGGTCGGTGGCCATTGTGGCCAGGGATTGCCGCAACTCGGCCCAGGCACCCTCGCTGGTGCGTTGGGCTGATTTGCTGGTCTGGAACACCTGGGACCTCTCTTGGGGGTGCTCCCGCCATATACCGCCGTAGTAGCCCTGGCTGCCCGCATAGGCCACGGCAGAGTCGTAGTAGGTGATGCCTTGATCCAAGGCCTCGGATATTACCGCCCAGGCTTCGGGATCGCGCCCATTGGTGCGCAAAACTCCCTCTCCGCCCAGGCCCACCCTGGTCACCTGGACGTCGCTCTTACCAAAACCGGCTCGCGCCAGAGCCATGGACAACACCCTATGCTGATGGTGATTTTTGCTTTTGCCTTTATTCAAACATACCCTGAAAGACCATGGAATTGCGAGGGCTTGCGCGGAAAGGGTTTGAGGACTAACTTTATTGAGTTAGGCCGCCACCGGTGGCATTACGCAAACCCTTGGCAAACAGGTGCCCTGTGAACTTCCGTGGATTGATTTGCGACCTTGACGGCACCCTTTTGGACAGCATCGCCGACCTGGGCGAGAGCATGAACATAGTGCTGGCCGCCGACGGCCTGCCCAGACACCCCATTTCCGCCTACCGCATAATGGTGGGCAATGGCGTGGAGATGCTCACCGAGCGCGCCCTTCCGCCCAACCTGCGCACTCCGGATATGGTGCGCGAAATGGCAAGGCGCATGCGCGAGGTATACTCCGGCCGCTGGAGCGTGCACACCAGGCCGTACCCCGGCATCGAGGATATGCTGGCCCAGGCCCAAAAGGCCGGGCTGAGCTTGGCGGTGCTTTCCAACAAAGTGGACCGTTTCACCACTGAAATGGTAAGCCACTTTTTCCCTGAGGTACCTTTTGACCAAGTAGTTGGGGCTAAAACGGGCATCCCCATCAAGCCCGATCCACAGTCCGCCCTGACCATGGCCCAGGAACTAAACCTAGAGCCAGGGCAATGCATTTTCCTGGGAGACACCAAGGTGGATATGGATACCGCCAATGCGGCGGGCATGTTCCCGGTGGGGGTGCTCTGGGGTTTTCGCGACGAACAGGAGCTGCGCGAGGCCGGAGCCAAGCGCCTGCTGGCCCATCCCTCGGAGCTGGCCGAGCTGCTGAAGTAACCTAGTACAGCCGGTTGCGGAACAGCCAACTCGCGATGAACATGGTCACCACTCCGATCACCGCCATGGGCCAGTAAAGAGGCAGCAGCAGGGATACGTCAGCGCCCTCCAAAAACACCGAGCGCACGATAACCAGGAAATAGCGTAGCGGATTGAGCAGGGTCAGCTTCTGCACCAGCTCAGGCATATTGGCAATGGGCGTGGCAAAGCCCGACAGGATCACCGCGGGCACCAGGAACAAGAAGGCGCCCAAAAGGGCCTGTTGCTGGGTCACGGCGATGGAAGAGATCATCAGGCCCAGGCCCACTGCCGATACGATGAACAGGCCCATGCCCAGGTACAGGGGTCCCAAACCGCCCAACAGGGGTACCCCGAAAAACTCCACCGTGAGAAACACGATCACGCTGCCCTCGGCCATGCCGATGATGATGCCGGGCAGGGCCTTGCCGATTAGTATCTCCGCCGGGTGCAGGGGGGTGACCAGCAGCTGGTCAAAGGTGCCCGCTTCCCGCTCCCGGGCCACGGACAGGGCGGTGACCACCAGGGCCACCACCAGAGTGAGAAGACCCACTATGCCCGGCACGATGAACCAGCGGCTCTCCAGGTTGGGGTTGAACCAGGTGCGCACCTTGAGATCCGCAGGCAGGGAGGCCCAACCATGCTCCTGGGCCCAGCGCGTGCTGAAGGCGTTTACGATGGTGTTCACATAGCTCAGCAGCACCATGGCCGTGTTGGAGTTGCGCCCGTCGATGATGACCTGCAGTTCTCCGGAACGGCCCTGCAACATGTTACGGGTGAAGTCCTGGGGGAAGTGCAGCACCATCAACACCTTTTTCTCGTTGATGGCCGGACCCACCTGGCCCAGGTGGTCCAAGGTGTCGGTGAGTTTGAACGCGGAGGATCCCTGGAAATAACCCAACAGCTCCCGGGAGGCGATGCCCGAGTCTTGGTTGTACACCGCGTAGTTCACTTGGTTGAGGTCAAAGGTGGCGGCGTAGCTGAAGATGAGCAACTGGAACAGGGGCGGCATGATCAAAGTCATCCGGCTGCGCTTGTCCTTCAACAGGGCCAGGAACTCCTTGACCACCAATGCCCAGATTCGCCTAAACACCCGGTCTCTCAATCCAGCCGTTTGCGGCTACGCAGCCGCACCAGGCCCATGAAAATCATGGCCATGATCACCAGCGCCACCGAGTTCACCACGATCACCGGCCACACGTCGCCCGCCAGGAACACGCTTTGCAACACCGCCACGAAGTAGCGCGCCGCGATGACGTGGGTGATGGCTTGCACCCAGCCGGGCATGCTGCCGATGTCGAATATGAATCCCGAAAGAATGAAAGCGGGCAAGAAGGTGGTAAAGATGGCCAACTGGCCGGCCACGAATTGGTTGTGGGACACGGTGGAGATGAGCAGGCCCATGCCCAGAGCGGCCAGCAGGAACAGGGCCGATACGCCCATGAGCACCCACAGGCTGCCCCGGAGCGGTACCTCGAACAGCCACACCGCCATGGCCACCGAGAGTATCTGGCCGCCCATGCCCAGCACGAAATAAGGTATGAGCTTACCCAGCAGTATTTCCTTTAGGCGCACCGGGGTGACCAACAGGGCCTCCATGGTGCCGCGTTCCCATTCCCGGGCCACCACCATGGAGGTGAGTAGGGCCCCGATGAGGGTCATGATAACCGCGATGAGGCCGGGCACCAGGAAGTTGGTGGAGCGCACCTCGGGGTTGAACCAGATACGCTGCTGCACCTGTACCGGCAGGGTCACCTCTTGCCCCTGGTTCTGGGCGTAGCGCGCCAGCCACTTGCCCCAGACTCCTTGGACATAGCCGGCCACGATGCGGGCGGTGTTGCCGTCCACTCCGTTGAGGAAAAGCCCGATGGGCGCTGGCCCTCCGCTGAATAGCTCCTGGGTGAAGTTGCTCCTGAGCCACAGTATGCCCATCACTTCCCGGTGGCGCAGGGCATCCTGGGCAGTGTGAATGTCGTTGAAATGCCTGGGTTCGAACCACTGGGATTGCTGAAAATCACCGGTGAGGCTGGCCGTGGCCGGGCTGGGCTGCTCCACTACCATCGCCAGGGGAACGTTCTTGGCGTCCAAGGACACACCATAACCAAAGATAAACAGCAGCACCGCGGGCAATACAAAGGCAATGGCGATGCTGGAGGGGTCGCGGATGATCTGATAGGACTCCTTGCGGATCAGTCCCCTGAGCCGCCGCCAGCCGGGCATGCCTTGTCTCATGCCGCCTGCCCCTTCTCAAGGATTTCCTTGTTGTGCTCGATCAAGGCGATAAAGGCGTCTTCCAGGGTGGGGGAGGGGGCGTCCTTGGTGCGGTGAGCCTTTTTTATCTCCTCCGGGGTGCCTTCGGCCAAGACCTTGCCCCGGTCCATGATCACCACCCGGTCGCAGTACTCCGCCTCTTCCATGAAGTGGGTGGTCACCAACACGGTGACCTTTTGCTCGGCCAGGATGTTGATGCGCCGCCAAAACTCGCGGCGGGCCAGAGGGTCCACTCCCGAGGTAGGCTCGTCCAGGAAAATAATCTCCGGCTCGTGCATCAGGGCCGCGGCCAGGGCCAGGCGCTGCTTGTAGCCCAAGGGCAACTGCCCGCTGGTGGCGTTGGCCAACTCGGCCAGCTCGAACTCCTCCAGGGCCCACTGCACCTGTTTTTTGCGCTGCTTGATGTTTAGGCCGTAGACCTTGGCGAAAAAGCGCAGGTTTTCCACTACCGAGAGGTTGGCGTACAGGCTGAAGCGCTGGGCCATGTAGCCTATGCGCTGGCGGGCCTTGGCCGCGGCCTTGCGCAGGTTGTGACCAGCCACCAGCAAACGCCCCTCGCTGGGCGGCAGCAAGCCGCAAAGCATACGGAAGGTAGTGGACTTGCCCGCGCCGTTGGCCCCCAGCAGGCCCAGCACCTCGCCGTGCTCCACCGTGAAGCTGATGCCGTCTACGGCCATGAAGTCGCCGAAGCGCCGCTTGAGGTTTTCCACCTCGATCACCGGGCCGTCGCCGGATGCGGCGCTTTGCTGATCTCTGGGCTGGGAGATGGCGGCTGCCTCTTGGCCCAGCTCGCGCAGCATGGAAACAAAGCTGTCTTCAAAGCGCGGCGGCACTGCTTTTATGCTCAGCTCGCCGTCCTCGGCGCCCAACTCCGCCAGGGTGGGCTCCTGGGCTTGTTTGGTGACCACCCGCACCCCTTCGCCCTGGATAAGGGCGTCCAGCACCGGCTCCGCCTGGTTTAGCTCGCGCTGAAGCTGGCGCTTGCTCATGTCCGGCGAGGTGACCATGAAGCTGCGTCCGGCCATGGTCTGGGTGAACTTCTGGGGCTTGCCCTGGTCCAAAATTTTGCCCAGGTGCATGAGGATCACTTCCTGGCAGCGCTCAGCCTCATCCAGGTAGGCGGTGGACAGCAGCACGGTCATACCATGCTTTTCCACCAGGTTGTAGACGATCTCCCACAGCTCGCGGCGTGACAAAGGGTCCACTCCCACGGTGGGCTCGTCCAACAACAGTAGGTCCTTGGGCCGCACCAGGGAGCAAGCCAGGCCCAGCTTTTGCTTCATGCCGCCGGACAGGGCTCCGGCCAGGCGCTCGGTAAAGGGGGCCAAGCCGGTGAGCTTCATGAGCTGGGCATAACGCTCGGCCCTCTCCTTGACGGGCAAATTTTGCAGGTCCGCGTAAAGGTCCAGGTTCTCCTGCACGGTGAGGTCTTCGTAAAGCCCGAAGCGCTGGGGCATGTAGCCCAGGGCAGACTGTACCTCCAAGGGCTCCTTCTTCACGTCCAGGCCCAGGGCGTTAATCTCCCCGTCATCGGGCAAGAGCAGCCCGGCCACCAGGCGCATGAGGGTGGTCTTGCCCGCCGCGTCCGGACCGATGAGTCCGGTGACCATGCCCCGCTCCACTGAGGCGGAAACGTTGTCCAGAGCCATCACGTCCCGTCCGCCGCTATGGAAACCCTTGCTGACCCCGTTGAGCACCAAGGCCACGTCTTGGCTGTTGGCCGATTGGGTCATGCCGAATCAGGAGCCGGAGCAGGGGTTGCTTTGCCCGCGGTGGGCTTCGGCCTTTTGCCCCAGAGGTATAGTGACGGTCACCGGCATACCCAGGCGAAGTTCATTGTTGGGATTGCACACGTAAACCCTGACCCGGTAGACCAGCTTGGTCCTCAGCTCGGTGGTCTCCACCGTCTTGGGGGTGAACTCAGCGGTGGGAGAGATGTAGCCGATCCATCCTTTGTAGTTTTTGCCTGGGAAGCTGTCGGTGCTCACCAGGGCGCTCATGCCCGAAGCCACTTTGCCCAGCTCGGTTTCGGGCAGATAGGCCCGCACCCAGATGGGGTTGTTCAGGGCCACGGTGAAGGCAGGCACCGAGGGCGAGGCCATGTCGCCAGGTTGCAAGATACGCTGCTGAATCACCCCGTCTTCCGGGGCGTAGAGCTTGGTGTCGATTAGTTCGCGCTGGGCCAGGGCCTGGGCCGCCTTGAGGGCCTCCAGCTGGGCCCGTGCCGAGGCGATGTCTTCCTTGCGCGGTCCTTCCAGGGCCAGATCCAGGTTTTGCTGGGCCTGGTTTACCGACTCGCGGGCGTTTTCATACTGAGCCCGGATGGTGTCCATGGTCTGGGAGGAAATGGCCCGGCGCTGGTAAAGGTCCTTGTTGCGCCGATGCAGGTTGGTCTGATCGCGCAGGGTGGCCTTGGCCGCGGCCAAGCGGGCCCTGGCCTCGGCTATCTCCTGGCGTCTGGTGCCGGCCAGCATACGGGCCAGCACCTGCTCCTGGGCGGCCACCTCGGCCTTGGTGCGAGCCAGGTTGGCCTGGTAGCGCACCGGATCCAGCTCGGACACTAGTTGGTTTTTTTTGACCGAATCGCCTTCCTCCACCAGGATGCGGGTTATGCGTCCATTGGCGTGGAACGCCAGGTGAACCTGGCGGATGTCCACGTTGCCGTAGAGAGTCAACCGATCGGTGGGCTTTTGCTCTTTCTCATAGTAAAAATAGTAATATGCGCCCGCAGCCGCACCCGCCAGCAACAACAGCACTATGAGAACCTTGACTATTTTGGGCATCTGACCTCCTGAAAACTACGGCTTGACTCTATATTTTATACTCCAAAGCCAAGCCCAAACAAAATCAGGAGATTGTTTTGCCCGCCGCAAGGTTGAATTTAGGGGTCGCCAAGGGCCTTTTCCAAGCTAGTTAGGACCGGCCGCAAATCCCGGTGGGTCAGCCATAGGTCCAAACGCTCGTGGAAATTGCCCGTTAAGTAGCGGTCCACAACGTTGTTTGCGTTCTCACCAACCTGGGGAGCATCCCCTGCGCGCCGCAGGACCGGGATGTTCTCCTCAGTAAGCTCCTGGTTCTTTCTGCATGCTAAGGGAGACATAACGTGTATATGCACCTTTCTCCTGAAAAAAATTATTCCAAGCCGGCCACCAAGGACCGGAGCTCCTTGGTCAGGGCGGTCCACCTCTCTTGGCCGATGCCGCTGACCGCTTTTTCTTGAGCTTGTAGCCACAAAGGGCAGGCTTGCTCGAACACTTTTTTGCCCTCTGGAGTGAGACGCACTTTCAGCTTTCGGCGATCCTGATGACCCTGTTCCAGCTCAACCAAGCCCCTCTTTTCCAACACTCGCAGGTTACGGCTAAGGGTGGTGCGGTCCATGCCCAGCCATTTAGCCAGTTGGGTCATTTTGCTGTCCGGAACCAACACAAAAGCGACCAGAAGGCTGAACTGGGTGACCTTCAAGCCGGTGGGCTTCAGTGCCTGGTCATAGACCTGAGATACCAGCCTGGCGGCTCGGCGCAGGTTGTAGGCTACGCAGGTGCGGCCCATGGCGATGCAATGTTCCCGGTCCACAACCGTGGGCAGCTCTGGGGTAGTATCGTTCCCCTTGGATTTGAGTGAATCAGCCATAATTGATGTATATACACATAAAGTCGGGTTTGGCAAGAAAAATATTTTCCAAGGCGGGCAAAGCTGGATGTGTCGCCTGCTTTATATTAGAATCAGCGGCCATCGGTTAAGCATTAGATGCGCCCCTGAAACCCCAAAATGATGTGCATGAGGTGCGAGACGTGACCAGCAACGGCAAAATCTTGGACGAGCAAACCTTGGCCCAACTGGTTCCCGCGGGCAAGGCGGACGACTTTTTCGAAGCCCTCTACGGCGACGCCTCTGAAGGGGCCTATGATTTCGAGTTGGTCTGCCGTAGCGAACAGGCGGGTCGCGTGGAGCTGGAGCTTCTGTTACACCAAAGGCCGGGCAAATGCCTGGCCTGCAACCTTACCTATGGCCTGCCCCAGGTGCTGGGCCGCCATCCGGTGTTGAACCTCAAGGGCGTGGTGCAGCGGGTTTGCGAACTGGCCGGGGCTGATCCGGCCAAGGCCAGTTGGAGCCTGGGGCACACCAGGGTCATAAACAACGAAGTTCACGCCATTCCCCTGATCATAGAAATGGGGGAATGATCGGTCGAGCCTTAATTACGCAGACAAATTAAAAGGGACGCCCAACTTGGGCGTCCCTTTGGTTTTCCTATTAGGCGCGGGTCTATAGCGGCTCCACCTTAACCGCGCAGGCCTTGTACTCGGCGGTCTGGGAGACCGGGTCGTACACCGGGTTGGTCAGCCAGTTGGCGCAGCCCTCGCGGAAGTGGAAGGCCATCCACACCATGCCCGGCGGCACCTGGGGAGTGACCTTGGCGGTCACCTCCACCCGGCCCCTGCGGGAGCTCACCGCCACCTTCTGGCCCTGGCTGATGCCCAGGCGCTCGGCGTCTTCCACGGATAGGTCCGCGGTTTCCTCGCCCAACAAGTCGTTGAGTCCCCCGCTACGCCCGGTCTGGGTGCGGGTGTGATAGTGATACAGCCTGCGGCCCGTGCTGAGCACCAAGGGGAAATCATCATCCGCCTCCTCAGCCGGAGGTGTCCATTCAGCGGCCTTGAAGTTGCCCAGGCCGCAGGTGAAGCAGCCTTCCTTGTGCAGGAAAGGCGTGCCCGGGTGATCCAGGTCCGGGGCGGGCCACTGCAATCCGTCGTTGTCAATGCGGCTGTATTTGATGCCCGCCATGGAGGGGGTCAATACGGAGATCTCGTTGTCCCATATCTCCTGGCCGCTATTCGACTCCCAGTCGTGGCCCATGCGCTTGGCGATCTGTTTGAAGATCCACCAGTTGGGCTTGGCCTGGCCCGGCGGGTCCACCGCCTTGCGCACCCGGTTGACCCGGCGCTCGCTGTTGGTAAAGGTGCCGTCGTCTTCACTCCAGGCGGCAGCCGGGAGGATCACGTCGGCAAAGCGGGTGGTTTCGGTGTGGAAGATGTCGTTGGCCACCACGAACTCGGCCGACTCCAAACAATGCTCCACGTGAGAGATGTCCGGCTCGGTGTTGGCCACGTTTTCGCCGAAGATGTACATCCCCCTGACCTTGCCGTCGATCAGGCCGTCGAACATGGCCGGCATCATCATGCCGTTTTCAGGAGAAAGCTTGGCGTTCCAGGCCTTCTCAAACTTCTCCTGAGAGGCCTCGTCGATAACCTTCTGATAGCCGGGGTACACGTTGGGCAGCGCACCCATGTCGCAGGCGCCCTGCACGTTGTTCTGGCCGCGCAAGGGGTTCACCCCGCCGCACTCAAAGCCCACATTGCCCAAGAGCATCTGCAAGTTGGCGCAGGAGAGCACGTTGTTCACCCCGCAGGTGTGCTCGGTAATACCCAGGGTGTACATGAGCATGGCCGGGCGGTTGGCGGCCAGCAAACGGGCCACCTCCCGTATCTGCTCGGCGGGAACTCCGCTTATCTCCTCGGCGCGCTCGGGGGTGTATTTCTCCACCGCGGCCTTGAGCTCCTCAAAGCCCACGGTGCAGGTCTTCACGTACTCCTTGGCATAGAGGTCTTCCTTGATGAGCACATGCATCAAGGCGTTGAGCAGAGCGATGTCGCTGCCCACCCTGAGGCGCATGTGAGTCACCGCGAAGTCAGCCAGGGCGGTGCGCCGGGGATCAACCAAGACCAGCTTGGCCCCATTGTTTACCGCGTTCTTGACAAAGGTCGAGGCCACCGGGTGCGCCTCGGTCATGTTGGAGCCGATGACAAAGAACATCTTGGCCTTGTCGAAATCGGCAAAGCTGTTGGTCATCGCCCCGGAGCCGAATGAAGTCGCCAGACCGGCGACAGTGGGAGCGTGTCAGGTACGTGCGCAGTGATCGATATTATTCGTATCGATCACCGCGCGGAAAAGCTTCTGCATTTGATAGGAGTCTTCGTTAATGCTGCGGGCGCAGCTTACGCCCGCAATGGCGTCGGGGCCGTGCTTCTCCTTTATCTCCAGGAAGCGATTGGCCACCAGGTCCAGGGCCTCGTCCCAGGATGCCTCGGCAAAGGAACCGTCGGATTGCTTGATCAGCGGGGTGGTCAGGCGCTCGGGGCTGTGAATGAAGTCGTAGCCAAAGCGGCCCTTCACGCACAAACGGCCCCGGTTGGGCTGGGCCCCTTCCACGCCGGTGACCTTGATGACCTTGCCATCCTTCACATGCAACCAAAGTTGGCAACCCACCCCACAGTAAGGACAGGTGGTGCGCACCTTGGTGGCCTCGTGGCCGTTGATGCGACCGTAGGCCTTGCGCTCGAACAAGGCCCCCACCGGGCAGGCCTGTACGCACTCGCCGCAGTGGGTGCAGTTGTCATAGTCAGCCACGGGCAGCCAGCCGTTGGCCTTGCCCGGAGCTTCCAACTCGATATCGGGTAGGGCCCGGTTCACCTGCACCTGGTTACAGGCCTGTACGCAGCGGCCGCATTGGATGCAGCGGCTAAAGTCGCGGATGATCACCGGGTGGCTGTCGTCCAAGGGGCGGTCCACCGCGGCGGCCTCCTGATCCACCAGGCTCACCCCGTATTCCACCACCAAATCCTGCAAGCGGCAGTCACCATGGGCAGGACATACCTGATCGTGCCAGGGCTTGAGCATCACTTCGAACTGGCGCTCGCTCCACTGGTCGGGCGGCAGGTCCATGACAAAACAGTTATGGTCCCCCGAGGCCACCAAGTCGGCCAGGGTCTTACGCCGGGAGTCGCACACCCGCTCGCTGTCGGTCTTGATGTTCATCCCCGCTTCGGCCGGGGTGGAACACGAAAGCATCAAGTGATCGCTGCCGGCAACTTCCACCACACAGATGCCACAGGCGCCGGTGGGAGAGCAGCCTTTGAGATAGCAGAGGGTAGGGATGCGCACTCCCTGGGCCTGGGCCGCTTCCAGGATGGTTTGGCCTGGTTCAAACTCCACGGGTTTGCCGTTGAGGATCAGGGTAGGATCAGCCATTTTGGGCTCCACAGCATTCTATTTCAGAGTTGTCCACCGGTGGGGCTGCCGGTTAGTAAGAGCAATCGTAATATATGTCACGAATGACATTATGTCATAGATGACATACTATTTCGCCCCCGAGGTGTCAAATGGTGTTTATCTATGTTTGGCAGTGGTTACATTGGAATTTAGAGATAGGTTCGGACACCGGGCGGTCCCGGAAAAGCTTATGTCTGGGCCTATATATTTTAGGGCCCTCAAAATATTATTGACATGCTAAAAAGTTAGTGCTATCTAATCATGTAAGTTTTGCCGCCGATACTGAAGGCGTGAGCACCAACGGCTATTGGCGGATATTTTTTGGCCACACAGTTAGGCGTACCTAATTAAATAGAAGGAGGTTAACGTGGAGCCCCGGGGATCGGCGACCCGAAGCAATAAAAAATCATCAACCAAGGCCTGCGCCACCATCCGGCAATGTGGGGAAGAGGTTTGCGAACACTGCCCCTTGCAGGGCCGTAAGGTAATGATAATCGGGGGGTTGGACCGCCTGGAGCCCAGTTATCGCGAAACGGTGAATCGTCTGGGGGGTGAGTGCGTTTTCCACACCGGGAAACTGCGCAACGGCAACCGCCGCCTTAAACAGAGAGTGGCTAATGCCGATTTGGTGGTTTTCATAACCTCAATAAACTCTCACGCAGCCTTAAACGCCGTCAAAAAGGAGTGCAAACGCTGCTCCAAGCCTTTCTGCGCCCTGCGCCAGACCGGGTGCGGCTCTTTGGAACAAACCCTAAAGGGTTTTAAGGACAAGCGTTTTATCAAACTAGGACTCAACTAAGCGCGCCAGGGGAAAGAACCATTGGAAAACTTTGAAACTCTGCGAATGCTGCGGGCGGGCCAGCAAGCGGTGATCAAAAAGATAACCGTTGGCGGCGAAATGGGGCGGCGTATTCGGGACATGGGCATAGTGCCCGGAACCGTATTCATGGTCATGGGCCGGGCGCCGCTCAAGGATCCGGTTGAGATCAAGCTCAAGGGCTACAACCTGACCCTGCGCAATAACGAAGCGGACCACATCCTGGTTAAGGCCGAGGAAGGTTAGGCATGCCCGGCGAAAAAGTGACCATTGCCCTGGCCGGCAATCCCAACTCGGGCAAGACTTCCATGTTCAACGCCCTTACCGGGGCCCGCCAGCACGTAGGCAACTACCCCGGGGTGACCGTTGAGAAAAAATGGGGCCATGTCTCCCTGAACGGCCACGAGGTGGAGGTGGTGGACCTGCCCGGCACCTACAGCCTCACCGCCTACTCCATGGAAGAGTTGGTGGCCCGGGACTACCTCATCAAGAGCAAGCCCGACGTAGTGGTCGATGTGGTGGACGCGGCCAACCTGGAGCGCAACCTGTATCTGGCCGTTCAGTTCATGGAGCTGGGCGTGCCCGTGGTTATTGCTTTGAACATGGTGGATGTGGCCGAGAACCGCGGCATCCACATAGATACCGACAAGCTAAGCCGCCTGTTGGGGGTGCCGGTGGTGCCCACCGTGGCCCGCAAGGGCAGGGGAGTCAAGCAACTGCTGGGCGAGGCAGTGGAAACCGCCCACCGTCAAAAAAAGTGGCGTTCCCTCGAGCTTTCCTATGGTCCTGACGTGGACAAGGCTCTGTTGGAGCTTACCGCCAAGTTCAATGGCAACAGCCTGGCTTGGTCGCCATTGCAGGCCCGCTGGGTAGCCCTGAAGCTGTTGGAAAACGACGCTGAGGTGCAAAAGCAGGTTGCCCAGGACCCCGGCCTGGTTCAGCACATGGAGCCTTTGCGCCAAAAACTGAGCGATCACCTCAAGCTGACCATGGACGACGACCCCGAGGGGGTGATCGCCGACTACCGCTATGGCTTTATCGGAGGCATCTACCGCCAGGCAGTGCAGGAAACCAGGGCCCAGCGGATGGAGCTGAGCGACAAGATCGACAAGGTGCTCACCAATCGTCTGCTCGGTCCCCTGGCCCTGTTGGCCGTGCTCTACGGCATCTACCAGTTCGTATTCTGGGCCAGCGAAATTCCGGTGGGCTGGCTGGAGGAAATGTTCGGCTGGCTGGGTGGCCTGGCCGAGGCGGGCATTCCCGAGGGCTTTGTCAAATCCCTGGTCATCAGCGGAATCATCGACGGGGTGGGCGGAGTGCTGGGCTTTGTCCCCCTGATCATGTTCATGTTTTTTGCCATCGCCATTTTGGAGGACTCGGGCTATCTGGCCCGGGTGGCCTATTTGCTTGACCGGATTCTCAGGCACTTCGGCCTGCACGGCAACAGCGTGATGGCCATGATCGTCAGCGGCGGCATCAGCGGCGGCTGCGCGGTGCCAGGGGTTATGGCCGCCCGCACCTTGCGCGACCCCAAAGCGCGCCTGGCCACAATCCTCACGGTCCCCATGATGAACTGCGGGGCCAAGCTGCCGGTGTACGCTCTTTTGATAGGGGCCTTCTTCGCCGCGAGCCAGGCCCAAATGCTCTTTGCCCTGACTCTGATCTCTTGGGGCATGGCCCTGTTTGCCGCGCGCATCCTGCGCTGGACCGTGCTCAAGGGCGAGACCGCGCCGTTCGTAATGGAGCTGCCGCCCTACCGTCTGCCCACCTTGCGCGGATTGCTCATCCACACCTGGGAGCGCACCTGGCAGTACATCAAAAAGGCGGGAACCGTGATCCTGGGCATCAGCATCCTCATGTGGGCCCTGATGAGCTTCCCGGCTCTGCCCCGAGACCAAGCCGCGGCCTGGGATGCCAAGGTCGAGGCGGCGGCCACCGAGGAGGTTCGCCGGGAGATCGAATATCAAAAAGGCCAGGACCAACTGGCCTATTCGGTGGCCGGGCGAATGGGCCGGGCCCTGCACTACCTCACCGAGCCCCTGGGCTTTGACTGGCGCACCAACGTGGCCCTGGTGGGCGGCTTCGCGGCCAAGGAAGTGATCGTGAGCACCATGGGGGTGGCCTACTCCCTGGGCGAGGTGGACCCCGAGCACGCGGCCAGCCTAAGCCAGCGCCTTACCCGGGAGCCGGGCTGGAGCCCCCTGAGCGCCTTCACCCTGATGATCTTCGTGATGATCTACGCCCCCTGCATGGCCACCCTGGTCATGATCCGGCGCGAGACCGGCACCTGGGGCTGGCCCCTGTTCTCCCTGGCCTACAACACCATCATCGCCTATTTCCTGGCCTTGGCCGTGTTCCAAGGCGGCCGCCTGCTGGGCCTGGGATAAAAGGAGACAAGGCTATGTGGCAAGGAATCATCGTGGCGATTCTGGTGGGGCTGGCCGCCTGGTTCGTGGGCCGGCGCCTGCTGCGCACCCTGCGCCCCAAGGCCGGCGCGCCCTCTTGCGGCTGCGGCTGCGGGGGCGGCGGGCCCTGCCATCAAATCGAGCCCCTGAGCGGCTCCACCCCGCCGGAGTGCGCCTCCCGCGAACAGGCCCCGGCGGCCAAGGACTGATCTTCCGCTAATTTTTCGGTTTAGTTTCGAGGCAGGCTGATCCGGAAGGTGGCGCGGGGCGCCTCGGGCAGCCAGGCCACCGCGCCGCCCCAGGGCCTCAGCGCCTCGCGGGCCAGGAACAGCCCCAGGCCTTCATGCTCCCCGCCCTTGTCGCCCGTGAAGGGCTCGAACAGGCGCCCGGCCATCTCCGGGGAGGGCCCGGGGCCGGAGTCGCTCACCTCCAGGGCCAGGCCGCCTTCCACCGCCCGGGCGCGCACCATGACCACCGGCGAGGGGCCGCCCCGCACCGCCTCCACCGCGTTGGCCAGCACCAGGTTCAGGGCCAGGGCCGCGTCGGCCGGGGCGCAGCGGGCCAGGCCCAGGTCTCTGGGCAGCTCCCGCTCCAGCCGCACATCATGCTTTACGAACAAATCACCCCGCCAGAAATCCAGCTCGCCCCCGGCCAGGTCGGCCAGGTCCAGGGGCTCGGCCGCGCGCTTGCGGTCCGTGCGGCTGCGCCGGGCCAAGATGCCCACCTCCGTGGTCAGGCGCTCCAGGCCCTCGCGCAGGGTATCCAGCTTGCCGGCCAGCTTGGCCGAGTCGCCCCGCTTTAGGGCCAGGCGGGCCAGGTCCAGGGGCAGGGACATGGTCTGCACCCCGCCCGAAAGGTTGTGCACCAGCCCGGGCAGCAGGCGGCCCACCAGGGCGAGGCGCTCGCGCTCCAGCAGGGCCCGCACCAGCTCGGGGCTCGGGGGCGGCGCCGTGGGGCTCATTTGGCATCGCCGGGATGGATGTTGGTCAGGTCCGGCTCGGCGGCCAGGCTCTCCATTTCCTGTTGATGGCGGGTGAGCATGCGCGCGAAGGCCTCCACCACCGAGGGGTCGAACTGGCTGCCCGCGCAGGCGGCGAGCTCGGCCACCGCCTCCTGCCCCCCGCGCGAGGCGCGGTAGGAGCGGTCCGAGGTCATGGCGTCGTAGGCGTCGGCCACGGCCACCACCCGGGCCAGCAGGGGGATGTCCTCCCCGGCCAGGCCGTCGGGATAGCCGCCGCCGTCCCAGCGCTCATGGTGGTGGCGCACGATGTGACGCTCGTCCTCGCTCAGGTCCATGGCCCGAATGATGGACTCGCCGATGTCCGGGTGGCGCTTGATCTCCTCATACTCCTCGGCGGTGAGCCGGGTCTCCTTGAGCAGGATGTGGTCCTTGATGCCGATCTTGCCGATATCGTGCAGATAGCCCGCGAACTTCAGCGACTCGATCTGGCTGACCCCCAGGGAC
>JAHLLJ010000058.1 GCA_020444205.1 Deltaproteobacteria bacterium | reverse complement strand
GCGCACCGCCAGGTCGATGTCAAAGGCGTGGGCCATGGCCTCGATGGGGCTGGCTCCGTAGACCAGGCTGGAGGGGCTGGGGTGGCGGAAGTAGAGCACCTCGGCCGGGCGGTAGGTGGTGCGCTTGCCCCCCGGCCCGTTGAATACGAAGCCGGTGATGGGCTGGCGGGTGTTATCGCCGGTGGTGATCTCGATGAGGTCCGCCGGGTTCAGGGGCCACAGCTCGGCCGGGCGGCCCAAGGCGTTGTTTAAGACCAGCACAAAGGCCATGCCGGTGAGTTCCAGATGCAGGGCCAGGGTGTAGCGCAGCTCCCGCCCGGTGTTCAGGGGATTGGGCCGGGCCAACAGGTCCAGCACCGGATGGGCCGCCACCTCCAGGCCCTGGGCTTGTTGGAGCTTGAGAGGCACCCCGGCCATGCGCCGGGCAATGGTGCTCACCGCCGCGAAGACCCAGCCCTGGTAAGCGGCCAGTTGGCGGGCCCGCCCGGTGGTGGCGCTTCCCCCCAAAAAAGGCGGTGGGCCGGGCGGGGGCGGGGGAAGCTCCAGGCGCTTGGCGCGGCGGGCGGCGATTTTTTTGCTTAGCCAATTTTTCATGTAATTCCTCACCAGACGTTGGGCCCCGTGGATTTGACCAGGCCCACCGCCCCTTCCAGGGCGTCGGGGCCGTCGTCGTGCACGTTGGGGGAGGGGAAGTGAAGGAGTTGCTCGATCAGTTCGCCCTGGTCCGAGTGCTCGGGCCGGAAACGCACCAGGCCCCGCTCCACCAGGGGGCTGAGCCCGGCAAGCCTGAGCTCCTTGGATAGGCGCTGGGTAACGCCCCTGAGCGGCAGGCTCACCCCGGCCTCGGCGGCGGCGGCGGCGAACTGGTCCAACAGCAGGCGCTGGAACACGTTGTCCTCGATGCCGAACACTAAATATTGGTGCCGGGCCAAACGCCGGAGCACCGCGCGGATGAGCTGGTCCAAGGAGCCGCGGCGGATAAAGGCGTCGAGCACGTAGAAGACCTGGCGCTCCCGGTCCAGGCCCACGGTGACCACGGCCTTGAAGTCGCCGTGGCTGCCCGTAGCCAGGGAGGGGTCCAGAAAACCGGCCACGGCCAGCTCGCGCCCGGCCAACTCGGCCGGGTGATAGGAGCGCAGCCACTGTTCCTGGAACAGGCCGTCCTCGTCGCGGGGGTCGTTTTGCTTTTCGGTGTTAAAGGCCTTGGAGCCCATGAGCCGCTTTTGCTCCAGCAGCTCGTGAGCCGGGTGGCGGGCGGGCCACAAAGAGCGGCCCTCATCGTCCAAGGCCCGGTAAACTCGGCGCACATAGCCTTTCCAAGGCTCCTCGGGCGAGTTGACCATGATGGCCAGGGCGCTGGAGCGGGCCAGGATGGTGCCGATGATGAACAAGCTGCCTCCCGGGTCCAGGGCCGGGTACACTGCCTGGGTGATCCATTCCAAACACTCGCGCACCAAGCGGGGGTTGCGCACGTTCTTGTCGTTTTCCAGATCGTCCAGGATCACCAGGTCGGGCCGGTGGCGGCCGTGCTTGAGGCCCCGCAGGCGCTGGCCGCTGCCCCGGGCCAAAACCCTGGCGTGCCCGCCCACCACGAAGTCGCCCGCCGGGCCTTCACAGCGGCAGCCCGTGCCGAAGTCCTCGGCCAGGCGGGGGTTGAGCCCCAGCTCCAGGCGCAGATAGGCGGTGAGGTCGTTGGCCAGGTCGGCGGTGTCGCTGCCGATCACCACGAAGCGCCGCTGCTCAAAAAGCAGTTGGTGCAGCACGTAGCCAAAGGAGACCAGGGTGGTCTTGGCAAAGCCGCGCGGCGCGGCCACGGCCACCGGCACCACCGCCGAGCCGCGCGGGGCGAGTAGCTCCACCAACTCGTGGTGGAAAGGTGCGAAGGCGTCGTGAAAGTAGTGGGGCAGATAGGTATGGCAAAAATACAGGGGGTCCTCGGCGGCGCGAGACTTGCGCACTGTGGGGGGCGGGTCGTCCGGGCCAAAGGCCCCGGCCTCGGTATGCAAGCGGCCCACCACCTCGGCGGCCCGTTGGCGAAAACGGGCGGTGCTCATCTTGCGGGCGGCCACGCTGCTCATGCCCCGGCCTCGCTCTCCAAGCGGGTGAAGAGCTTTTCCAGCAGACGCCCCAGCCAGGAGCGCTGAGCCTCGTTGTCGGGCTCCTCTCCGGCCAGGGCGGCCAGACGCTCGCCCACCTCCACCGCCGCGGCCTTGAGGTCAAAGCCCTCGCGCTCCAGGCGGGAGCAGGCGGCGGCGATCTTGGCCAAATGGTCGGCATCCTGGGGGGAGAGCTCGCCCAGGGCCATGAGCTCCTCCACCCGGCGTCCCAAAAGCTGGCGCAGGGCGGCGGCGGCTCCGCGCGGGTCGGACCACCAGGCCCGGCGGCGTGCCTCCCAGCCCCCGGCGGCCGCCCAAGCGGCCACCCGCTGGGCCTTGATCCCCAGCTCGGCGGCGATGGCCTCGGCCTCCAACCCGGCCATGAAGCGGGCGCGGGCCTTGTCCCGCAGCTCTTGGGAGGCGGCGCTCACTCGTCCATCTCCTCTAGCTCGCGGCTCAGGGCCTTGTACTCGCGCACCGCGGCCACCAGCTCTTCCATGGCCTGCTCGGCGTGGTCGATGCGCATGGCCTCAACCCCGTCGAAGTTGTAGAGGTAGTAGTTGATGTCCTTGCCCAGGCGGTCGATCTTGATCTCAAGCTGCTTTAGGCGCTCACGCTTCTCGGCCCTGAGGCCCCTGGCGATCAGGCGCGATGTTCTTTCCACGGTTACCTCCACAATCTCTGGACCACCTGGAACAGCAGCCACAGGGTGAAGAGGCCCCCGGTATAGGCGGCCAGGCGGGTCTCCAGGCGGTCCAGGCGTTGGTCCAGGCCCTGGCACTGGTTGCCCAGGTTTTGGGCCCCGGCGGCCAGGTCGGCGTTGATGCGCCGCTGCTCGGCCACGCTCATCTTGAGCACCGTGTCCAGACGCCGCAGTTGACCGCGCAGGCTCTCCAGGGCCACCTTGATCTCCTCCTCGCCCAAGGGGGCCTAACTCTCGGTGACGCCCAAGAGGCCCTGGCGCAGGAAGATGGCCACCAGGCCGGTGAGGCCGGTCTGCACCGCCTCCCACAAAGAGACCTCGCCAGCGTAATAGGCCCCTATGGCGGTCATCAGGCCGGCCGCGCCGGTCCAAAAGGTCTTGGTCTTCATCAGGCTCATGTTCGCCTCCTGTGCCCGGCGGACGCGCCGCCGTTGAGATTGTTGACTTGCAGACTAGGCCCGGGCCGGGGGGCGGCCTAGGCAGGGGGCGCACAAATATGGCTTCCCCAGAGGGAGCGCGGCGGCGCTTCCCTGGGTTATCTCCGGGCCTGGTTGTAAGAGAGGTGGGGGGAGCGGGTCGGAGCGAAAGGGGGCTAGTTGTCACGCCCAGGGCGGTCGGGGTGTAGGATGTAGCGCAGATGGCGGGTGGACAGGCCCCAGCGCCGGGCCAGTTGGCGGGTGTTGGCCCCGTCGAACTCATCGCGGATAAGCTGGTTGCGCAAATCCAACAGACAGCGCTCCAGCTTGGGGAAGTACACGCTGTTGCCCGAGAACACCTGGGCCAGTTGCAGGGTGGGTTCCAGGCCGATCACCCCGGCGATCTCCTGGTACACCTCGGGGAGCTGCTCGGTTTGCACCCGCTTCATCCAGCCGGGCACCAGGCCCGGTCCCCTCAGAAGGCTTTGTTCCATGCTTTCTCCTTAACGCTTTTGGTTCAAAACGATCCTGCCCATGTGCTATTTATGGAGGACTCGCAGGTCAGGTTAATATAACCTTTATGGGCATAAGTCAACACAAAAAAATTTATCTTAAAAGGAACGCCGCGTTAGCGGCAACGGGCTTAATCTCAGGTGGCTTGTTTTCCGGCTGCCTTATGGTGGGCATCAAACCACTCCAGCCAAGCTGGCCCCCGCCTCCGCCTCCTTCCAGCCAGGACGGACCCACCCTGGGCCTTTATCTGACCCTGGGTCTTTTGCTGCTGGTGTTGATAGTGGTGGGCCTGGGGGCCAGGCGGGCTTGGCAACGCCGGGGGGAGGCGGTGCCCTTGGACAGCGAGGATCAGGCCTTGCTCAGGACGGCGCGGGATGCTTTGGTGTTTTTGATAAGGCGGCGGATTAAACGGGTGGGGCTCGCAGTGGTAGGCAAACGCTAGGGCACGGCTTCGCCAGGTAGCGCCATGCTGTGTTGCCGACATCGCTTAGGCCTCGACGTAGCTCAGGCTACGCCTGCGGCCTGCGCTTGTCGGACGCATTGCCTGGCACTCCCTGGCTGTGCCGCACGGCTGCTCCAGCCCCCTGGGAGCTTCGTTATCGGCCGCACTTAGGCCTCGCTGTGACTCTGCCACAGCTCCGGCCTGCGTTTGCCGAATGCCTCGCTCGCAGGGGGCTGGCTTGCCGGAAGATGATGGTGCCGGGACGGGATTTTTATTAAGGGGAGGGGGAGCTGGAAAGAGAAGGAATATAGGGCAGCCGCGTAGGTTGGGTAGAGCGAAGCGAAACCCAACAATTCCTTTTCCTTGTCATGCCTGGGTTAGCCGGACACGGCTCAACCGCCTTCCAGCTCCGCGCCTTCCCCGCCTGGGGGAGGTCGAGATCACCACGTGGCATCTCCCCAAAGATGCTCCTCGTGATGACCTCTAATGCTGAACGGGAGCCAGCAGGAGGCGCTAACAACAGCGGGCGGGAGCGTCGCGGGCTTAATCCGCCACCAAAAGAGCGCCCGGCCGCTGCCGGACGCTCTCGTGGTTTTCCCGCATTATTAGGCGCTCTTTGCTTGCGCCCCTTGGCCTTCGGCCTAGTTGGCCGATACCCCCAAACGCTGCTCCAGGAAGGCCAGCTCGGCGGCCAGCTTGGGCTCGCTGCCCAGCTTGCGCTCAATCTGGTCCACCCCATACATCACCGTGGCGTGGTCGCGGTTGAACACCTGGCCTATGGCCGCGAAGGAGGCATCGGTGTGGCGGCGGCACAGGCACATGGCCAGGTTGCGCGGCCGCACCACCGCTTTTTTGCGGCTCTTGCCGGTGAGTAGCTTCAGCTCCAGACCGTAGACGTTAGCCACCAGGTCGCGGATCTGGTTGGGGCTCACCCGGCGCAGGCGGGCGGCCAGCTGCCCCAGCACCTCGGCGGCCAGGCTCAGATCCAGGGGCCGCCCGGTCAGGCTGGAGCGGGCCATAAGCCCCACCAGGGCCGAGCGCAAGCGGCGCACGTCGTCGGGTATCTCCTGGGCCAGAAACTCCAGCACCTCCTCGGGCACGTGAATGCCTTCCTGGGATGCATGGCGCCGGAGGATGCGCACCCTGGTGTTAAAGTCCGGGGGATCTATGCCCACGGTGACGCTGTCGGCCAGGCGGCTGACCAGGGCCGGGGCCAGGCCCTGCAACTGGGAGGGGGCCATGCGGCCGGTGAACACCACCCGCTTGCCCGCGTCGGCCAGGGCGTCCAGGGTGTAGACCAGCTCATCCTGGGTTTTGTTTTTGCCGGCCAAAAACTGGACCTCTTCCAACAGCAGGAGATCGCAGCCAATGCGGAAGCGGTCCTTGAACTGCTCGGCCCGCTTGCCCCTGATGGCGGCGATCATCTGGTTGGTGAAATCCTCGGCGGTCAGGTAGGCCACCCTGGTGCCGGGCATATGGCCCAGGATGTGATGCCCCACCGCCTGGGTAAGGTGGCTCTTGCCCAGGCCGGTGCCGGAGATGAGGAACAGGCCGTTACTGAACAACCCGCCGCCTCCGGCCAGGGCCTTGGCCGCGGCAAAGGCGAACTCGTTGCCCCCGCCGGCCACGAAGTTGTCAAATACATAGCGCTGGTTCAGGCGAGGCATCTGCATGGCCCCCATGCGGGGCAGCTCCATCTGACGGGGAGCCGGGGCCGCTTGAGACGCCGGTCGCGAGGGCTTGCGCTTGGGGGCCGCTTGCGTCTGAAGCGACAATTCCAGCTCGGGCCGCAGCTCTCGCAGCCGTTGCCTTAGCAAGGGGGCGAAGCGCTCGTAAACCGTGTTGAGATGCAGTTGGTTGGGGCAGACCAGAGTGAGCCGGGACCCCTTTATCGGCTGAGGTTTCAGGGGCTCCAGCCACAAGCTGGAGTCCTGGGGGTCCAACTCGACGTTAATACTGTTTAAAATCTCCCGCCATAAAGTGCTCGCCTCGGCTGGCCTGGCCGAGGCGCTGGGGGAGGGCTCCAACAAGGGGGAGTTGTGATTATGTGATTGGCCGTAGTTCATGGTTGAGGAAAAAAGACCCCCGTTAATCCGCGACAAGGCGGCATTAGTATGAATAAAATGACTTTATTTAAAGAGTGACCCGGTGCGACGTTTAGTCTTGCCCATAATGGCTTTTCGCCCCTTTATCGGTCAATCGTGATATACCACGGCCTTGCCCTAGATGCTTCTTCACTTGGCCACAATGATAACTAGCTGGTTTCACTATAAATACATGGCAGATTTTTTTAGGTGCCTGAATGAAGGCGTTTGCTGGCGGTTGGGCTAAGCTGCCCCTATGCTTAGGTTTCTCAATAATGTCACAACTGTGCCATAATTTGGCCACATAAGAGAATTCCGATTTTCGGCCTTTTTCGCGAATTTTCGGCAATTTTCTCCCATTTCTTCCTTTTGGGGGAATGCCTGGATATAACCTGCGGGAAATATGACCAAAGACCGGAATGCTGCCCAAGGAGGAGGCTCAAAAAAAAATAGCTTGCCCCATTTGATTCGCCGCTTGGGCGGATTTTGGTTTCGGAATGCGTAATATTGGCCCTGATTGAAATATACAAGCGGTCGTATAGCCTTTTTTGATCACCTCTGCCTTTGCCTAAGGCGCGAGTTCAATCTTGCATTTTGGTTACATTTTTGTGAATCAGGGCCGTCCCGGTGCGAAACCGGGCCTGGCCCCTTTAAATTTTCACCTCCCGCACAAGCCGGTTCAAAGCGCCTGGTCCAGGGGCACGGCGGTTTCGCCAAAAGCCTCGGCCACGGCCGGGTATACGATGTGTCCTCCGGCCACATTGACCCCCAGGCCCAGGGCCGGATCACGCAGCGCGGCGGCCAGCCCCTCCCGGGCCAGTACCAGGGCATAGGGCAGGGTGGCGTTGGTCAAGGCAAAGGTGCTGGTGCGGGCCACCGCGCCGGGCATGTTGGCCACCCCGTAGTGGATCACCCCATGCACCGTGTACACCGGCTCGGCATGGGTGGTGGGGTGAATGGTGGCCACGCAGCCCCCCTGGTCCACGGCCACATCCACGATCACCGCGCCGGGCTCCATGCTCATGACCATTTCTTCGCTCACCAGTTGAGGCGCCTTGGCGCCGGGGGAAAGCACCGCCCCGATCACCAAGTCGCTGGCCGCGCATATCTCGGCCACGGTTTGGGGCAAGGAGACCATGGTGGTTACCTGGCCGCCGTAAAGATCGTCAATATAGTTGAGGCGGGGGGTGGAGCGGTTGAGCACCGTGACCTGGGCCCTGAGTCCCAGGGCCATCTTCAGGGCGGCGTGGCCCACCACCCCGGCGCCCAAAATGGCCACCCGCCCGGGCGGCACTCCGGGCACCCCGCCCAACAGCACCCCCCGGCCGCCCTGGGGCCGTTCCAAATAGTGGGCTCCGGCTTGCACGGCCATGCGCCCGGCCACCTCGCTCATGGGCACCAACAGGGGCAGGCTGCCGTCGGGCAGCTGGATCGTCTCGTAGGCCACCGCCTGCACTCCGTCTTGGACCAGGCGCTGGGTCAACTCGGGTTGGGCGGCCAGGTGCAAATAGGTGTAGAGCAAAAGTCCTGGCCGAAAGTAGTCATACTCCGACGGCAGGGGTTCCTTTACCTTGACCACCATCTGGGCCTCCCAAGCCCCGGCGGCGTCGGTGAGTTGGGCTCCGGCCTGGGCGAAGTCGTCGTCGCTTATGCCCGCCCCCAATCCGGCCCCAGCCTCCACCCGCACCTGATGCCCGGCCTCCACCAACTGGTGAACTCCCGCCGGAACCATGGCCACCCTGTACTCTTCGGTCTTTATCTCCTTGGGCACTCCTAGCAGCATGATCCATCTCCCTAGCCTGGACACGTCATGGCCGGTAAGAGGCGTGGCGTTGCATCTTCACCCTGTACGCGCCCTTTTCATAACGGCCCTATGAATATCGATCCGTTGTCCGTTGCTGCGCATCTTTATAGGCTGGCAGCCACAAAATATTTTGAGCGTTTTCCACCGCCTCTTATGTATTTTTGCGCCACCTGCCCCCTGTCTTTCAACCACTGCCCAGGAGTTGCCCACGCTTTTTCCACCATAGCCTTGATTTTCTCCATGGCTTTTTCACCGGATGAGCCGGTTTTACCACCGATTTTCAACCGGCTTTTCCCCTATAAAAGCAAGTTATCAACTATTTTCCACCAGGTTTTCAACAGGTATTATTTGAATAATTCTCATCATTTAATTTGGTTTTCCACCGAAACAATTTGAATGTGTGGAAAATTGTTTTTAACAATTAGCCTTGCATGGCGAAAACCGGCGGTGGGAAATTCACTTCCCAGCCCCCAGCTTGCCCAAGGTGGGGGGCGGTGCTAGTCTCAAAGACTGGCGGGCGGCGCGCGCCCGTCTGGGAGGAGACACCTTGCTGGATCTGCACAGCCATGTGCTACCCGGAGTGGACGATGGGGCCCCGGACCTGGAGCAGGCCCTGGACATGTGCCGCCTGGCCCTTGACGATGGGGTTAAGCTCATGGCCGCCACTCCCCATTGGTACCCGGCCCGCGATCCCTTGCCCGTTGAGGAGCTCGACCGGGGCGTGCAATGGCTGCGGGGCAAGTTAGAAGCCGCCGGCTTGCCCCTGAAGCTGGTGCCCGGGGCCGAGGTGGCCCTGGACCCGGATTTGCCCCGCCTGGCCAAGGAAAAGGCTTTGCCCACCATAAACGGCGGGCCCTATTTACTTTTGGAGTGCCCCCCGAGCACCAGCCCCCGCCTGTTGCCTGATCTGGTCTACAACCTGCGCCTGGCTGGGCTGCGCCCCATACTGGCCCATGCCGAGCGCACTTGGGCGGGCATGGATGCCTGGGAATGGCTGGGTGGTCTGGTGGAGCAGGGCTGCCTGGTGCAGGTAACCGCCGCCAGCCTTATTGGCAAGCTGGGCTCCAGCCCCAAAAAAACCGCCGAGGTTTTGTTGGGCCTGGGGTTGGTGCACCTTCTGGCCAGTGACGCCCATTCCCCATCCTGGCGTCCTCCGGGCCTGGCCCAGGCCGCCCAGGTGGCCGAGCATCTATGCGGCCCCGGCGCCGCCGAGGTGCTCACCCGCCAAACCCCCCAGGCGGTGCTGGCCGGGGAGGAAGCTCCTCCCGCTCCCCGCTCCGCTGCACGGCGACGCCTGTTCTTCTGGCGCAAGTGATTCGGGCCATGGGAAACCGCCCGGCTGCCGCGTCAATGCGCGACTTGGTCATACTTTTGGTGGCCGGAACCCTGATGTTGGGGGCCATGTGGGCGCTCAAGGGGCTGCAACTGGCTCCTGACTCCTTCCGTTATCTGGGCGCGGCCAAAATGATAAACCTGCAGCTACCCCTGGTTGGCCAAAAGCGCCTGACCCCCGGCTACACCCACCCCCTGGCCTGGATGCAGCGTAGCGGCCTGGAACTGGACAAGGGTTTACAGGTAGTGGTCCTGCTTCAGTGCCTGCTTTCGCTGGCCGCCGCCGCACTGGCCTATGTGGCCCTGGCTCCCCTGTGGGGCCGCCGGGCCGCCCTGTTGGGGGGGCTGTTGTACCTGCTGTTACCCAATTTGCAGCGCTGGAACATCTATATACTCACCGACGGCCCGGCCAACAGCATGCTGGTTGTGCTCATGGCCGCCACCCTCATGCTGCCCCGCCGTTCCTGGGCCCTGGCCCTGGTGTTGGCCGCCGGGGCCTGGCTGGCCCTGCTGCGTAGCGAGGGATTGGTGTTTTTGCTGCCGCCCATGCTCTATCTGGCCTGGCGGCGGCGCTGGCTGGCAGCGGGGACGGTGGCCGCCCTGCTGGCCGCCCTGATCCTGGGCCAGAACCTCGGAACGGCAGTCGTCGGCCAGAAAATGATGATGCTCATAAAAAACGGCGAGGTCATGTGGGAGATGTCTTCGCTGACCCCGCCGCCGGATCTGGCTGGGTCCGCGGCCTCCAGCCCGGTCCAGTTCTATATGCAGGCCTTGCTCACTCACCCCCTATGGCTCATCCAGGTCATGGGCCTGCGGGTGTTCTGGCTATTGTTCTACGCTTATCCGCCTCACCATCCCCTGTGGTACTCCATCGCCGCGCCGTCCCTGGCCTTGGCCCTTTACCTGCTGGCCGCCTGGGGGACCTGGCGCATGAAAGGGCAAAGGGAGCAGGCTCTATTTATATGGGGTTTTTTGGCCATGGCCGCACTGGTGGTGGCCGGAACCTGGGTGGCCTCGGACGGCCGTTTTCTCACCAGACCCCTATGCTGCCTGGTGTTTTTGGCCGGTGTGGGGGTCGAGCGCCTGCTGCCCGGCGTAGAAGAGCGTGTTCTATAGTTGGCGAGACGCAGGTGGCTGGCGCTGCCGGATGCCCGCCTTTCTTTCCCGGTGAGCGTGATGTCCAATTTGAGCAAATCATTACTACTTTTATTGGGAGTGATCCTGTTGAGCCTGGCGGCCTACGCCGCCGCTCTTCGCCCGTTTATCCTGCATTGGGGGGCCAGTGAAAGCGAAACCTCCGCTTTTCTGCCGGGCGACGATATGGCTCCCTACACCAGTTCCACCCGGGCCGTGACCATCGATGCCCCCAAGGAGGTGGTTTGGCAATGGCTGGTTCAGCTCGGAGGGGATCGCGGTGGTTTCTACAGCTACACCATCCTGGAAAATCTATTGGGATATGACACCGATAACACCATTGTGATTGTCCCGGAGTTTCAGGAAATGAAGGTCGGCCGCCTGGTGGTGAGTACTCCACCGTCCGCCAAGGGTACGGACAAAATGAGCTGGAAGGTTGTTGCCGTGGACCCCGGCAAGTTTTTTGTTCTGCAGGGTTGGGGAGCCTTTGTGCTGCGAGAGGCTGCTCCGGGAAAAACCCGCTTGATCGTACGGACCCACGGATGGGCCACCCCCTCCCTGGCCGCCAAATTGGGTTATTTTTTCACCATGCCCCTGCACTACCTCATGGAACGCAGGATGATGCTGGGCATCAAGGCCCGCGCGGAAGCGGGCACAGGGGTGCCTTTGTCTTCCCTGCCTGATTACCTCTGGCTCGCGGGAGTATTTTTATCGTTGTTGGGGATCATCGCCCTGACCTTTTTGGCCCACCGCATGTGGCAAGCCTTGGCCCCTCTTGTCTACGGCGTCCTTTGGCTTTGGGTCTGCCTGATCGCCGATCCAACGCCGGGTTTCGCCTTGGCCCTGCTGGCGGTGGTGGCGGCCACCATGGTCTGGTTTTCAAGCGGCAAGTCGCGCGGCAACCGGGCAAAGTATTCCTGATAGCTAAGGGCACGGAAAAACAAAAGGCCGCCGCGCTAGGGTGCGCGGCGGCCTTAAATTGTCGCGTGTGGGCTGGGGCTAGCTTTTCTCGTCCTTTTTGTCCTCGATCTCCTCGGATTTGGCCGACTTGAGCTCCTCGGCCTCGTCTTCCTTGACTCCGCCCTTGAAGTTCTTGATGGCCTTGCCCAGGTTGCCCCCGATTTGCGGCAGCTTACCCGCCCCGAAGATCAATAGAACGATGACCAGGATGATAAGTAGTTCGGGAATGCCTATCCCGCCGATCATAACCTTAGCCTCCTCCCAGGTGAGTCGCCCTTATGGCCCTCAGTCCAGGTGTTCTTCCATGAGCTTCAGGAAGGCGGGCGATCCCCGGAATTCCTGATTGGCCTGCATATGAGCCAACCAGGTGCGCCAGGTGCCGGCCCATTGGGGGGTGTGCCAAAAGGCCTCGGGTTTCCCCCCGTTTTCCATACGCCGAAACGCCTCGTACTCTTCTTGGCACACTTCGCAGAAGGGGTAGGGGGCATCCACCGGCGGCGGCATCATGAACTCGGCGGGCTGCCCGCAATGGGCGCAACGCCTGGGACATAACCCACAATTGAGCGAACTGGCCACCGCCTGAGCCCGGCGGTGGGCCCTTCCTTCGGCTATGCGCCGCTCCTTGGATTTGCGTCCTTGAAGGTCGATTACCTCGGCCACGGGACACCTCTTAACCTTCTAGCAATGCGATTAAACTCTACCAGCGCCCCTCAGGGCAGTCAAGCAGGGGAGCGCTCGGCCAGGCCCTGGGCTATGCCCTGAACCATGGCCTGGGCGGCGGCCACCGGATCTGGGGCGGTGCGGATGGGCCGGCCCACCACAATGTGGCTGGCCCCGGCGGCCAAGGCCCGCTGCGGGGTCATCACCCGCTTCTGGTCGTGCACCTCCCCGCTGGCCGGGCGGATGCCGGGGCAGATGATAAGTGCCTCTGTCCCAAGGAGATTTCGCACCGCGGCCGCCTCGCGCCCCGAGCACACCACCCCGGAGCAGCCCGCGGCCAGGGCCAAGGAGGCGCGCCTGAGCACCAGGGCCTGGGGGTCTTGCAGCTCGGGCGGATAGCCCATGGCCTTGAGTTCGTCGGCCCCCAGGCTGGTGAGCACGGTGACCCCCAGCAAGCTGGCTCCGTGCAGGTCCATGTCCTCGAAAATGCCGGCCTGGTCGGCGTGGCAGGTGATGAGCTCCACCCCCAGGCCCGCGGCCGCGCGGGCCGCGGCGCGCATGGTGGCCGGGATGTCGTGCAGCTTCAGGTCCAGGAAGATGGCCTTGGCCCCGGCCCGGCGCACCCGGCCCACCACCTCCGGCCCGGCGGAGACGAACAGCTCCAGGCCCACCTTGAACACCCCCACCTCCGGGGCCAGCAGGCGCACCAAGTTCTCGGCCTGGTCAGCCGTGTCCACATCCAGGGCGAAAATCAAGCGGTCGCGTGGGGTCATGAGGCCGTCTCCTCCAGGTTCATGGCGTCGTATTCCCGGGCCAGAAGGACTATCTCCCCCTGTTCCCTAAAGCTGTACAGGCGCTCGCGTCCCACTACCAGGTGATCCATGAGCGCCAGCCCAACCCCCCGGCAGGCAAAGTATAGCTGACGGGTCAAGCGGCGGTCCGCCGTGCTGGGAGTGGGGTCGCCGCCCGGATGGTTGTGCGCGGCCACCACCTCGGCAGCCCCGGCGGCCAGGGCCTTGGCCACCACCTCCCTGGGGTAGACCACCGCCTGGTTCAAGGTGCCGCTGAACAGATCCTCGCTGGCCAGCACCCGGCGGCGGCTGTCCAAAAGCAGCACCCGAAACACTTCCTGTTTCAAGGGCCCCATGGTCAGCAGCAAGTACTCCGCCGCTTGGGAGGGATCTCCCAGGGCGGCCCCGTCCATGAGCCGGTCTTCCAGATAGCGCCGGGCCACGGCGGGCACCAGCTTCAGCCCCAGGATGTTCTTGGGGCCTATGCCCTTTATCTTGGCCAGCTCGGCGGGCGGGGCCTCCAGCACCGCGCGCAAGCTGCCCAACTCCTTTAGCATGCCCCGGGCCTGCTGCTTGCAGTCGCGCCGGGGGGTGGCCAGGGTTAGGAGCAGCTCCAGGGCCTCCTCGTCGGTGAACTTTTCCAGGCCGTGTTCCAGAAACTTGTCCCGCAGGCGGGCGCGGTGGCCCGCTCCAGGGTGGGGCGGGGCGCCCATCAGCCCCACACCCCGGCTATGGGGTTCTCGCAAGAGGGGCACAGCCCGGTCTTGGCCACCTGGTCGTTAACCGAGTAGCCCCGGCGGCCGATTACTTTTTCCCCGCATTCGGGGCACTTGGTGCTCTCGCCATCGTGGCCAAACAGGTTGCCCGGATACACATAGCCCAACCCGGCCTTGAGACCAATGCCCATGGCCATCTCCAGGGTCTCCACCGGGGTGCGCTGGGGGCCGCCCTTGGAGTACTTGTAGCGGGGGGTGTAGGCGCTGATGTGCCAGGGCACTTCGGTGCTCAGGTCTTTGGCGATAAACTGGGCCAGCTTGCTCAGCTCCAGGGGCGAGTCGTTCTTGCCGGGGATCAACAGGGTGGTCACCTCCAGCCAGATGCCCGCCTGGTGGATGCGCTCCAGAGTGTCCAGCACCGGCTGTAAGGAGGCCTTGCACTCGCGGCGGTAAAAGCCCTCGCTCATGGCCTTGAGGTCCACGTTGGCCGCGTCCAAAAGGCCCTGGCACTGTTTGACGCAGTCAGCCGACTCGTAACCGTTGGTCACGAAAACGTTTTTGAGCCCCGCCTCGTGAGCCAGCTTCATACAGTCGTAGGCATACTCAAAGTAGATGGTGGGCTCGGTATAGGTGTAGGCGATGGAGGCGCAGCCCGCCTGTTTGGCCGCGGCCACGATCTGCTCGGGCGATACCTCCACCCCGCCCGGACCGCCGCCGGGGATATCGCCGCCACCCTCGCGGGTGTATTGGCTGATGTCCCAGTTTTGGCAAAAGCCGCACTGGAAGTTGCAACCTATGGTGGCGATGGAGTAGCTGGTGGTGCCGGGCAAAAAGTGAAACAGGGGCTTTTTCTCTATGGGGTCCACGTTGCCCGCTATGGGCTTGCCGTAGACCAGAGAGTAGAGGGTGCCGCCTTGGTTCTCGCGCACCTGGCAGATGCCCCGCTTACCTTCGTCAATGAGGCAGCCGTGGGAGCACAAACGGCAGCGCACTCTTTGCTTATTGCTCATTTTGTCGTAGAGCATGGCCTCGTGCATGGCTTTATCTCCTTATAGGGCCAGATTAACACACCAGTCGGCGCCTGGGGCGCAAAGCTAAGGCCGGGGATATGTCTTGCCTTTCCTTTGGATTATTCCTAGCATGGAAAGATTCGCGTGGAACCATAGTGGGCCTGCCCTGGATTTGGTAATGAATGGTTTTTTAGGAGCGATCATGAGGAGAAAACGAGTTTGCCTGGCCCTGACTGTCGTGGCATTGATCCTAACCTGGGTCCTGCCGGCGGTCGCCGCTGATAATCCTTTTGTAATCAAGAGCCCCCCCTTCAAATCCGCCATCATCAAATACAAATACACCGGCACCCAGCAAGGGACCGCTACGGTCTACTACAAGGGTGACGTGCAAGCCGAGTACAAGCAGGTGGCTACCAAGATCCTGGGCATCGGTAGCGAGGACAACACCATCGTCATCACCGAGCCCAAGCGGGTCACCACCATTGACCTGGAAAAGAACGAGGCCTATTACACCGGCAACTACATGACCTACATGGCCCAGGAATATGAAAAACTTTCCCCGGCCGAGAAAAAGCGGGTCAAGAAAAACGCCGAAAAGATGGCCGGCAACTTCATGGCCGCCATGGGAGGCTCGCCTCAGATCAGCCAGGGCACTTTCATGAATCGGCCGGTGGAGATCGTCAAGACCATGGGCCTTACTTCCTACACTTGGAAGGGCAAGCGCGTGGTGCTCAAGCAAGACGGCAGCATCATGGGCATGGATATGAACATGGCCGCCACGGATATCAAGACCGGGGTGCCGGTGCCGGCCGACAAGCTTCAGCCACCTGCGGGCATCAAACCGGTGTTCAACCAAAAGGCGGACGACCAGCAGCGCAAGATGGCCAAGCAGGTCATGGACATGCTTAAAGACCCGGACTTCGGTAAAAAGCAGGACCAGGCCATGCAAAAGGCTGCCCAGCAGCAGCGGGAAGCCCAGCAGCAGCAACAGGCCGGCGAAAACACCTCCGGTCAGGGACAGTCACAGGACAAGACCAGCGAAGCGGTGCAGGAAGGCCTCAACGCGGTCAAGAAAATCTTCAACTGGTAAAACAAATCCCGCGCCGGGGGAGATCCTCCGGCGCGGGAATAATGCTCACACGTCTTTTCAGACTCTAAATCTTTAATACCCCATCTTCTTGAGGCCCTGCTCCTGGCGGGACCACTTGGGCTCCACCCGGACCATCAGGTCCAGGAAAACCGGCTGGCCTATGAGTTTTTCCAGCTCCAGGCGGGCCTGGGTGCCGATCTTTTTGATCATGGCCCCGCCCTTGCCGATGATGATGCCCTTGTGCCCGCCCCGCTCCACGTGGATGGTGGCGGTGATGGCCACAGGCCGGTCGGGGTCCTCGGGCTCCAAATACTGGTCCACGGTCACCGCGGTGGAGTAGGGCACCTCCTGGCCGGTGAGGCGGAAGACCTTTTCGCGGATTAGCTCGGATGCCAAAAAGCGCATAGGCAGGTCGGTGATCACATCCGGGGGGAACAAAGGCGGGCCCTCGGGCAAGGCCCCTGTCAGCTCGGCCAACAGCTCGTCAACCCCATCGCCGTTTTGGGCGCTGATGGGCACCAGGGCCTTCCAGTCTGCCCACTGGGCGGCCCGGGCCAACAAGGGCAGCAGGGCTTCCTTTCTGGGAAGGAGGTCGATCTTGTTCAGGGCCAGGATCACCGGGCTTCCGGCCTTGGCCAGGCGGGGGGCCAAGGCTTGAGCCCGCTCCATGCCTTTGGAGGTGATCTCGGCCATGAACAGCACCGCGTCTACCTCGCCCAGGGCCTCCTCGGCGGTGGCCACCATGCGCCGGTTCAGGGCGCTCTTGGCCGCGTGGATGCCCGGGGTGTCCAAAAACACGATCTGGGCCTCGGGCAGGTTGTGCACCCCCAAAAGGCGGTGGCGGGTGGTCTGGGGCTTGTCGCTGGTAATGGCCAGCTTAAAGCCCAAGGCCTTATTCAAAAAGGTGGACTTGCCCACGTTGGGCGCGCCGATTATGGCTACAAAGCCTGATTTCATTTCTATCCCAGCAATTTATGGTTAGCCTTGATCATTGCCAAGCTTACCGCAGGCAACCGGTTCTGGTAAGGGGGAATCAGAGGCCGCCCCGGACAGGCCACCCCGTGCCGATTTCCCTTGGCACGTGGCGTGGCGGTGCTACGATAAAAATAGACAGGCAGTTATCAGGAATATAAAAATTTACGGCGAGACCAATGGCAAATCCGGTTTTCATATCCGGCGCGGCGCTGGGCAAGTTCGGCCGACGCGAAGACAGCCTGGAGCAAATGATGATCGAGGCCGCCCAGGCGGCCCTTAACCAAGCCGAGTTGGCAGCGGTGGATGCGGTGTATTTGGGGGTTATGGACCCCGGCGAGTTCACCGGAGACTCCAACCTGGCCGCGGTGCTCACCGACCAGTTGGACCTGCCGGGCACCCCGTCCTCGCGGGTGGAGACCGCCAGCAGCACCGGGGCGGCGGTGCTGGAAAGCGCCTTTTATGCCGTGGCCAGCGGGTACGTGCAAAACGCTTTGGTGGTGGCCGGCGAAAAGATGACCCACCTGCCCACCGGCGAAACCACCCGCATCCTGGCCCGGGTCATCGACCGGGTGGAGCGCAGTTACGGGGCCACCATGCCCGCCCTGGCGGCCATGATCGCCCGGCGCTACGCCTATGAGGGGGAGATGGATGAGCAGACCCTGATTCGGGCCCTGGGCGCGGTGGCCATCAAAAACCACGCGGGCGGGGCGCTCAACCCCTATGCCCAGTTCCAAAAGGCCATTGACCTGGACAAGTACCTGGCCGGCCGCATGGTGGCCGATCCCCTGCGCATCTACGACTGCGCGCCCATCAGCGACGGCGCGGCGGCTATGGTGCTCTCCAGCCGCCCGGGCCTGCTGAACCTGGTGGGGGTGGGACATGCCACCGACACCTTGGCTGTGGGCCGCCGGGGGGCTTTCACCTCTTTCAACTCCACCAAGCAGGCGGCTGTGAAGGCCTATCAGATGGCCGGGCTGGGGCCGGGCGACATCGACTTGGCCGAGATACACGATGCCTTTACCATCTTTGAGATCATCGGCAGCGAAGACCTGGGTTTTTTCCCGGCGGGCCAGGGCTGGAAGGCGGCCCTGGAGGGGGAGACCGGCCGCGATGGCCGCCTGCCCATCAACGCCTCGGGCGGCCTCAAGGCCCGGGGCCACCCGGTGGGTGCCTCGGGCCTGGCCCAGGTGGTGGAGTTGGCCTGGCAGATGAATGGCCAGGTGGCTCCCGAGCGCCAGCTGGGCAAGGTGGACGTGGGCTTGGCCCAGTCCATAGGCGGCTTGGCCAACAACAACCTGGTGACCATCATAACCCGTACCGACCGCAAGCGTACTTGGCAGGTGCCCGAGGATCTGGACTACCGTCCCGAGTTGGTTCCCAGCCGCCCCCTGCTCCAGCCCCAGAGCCTTAAGCCGGGGCGGGGTACCCTGCTCACCTGGACCGAGCTGTACAACCCGCCGCCCGGCTTCGAGGTGCCCTTGGACCTGGGCTACGTGAAGCTCGCCGACGGCTCGGTGATTATGGCCCACGGCCGCATGGAGCCGCCCTTCAAGGTGGAGGGCACGGTCACCGTGGACGTGGAGGGCGAGCACTTCGTGTTCAAGCACCGCGACACCGCCGGGGAGCTGATCAAGCAGATCGGCAACCTGGCCCGGCAGGTGGTGGGATGGTGGAGCGCGATGGAGGATGCCTCCTCCAGCGCGGTGCGCGCGGGCAAGGCCGCCCGCCTCAAGGCGGCCCGCAAGAAGCGCCGGGAGCAGGCCACGGAGGAGGAAAGCCAAGTCGAGACCCACGAGCGGGGCTGATTTTGGTAATATACATCACCCATTGGAGTGGGCCGGGGGGCGGTGGCTTCCCGGCCCAGTCTCGTTGTACTCGCGGATTCCGAGGAGAGGTTACATGGAAGCGACATCTACAGTGCAAGTTGATAATGAGCGGGTGTTGGTTACCCATTGGCGGTTGGCTCCCGGGGCTAACACGGGATTTCACGTGCACGAGCGCGATTACGTGGTGATTCCCCTTACCACCGGGGTGCTGCGCCTGGAAGAGCCCGGCGGCGTGGTGCGCGAGGTGCCTCTGGAAGCCGGGGCCTCCTATGCCAAGCAGGCTGGGGTGAGCCACAACACCTTTAACGGTGGAGAGCAGGAGTTCAGCTTTGTGGAGGTGGAGCTGAAGTAAGGCTCTGACCACGGTTTCGCGCCGGGCGTTGGGAGGCGACAAACCAACGCCCGGCTATTTTTTTGACCGACCGTTACGCCCCTACTTCCTCGCCACGTCAAAGTCCATGGGGCCGTGCAGGGTTTGCACGGTGCGCGAACGCACCGAGCGGAAACCGCCCTCCAGCATGGCTTGGGCGATCTGTCCCTGCGCGAAGTTGATCCCCTCGTCCGAGCCCAGCCGCCAGGCCAGCATGGGCAGCACCATCTCCGAGGGCTTGGTGCCCTCCTGGGTCATACCCTCCTGCAACACGGCGAAGACTCCGCCGGGCTCCAGGGCGTGGTAGACCTTGGCCACCAGCTCATTCAGCCGCTCGCCGCAGTAATTCAGCGAGGCGCTGGCCCAGACCAGGTCGTAACCCGAGCCGAGGGAATCGCTCATATAGTCGCCGCCCAAAAAGGCGACACGATCTGTGAGGCCGTGCTCTTGTATGTACTGGCGGGCTTTGTCGCCCATAGCCGGATTGTCAAAGACCACCCCGCGCATGGAAGGATGGGCCTGCACCATGGCCATGCACAGCAGGCCCGGCCCGCCGCCCAGGTCCAACATTTTGCGGAAAGTGGTGAACTCGGGCAGCCCCAGTACCAGAGGCATCACCATCTGCGCCCGCCCCGCCCGGGCCGAATTGGCCATGCCCTCGGCCATGGCCGACCAGTCGGTCTTGCCCGCCGGGCCGGTCTGCGGCGCCTCGGGTGCGGAGCCTTTTTGCAGGCGCTCGGGCAGGCCGGAGAGTCCGCCGGTTACCATGCGGTGGGTGTTGAGCAGATGATCTCCCAAATAGGTGGGCTTGCCGGGAACCAGAAAACGCGAGGCCTCGGGGCGGTTGGAGAATAGACCGTTTTGCTTTAGCAAGATATCGGCCGAAGCCAGGCCATTGAGCAGTATTTCGGTTGCCCTTGGCTCCCAGCCCAGCTTGTCCTTCAGGGCGGCCGCGCTGATGGGCTCTTGTAGATGGCTAAAAAGTCCCACCTTGATCCCGGCCAGGATGATCTCGGCCTTGACCGGCGCATAGACCGCTTGGTACAGGCTGCGTGGGCTTTCGGTGATTGGCTCTAGAATAGACATGCTCGTCCCCCTGCATGTTAAGGCTGTATTGTGGTTCGATGCTAGTCGCACCGTGAGTTCAGGCAGGAGTAAACGGGCGGTGTATTGCCCTTGATTCAAAATACACCATCGCGCCCTGCTTGTCGTTGCGGGTGGAATGGCTGGGGTTGGTATCGACCATCGGAATCAGCGGCGCAATGATCTTTGGTAGGTTGGGTAGAGCGAAGCGAAACCCAACATCTTTACTTTTTCCAACAATAGCTGTCATCGCAAGGAGCATCTCCGCAAGAGATGCGACGGGGCGATCCTCGACTTCCCCCAGGCGGGAAGGGTTGTGGCGCGGAGGGTGGTTGGGCCCTGTCTGGTTAGCCAAGGCATGACGACGGAAGTCGAAGATTGC
>JAHLLJ010000057.1 GCA_020444205.1 Deltaproteobacteria bacterium | reverse complement strand
ACCTAGGGAAATACTATGATATAATAAAACAAAGTTGGCTGACGGAACCTGCCCTCCACTTCAGCCCAAGTAAGTGCTGCCTCCACTTGCAGCACCGTTAACGCTATTCTCCCCGTTAGCGCCCGCTGATCACCAGCTTTTATCCGACAAACATAAGCGGTAGGTTCCCACATCGTCCTGAGCCATCACTGGCCTTCGCCAGGTCGTGGAACGGAGCCAATGACTGAAAAGGCTCCCCCAAGAAGGCTTAGAGTGGCCATCAACGCAGATGCGTTTGGCTACGGCATAAAAATGGTTTCTCTTGCTAAGGGCCAAGTCCCCTGTTGGCCGGCAAGTTTATTGATGGTTTAAAACCTGCCCTCATCAATAAGGATGGATGCCATGATGCGCAAAATTCTAAGCTTATTTTTCCTAGCTCTAGGGTTGGCGGCCTTTGCCGCCCCGTCGGCGGCTGCCGGGGATGACACGTGCAAGGTTCCCGGATATGTCCTTACCCAATTGCAGCAAACCTGTTTGGAGGTGAGTGTCACCTCCGGAAGCCCGGACAGCATCTCTGATGTCGCATTGCTGACTAAGTCATCCAACACCAGAGTGCGAGCCGTTGCTGCGTATTCTCTCGGCGAAAGCCATGACCCCCAGGCGATCGAATATTTGTTACCGTTGCTGCGGGATCCGGACCACCACGTTCAGCGCATTGCGGCCACAGCCATCGGAAAAATCGGCGACCAGAGCACCACCTCCTGCCTCATCGTCCTTTTGAACACCAGCCAGGAGACACATGTAAAGGCGGCCGCAATCATGGCGCTGGGCCGAACCGGCGGAACTGGTAGTTTGACGGCAATTGAAAAGCATGCCGATTCGCAGAGTGGCTGGATTCGTTATTCTGTTGTTCAAGCGAGAGTGAGGCTGGCTTCCTCTCAGGAGGACGTTGCCCCCAGATAGCCCATAGTATCTGATGGCTGGAGCTTACACCGGGCCGCGCAGGAGACTGTGCGGCTTGTTTTTTGGATGCATGGGGCGATTTTCGCCCCTCGCTTCCCCATACTAATTCATATATCAATGACTTACCGATGCGTGCCAAAAATCCTGACCCGGCATGGGACTACATACCGGTTGCGTCCATGGGCTCTTGTCATAGAAAATACTGATGAGAAAAAGGAGGAACCATATGCTTCAGCAAGGTGACGCCCTGCCCAAGTTCAAGCTTCCCGACCAAAGCGGCCAGGAAAAATCCTTCAAAGACCTGACCGGCAAAAAAGGTCTGGTGTTGTTCGTGTACTCGCGCGACAACACCAGCGGCTGAACCACCGAAGCCTCGGAGTTTCAGGAGAAACTCGCGACATTTAGACGCAGGGGATGGGGTGTGGCCGGCCTGAGCCGCGACAAGGTGGCGAGCCATGCCAAGTTCGCCGAGAAATTGGGGCTAAAGTATTCCCTGTTGGCTGATCCGGAAATTGGGCTGATGCAGGCCTTGGGCTCATGGGGCGAAAAAAAGAGCTACGGCAAGGTGACGCAGGGGCCTATCAGGAGCACCTTTGTGGTCAGTGCCTCGGGCAAGGTTCTTCAAGCCTACCCCAAGGTGAAGGCCAAGGGTCACGCGGAGCAGGTGTTGGGCGATTTGGCCAAGTAAGGTGCCTCAAGGCGGCCGTGCCCAGGGACACATCTTCTTGCCCTTCCAGGCCCATTTCCATGACTGGGCGATTAGATCTTCACGCCCAGAGTACGACCCGTTTATTAAACCAGGGGCGAGGCGGGCCTTTGCGGCCCTTTATTAATGGGCCGGCGCGCGCATTATGCGCCCGGTTTCAGGCATGGCCAAAAAAAGCGTTTCCTTGTCCATGGCCAGACATCCCGCCGCCGGGGCGCGCCCCAGGAGGTTCCATTTGTTCTGGTTTTTGCGGCGCCAGGAAATTTGCAGCCCCGGCTTGCTCAGGCAATAGATTTTCCCCGAGCCCCAAGTCAGGCTGAGCACCTGCTTGACCCTGCCCAAGTCGCGCCAGCCGACGGACGATGGGTTCGAGGAGCGCAGCGCCCCCTGGGGGGTGAACCAGCCGATCAACTTGCCGCCCCCCGCGGCCAGGGCGCTCAGGCCCTTGGCCTCGGCCAACTCGACCCATGGCTTTACTCCGGGGCGCATGTTCCAGATTTGGTCGCCCAGCACCCCACTCAAATAGAGATATCCTTGCCCTCCAGTGAAGCATTTGCCGATGGGGGCCACCCCCACGCGCTTCCAGGCGCACCGCTTGGCGGGGCTGGAAAAAATCTCGCTGGTCCCGGCCTTGTAGGCGTAGAGGGTGCCGTGTATCGCCGCCAGACCCGTTACGCCCGCCAGCTCTCCCCAAGGCTCCCACTTGGGGCGGGTAGCTTCAGGGCTGGCGGTCTTATCAACGCCGCCCTGGACGGCGGCCGAATTTTTGGGCCGGGTCTGGCCCTTTCCCCCCATGCGGGCCTGGTTTACCTTTGGGCCCGAATTCTTAGCGGTCTTGGGAGACATCGCCTTGTCGGGACCAGCCGCCCGCTGCTTGGCCTGGGCTTGGGCAAAGGCGGGGCCGCCGTACTTGGCTACAGCCTGGTAATAGCCCTGGGCCGCGGTTTTGCAAGCCTCCAGATGGGCCATTTGCAGCACATCCTTGTAAACGCGCTTGCATTGGTCGCGCATGTCTACCAGGAATCGCCGGTCACATTGCGCCTGGGTGGCCCCCAGCCGGTCATAGCATTCATCGTGGCGCACGCAGGCTTTGTAAACCGGTACCTGCCTGATGGTGTTGCCGCCGGGAATCCAGCTTGTCTTCACCCCCTTGGGCGGCCAATAGTCGGGCACCAGATTGCTGCGCCAATCGCCCTGGGCGCCGCAATGTTGACCTGCCATGGCCGGATAAAAAGCGCTGGGAGACATGACCAACCACAAGGCCAATAGCAAAAATAAGAGCCAAACTCCGCGAAACATTTTGAGGACTCCCCATGGGTAAAAAGGGTGGCTACAGGGCGATCAGACCGTTACCCCTTGAAACGCACGTCTATGGGAGCCCTATTTGCTCATGCTCTTCATGAGGGTGATGGCGACCGAACTCCTGCCGTTTTTGCTGCCCACGGCGATATTGCCGTTGGTTTTGCCTTTGGTGATCATCAAGTGACGCAAACCCTTGACCTGCCGCTCCACCATGATTTGCCAGCCTGTGGTGGAAGCCTGTTTTTTATAGAAATCGTAGACTTCCTTTTCAGAGGCCGAGCCGCAGTCCAGCATCGCCTGGAGGATCATGGGGCTCTCGGTGGTGTCCACCACAGTGGAGCCGGGGTATTGGGGGAACTGCGCGGCCAGCTTGGGGGGCATCTCCGGCCCGGCCCAGGCCATGGGGCAGACGGCCAACATGGCCAGCAGAGCTAAGAGGCAAAGGGCGGCTTTGGTACGCATGGCATAACTCCCTTGAGCGAATATGGGTAATCCGCCGGCTGTGCAATGGAGCCTTCAGCGGCGGACGGCTAAAACGGGCAAGGCAACCGGCGCATGGTGACGCCAGTGCGGGAGGAGCTTTTTGGGTGCGGTTCACTACAGTGAGCGCGCCCAAGCTTCCCTTCAAGCCCGGTCCAGGGGCATGTTGAGGGGGGATTTTTAGTGGGTTTTGGCGGTGATGCGGCCATCCCCCCACAGACGGCCATAAACCCCGTCTATTGTCAGAATAATACCCTGCCGGGTCAAGGTGTTTCTGGGGCCGGAAACCCGAACCGGGAAGGAGCCGCATCCAAGATGGTTCCGAGAGGCGCCACGTAAAAAGCCGCCTGCGCAACGGCCCCTATATTTCGCCTTTGAACGCGCGGAGCGGTCTCTTACGATGACATCACCGACATGACCAAGCAGGGGCGGGTTTTTCGGGAACTGGATGTAAGCGCGGGATTCTTTCGGAAACTCGACATAGCTGACAAAAGAGTGATTGAAGGCGATATTCTTTGGTGCCCATCGGAGCCGGTGAAAAAACATGTCAATCTGACCGGCTACATGGCTTGGCTTGAGCGCCAAAAGACCTCTCCCCAGCCGGATATACACACAACGATTACAAGGGGTTGGCCACTGGCTAGCCCTTTAATAATTTAAATTGAGCGGCCCATAGAGAGGCTATGAACAGGAGAAAGCCCTACAGGTAGCCCAACAAGCGGTCCTTACCAGTTTTTGGGACGTTGCTGAGCCTTGTAGGGGAGTTCGAAACGTTCGGAAAGGGCGTCCACGGCCAGGGCCGCCTTGGGCCCGGACACCACACAGGACACGCTGGAGATGCTGGTGCTGATGGCTTGGGGGCGAACCCCCACCGAGGCCAAGGTGGTGAACATCACACCGGGGATACGCGGCTTTTCCCTTAGATGAGGCCCGAACAAGGTAAGCACGGTCACGTCGGGCAGGTAGGTGATGGCCCTGGCCTCCAGGTCATGCTTGACCCCCTCCAGCACCACCAGGGCGTGCTCCAGGTCTTTGCCGGCGATCACCAGCGACAGGTTGATGGCGTCCTCTTGGTCCTGGGCCGAGACTAAGAGCTCCACATTGATGCCCTGGGCCGCCAGGGCGGCCATGATTACCCCGGGTCCGTCCATGATGTTAAAGACCGAAAGAACCCTCAGCATGGAGCGGCCGTCGCTCTGCATCAGCCCTCCAACCTTTAGCTTCTCCTCGGCCATCTAGATCGCCACCCGTCCTAGTCCCAATTGCGCCGGTCAAGAATTTTGCCGTGGAAGTCGGGTATGGTGCCCCGGGGCACCACCTCCACCTGGCCCTTGACCGTGAGGAATTCGTGCAGCTCGCGCTCCAGGAGGCGGCGCAGGGCCAGTTCCGCGCCCACTTCCTCCATCATCTCCACCTTTATAGTCAGCAGGTCCTGGTCCTGGTGACGGCTCACCTCGGCCTGGTACTTGAACACCTCGGGCCGCGCCGCGAACAACTCATCCAGTTGCCAGGGGTGCACAAAGGTGCCCCGCACCTTGACCGCCTGGTCCATGCGGCCCAGCACTCCTTTTATACGCGGGCTGGTGCGGCCGCAAGGGCACTCGCCTTCCATCCACATGGAAAGGTCGCCGGTGGCCAAGCGGAGCATGGGGTAAGCCGGGTTGAGGTTGCTGGCCACCACTTCGCCGGCCACGCCCGGAGGTTGGGGCTGGCCGGTGGAAGGGTCCACCACCTCCACCAGCATGTCCTGGGGCACGTGCAGGCCGGCCGCCTCTTGGCACTCGTAGCCCAGACATCCCAGGTAAACCGTGGCATAGCTCTGGCGCACGCTTATGCCCAGCTTGTCCTGCAGCCGCCGCCGCAGGCTCTCGGGCAACATCTCCGCCCCGACCACCGCCGCCTCCAGGGCCAGGTCCTTGGCCGGGTCCAGGCCCATGGCCTCGGCCCGCTGAGCTATGGTCATCAGGAAGCTGGGGGTGCCCATGTAGGCGTTGATCCTCAGCTTTTGCATTATGCGCACCTGCATGAACGCGTTGCCCGTGCCCGTGGGCAGGACCGTGGCCCCGATTGACTTCAGGGACTCGTCGAGCATGTGCGCATAGGGCCAGAGGTGATAGGAAAAGGTGTTCAGCACCCGGTCGCTGGGCCCAATGCCTCCCCCGCGCAGGGCTTCGGCCAAGGAAGTCTGTTGGTAACTGCTTTCACCGGGCTGCCACAAGAAACCGGGATTTATATAGATACGGTGGAACTCCTCGGCGGGCACGGTTTCGAACCCGCCAAAGGGAGGGTCCTGCTCTTGCCTGGCGATCAAGTCGCTCATGGTGAGGATGGGCAGGCGGCCCAGATCCTCCAGGCCTTGGAATGAGCCTGCCTGGATACCGGCCCGGCCGAATAGCTCCGCGTAGGTCGGGGAGCGCTCCACGGCAAAATCCACGGTCTGGCGCAACCGGGCGTCAATCTCCGCCCGGCTGGCGGACCAGGGACCGGTTTCGGCTGATTGGTCGAAATAACCCCAGGGGCGGTGGCGGCTGGACATATGATTCCTCTCTTGAGAGGCAGCGGGATTCTTCTCAGCTTATCCCAGGGTGACAATAGGATACAAGCGGTTGGAAATGGCCTGACAGCAACTTCTTGACAACAAAAATCTAATTTGTAGATAATAATAATCGATTTACTATGAATTATATCGCCTTGATCGCCAGGAGCCTGTTGATGAGTGGCTTGATCCGGATCTCCAATGGCGCCCCCCATACGGCAAATTCACGGCGGCTTTTCTTTTGGTCCTCTCTGCTCGCACTCCTCGGTTCGAACCGCGGTTATCGCCTCAACCGCCGCCTTCGCAACCACCCCAACCCCTTTTGCATGAATTCGGTTTCCTGCGCCGCGGGCGCGGTCCGGGAGACTTTAGTGAAATAGGTCCGCCCGGCGGACTGTTTTTTTTATTGGTTTTTCATGGGACTGGCCCCGCCGCTCCCCCAGCCGCCGGCCATGGCCGGTTGCCGGTTTGGCGGGTGCCTGCTTTGAGAGGGGACATGAGTTTCGCACAAAAGTTGGACCAAGGGCAGTTCGTGACCCTGGCCGAGTTGGAGCCGCCCAAAGGCGTGGACGTGGCAGACTTCGTGAGCCACGCCCAGCGCATCAAGGGCAAGGTGGACGCGGTGGTGGTGCCGGAGATGGCCAATGCGGTTATGAAGCTGGGCTCCTTGGGTGGGTGCATGCTGTTGGCCAACAAGGGCCTGGAGACGGTGATGCAGGTTTGCTGCCGCGACCGCAACCGGCTGGCTCTTCAGGCCGATCTGCTGTCCGCGGCGGCCCTGGGCATCACCAACGTCATGGCCGTGGAGGGTGATGCTCCCAACTTCGGCGATCACCACAAGGCCCGGGCGGTCTATGACCTGGACGAGCTGGAGCTGATGCAGGTCATTGCCAAGCTTGCCACGGGAAAGGACATGGCCGGGGTGGAGTTGGAGGGGGCGCCAAGCTTCACCGTGGGCGCCACCCTTAATACCGGCGCCTTGGGCACGGTGCAGCAGGAGTTGGCCGATCTGGATAATAAGCTGGCCGCCGGGGCCCAGTATTTCCTCACCCCGCCGGTGTTCGACCTGGACTCCCTGGCCGGGTTCACCAAACACCTGGGTGAGCGTGACGTGAGGCTCATACCCAACGTGCTCCTGCTCAAGTCGGTGGGCATGGCCCGGGCCATCAGCCGCCATATGAAGCACGTACACATGCCCGATGAACTCATCGAGCGGGTCAAGGACGCTCCCGACCGGGTGCGCGAGGGCATACTCATTGCCCAGGAACTTATCGAGGGCATCAAAGCAGCCGGCTACAGCGGGGTGATGATCTCCCCCCTGGGATGGGAGGACCGGCTGCCGCAGATATTGGGGGCCTAATCAGGCCGCGGCCGGGGCCGAGCCTCCGGCCGCGCCGCAGGCAAGGAAAAAGGCATGGCAAAGAGCGCACAAGCAAAGAGCGAAGCAACTCCGGCCCCGCCTATAGGCAGGGTCATGGTTGTGGGTGGCGGCATCGCGGGGATGCAGTCGGCTCTGGATCTGGCCAACTCCGGCTATTACGTCTACCTGGTGGAGAACGACCCGGCCATCGGCGGTCTGATGTCCCAATTGGACAAGACCTTCCCGACCAACGACTGCGCGATGTGAATTATCTCGCCTAAACTGGTCGAGGTCGGCCGGCATCTGAACATAGAGCTTCTCACCAACGCGGAGGTTTTGGGCCTGGAGGGCGAGGAGGGCAACTTCACCGCCCAGGTGCTGCAACACCCGCGTTTCGTGGACCTGGAAAAATGCACCGCCTGCGGAGAGTGCGCCAAGGTCTGCCCCATTCCCCTGGACAGCGAGTACGACGCGGGCATAGCCCAGCGGCGGGCGGCCTACAAGCGCTACGCCCAGGCCATACCCGGGGCTTATTCCATCAGCAAGCGGGGCCAGAGCCCCTGCAAGGTGGCCTGCCCCGCCCACATCGCGGTGCAGGGCTATGTGAACCTCATTGCCGCGGGGCGCTACCGCGAGGCCCTGCGGGTAATCCGCGACGAGAACCCCCTGCCCGCGGTCTGCGGCCGGGTGTGCACCCATCCCTGCGAGGCGGCCTGCGCCCGGGGGGAGTTGGACGAGCCCATTGCCATTCGCGACCTCAAGCGCTTTGTGGCCGAGTGGGAGATAGACCAAGGCGAGATGGACCTGCCGGAGACCAAGCCTCCCCGGGAGGAGAAGATAGCCGTCATCGGCTCGGGCCCGGCGGGCCTGTCCGCGGCCTACTACCTAGCCTTGGAGGGCTTTACGGTCACCATCTTTGAGTCCCTGCCCGTGGCCGGGGGCATGCTCCGGGTGGGCATCCCCGACTACCGCCTGCCTCAGCGCATCCTGGACTATGAAATTGACTACATCAAGGCCCTGGGGGTGGAGATACGCCTCAACAGCACCCTGGGCGAAGACTTCACCGTGGGCCAACTGCAGCAGGAGGGCTACAAGGCGGTGATCATGGCCGTGGGCGCCCACCGCTGCCTCACCCTGGGGGTGGACGGCGAGGACGTGCAGGGAGTGCGGCCGGGCGTGGAGTTCCTGCGCCAGGCCGGCCTGGGCCAGGCCAGCTCTCCGGGCAAGCGGGTGGTGGTGGTGGGCGGCGGCAACGTGGCCATTGACTCGGCCCGCACCGCCCTGAGGCTGGGCAGCCAAGAGGTCACCATCCTCTACCGCCGCACCCGCAAGGAAATGCCCGCCTATGAGGACGAAGTAGAGGAGGCCTTGGAGGAGGGCGTCAAGATAGAGTTCCTGGTGGCGCCCAAGCGCTTCATCTCCAGCGACGGCAAGCTCACCGGCGTGGAGGTGATCAAGATGGAGCTGGGCGAGCCCGATGCCTCGGGCCGGGCCAGACCCCAGGAGATCCCCGGCTCGGAGTACATCATAGAGGTGGACGGGGCCCTGGCGGCCATCGGCCAGGAGCCGGACCTGGAGTGCCTGGACGACACCTGCCGCCTGGACGTGGGCAGAAAAAACTGCCTGCAGGTGGACGAGGTGAGCCTGCAGACCAACCTGCCCTTTGTCTTTGCCGGTGGCGATGCGGTGCTGGGCCCGGCCACGGTCATCGAGGCGGTAGCCCAAGGCAAGGAGGCGGCCCGTTCGGTTACGGCCATGGCCGAGGGCCGGGACATGACCGAAGGCAGGCCCCGCAAGCTGACTCCGGTGCAGCCGGAGAAAATGGACCAGCCCGTGCAGGCCCGCGAGCACCTGCCCCATGCCGACCCAGCGCAGAGAGCCAAGAACTTCGGGGAAGTGCTGGGACCCTATACCGAGGAGCAGGCCCGCGCCGAGGCCTCCCGCTGCCTGGCCTGCGCCGGGTGCGCCGAGTGCATGCTTTGCGTGGACGCCTGCCTGGCCGATGCGGTGAATCACGACGAACAGCCCCGTGAGCTGGCCCTGGAGGTGGGCTCGGTGGTGCTGGCCAGCGGGGCGCGGCCCTTCCAACCGGATATATTGGGCCTGGACTTTCGTTTCGGCCAGAACCCCAACGTACTTACCGCCCTGGAGTTCGAGCGCCTGCTCAGCCCGGCCGGGCCAACCCAGGGCCACCTGGTGCGCCTGTCGGACCACAAGGAGCCCCTGAAGATAGCCTGGCTGCAATGCGTGGGCTCGCGCGACACCAACCGCTGCGGCAATGGCTATTGCTCCTCGGTGTGCTGCATGTACGCCATCAAGCAGGCCCTGGTGGCCAAGGAGCACGCCTCCGGCGAGTTGGACTGCACCATCTTCAACATGGACATCCGCACCTTTGGCAAGGACTACGAGCTCTACTACCACCGGGCGCGGGACCAGGAGGGGGTGCGCTTCATCAAGTCGCGGGCCCATACCATCTATGACGACCCGAACAGCGGCGGGGTGCGCATTGAATACGCCACCGACGATGGCCAGGCCAAGGAAGAAGCCTTTGACCTGGTGGTGCTGTCGGTGGGCCTGCAGGTGCCCACCTCCAGCGGCGAGCTGGCCCAGCGCCTGGGAGTAGAGGTCGACAAGTACCGCTTTGCCACCACCGAGCCCATGGCTCCGGTGGCCACCAGCCGTCCGGGGGTCATGGTCTGCGGCAGCTTCCAGGGGCCCAAGGACATCCCCAGCTCGGTCACCGAGGCCAGCGCGGCGGCCGCCGCCGCGGCGGGCAAGCTGTCCCCGGCCAGGTGGAGCGCCACCCGTTCCGTGGATATCGTGCCCGAGCGCGACGTGGGCGCGGAGGAGCCCCGGGTGGGGGTGTTCGTGTGCAAGTGCGGCATCAACATCGCCGGGGTGGTGGACGTGCCTTCGGTTACCGAATATGCCGCCACCTTGCCCAACGTGGTGGTGGCCGACGACGGCCTTTTCGTCTGCTCTCAGGACGTGCAGGAGCAGATGAAGGCCAAGATCGCCGAGCACAACCTCAACCGGGTGGTGGTGGCCTCTTGCAGCCCCAAGACCCACGAACCCATCTTCATGGACACCCTCACCGCCTGCGGCCTGAACAAGTATTTTTTCGAGATGGCCAACATCCGCAACCACGACTCCTGGGTGCACAGCGCCGAGCCGGCCCTGGCCACGGCCAAGGCCAAGGACCTGGTGCGCGCGGCGGTGGCCCGGGTGAGCACCCACCGCGCCCTGCCCAAGATGACCGTGGGGGTCAAGTCCACCTGCCTGGTGGTGGGGGGCGGAGTGGCCGGGCTTACCGCGTCGCTGTCCCTGGCCGAGCAGGGATTCGAGGTGGTGCTGGTGGAGCGCGAGGAAGAGCTGGGCGGCTTCTCCCGGCGGCTCACCCACACCATCGAGGGGGCGGACATCAATGCCCACCTGGACCAGCTCATGGAGCGGGTGCTGGAGCACGAGAACATCCAGGTGCTCACCGAGACGGTGATCACCAGCTTCAGCGGCTACCGGGGCAACTTCACCACCGAGGTCATCGTGGGCCCGGCCATGTACGAGCGCAAGATAAACCACGGGGCCCTGATCCTGGCCACCGGGGCCAGCGAGTACGAGCCCAGCGAATACGGCTATGGCGATGATCCCCGGGTGGTGACCCAGGTGGAGCTGGCCCAGCGCCTGGAAGAGCCGGACGGGGCCAAGGGCCTGGACTCGGTGGTGATGATCCAGTGCGTGGGTTCGCGGCGCGATGATTACCCCAACTGCTCGCGCATCTGCTGCCAGAGCGCGGTCAAAAACGCCCTGCACCTCAAAGAGCTCAACCCGGACATGCAGGTCTTTGTGCTTTACCGCGACATCCGCACCTATGGGCTCATGGAGGACTATTACACCGAGGCCCGCCAAAAGGGCGTGTTGTTCTTCCGCTTCGATCAGGCGCATCCCCCGGAGGTGGTTCCGGGCGAGGACGGGGTAGTGGTGACCTTCACCGACCATGTGCTGGGCCGCGAGATTCAGGTGCGGGCCGATCTGGTCACCCTAAGCGCGGGCATGCGCCCCCGTGAATCCGAGGACCTTTGGTCGATCATGAAGCTGGCCCGCAACGCGGACGGCTACTTGCTGGAGGCCCACGTAAAGCTGCGGCCGGTGGACATGGCCAGCGACGGGGTCTACGTGTGCGGCACCGCCCATGGGCCCAAACTGGTCAGCGAAACCATAGCCCAGGCCCTGGCCGCGGCCGGGCGGGCGGCCACTTTGCTTTCCCAAAGCGAGCTGGAGCTGTCGCCGGTGACTTCGCGGGTGAACCCGGATCTGTGCGCCTCCTGTCTGGTGTGCGTCTACTCCTGCCCTTACGGAGTGCCGCGCATCAACGAGGACGGGGTGAGCCAAATAGACGAGGCCCTGTGCCGGGGCTGCGGCATCTGCGCCGCGGAGTGTCCGGCCAAGGCTATTGAGCTCAATTGGTACGAGGACGACCAGATCCTCGCTCAGGTGGATGGACTGCTGGAGGGAGTAATGTGATGGAGGGCTTTGAGCCGGTGATTGTGGCTTTTTGCTGCAATGCCTGAGGCTATTCAGCCGCGGACCTGGCAGGTTCGATGCGCCTGAATTACCCGGCGCAGGTGCGCATAATCCGCGTGCCCTGCACCGGAAAAGTGGATATTTTGCACATCCTGCGCGCCTTTGAAAAAGGGGCTGACGGGGTCTACCTGGTGGGCTGCATGGAGGGTAGCTGCTTCTACGAGCAGGGCAACTTCAAGGCCCGCAAGCGGGTGGAGCAGGCCCAGCGCCTTTTGGAGCAAGTGGGCACCGGCGGCGAAAGGGTGCAGATGTACAACCTCACCTCGGGCGAAGCCCCCAAGTTCGCCCAATTTGCCCGGGAGATGACCGAACGCATCAAGGCCCTGGGGCCCAACCCGGCCAAGCTGGCCGGGGCGACCTCATCCGGCCCGGCGTCCGGGAAGGCGGCGGAAAGAGGAGCGGCGTGAAATGATCGTAGCCAACGGCAAACCCTTGGAGGAAATCATTGATGTAGTCAAAGACCACCGCAAGATATTGGTGGCCGGCTGCAACGAATGCGTCACGGTTTGCGAAGTGGGGGGCACCAAGGAGGTAGGCATCCTGGCCTCGGCGCTTCGCCTGCACTTCCTTAACCAGGGCATTGAGGCCCAGGTGGGCGAGGCCACCCTGCAGCGCCAATGCGACCGCGAATACGTGGTGGGCGCCAGGGATACGGTGGAACCTTACGAAATCGTGGTCTCCATTGCCTGCGGCGTGGGCTGTCAGTTCATGGCCGAGGAGTACAACACGATTCCGGTGGTGCCCGGCGTGGACACCTCGTTCATGGGCGGAGCCTTGGAGCGCGGGGTGTGGAGCGAGCGCTGTCAGGGATGCGGCACCTGCCTGCTGGCCAAGACGGCGGGCATCTGCCCGGTGAGCCGCTGCGCCAAGCGGGTGCTCAACGGCCCCTGCGGCGGCTCCACCAAAGGCAAGTGCGAGATATCCAAGGACGTGGATTGCGCCTGGCAGCTCATCGTGGATCGCCTGAGCTCCCTGGGCCGCATGGAGGATTATGAGGCCCTCACCCCCATCAAGGATTGGTCCACCGACCGGGCCGGCGGCCCCCGCACCCGCATCAAAGAGGAGGTGGCCTCGTGAGCCAGACGACCCCCAGCAAGCTGGAAAAGATGCTCAAGGCCGGGCACCAGGCGGTGACCAGCGAGTGCGGGCCGCCCCGGGGCAGCGACGCCGAGGCCATCAAGGAAAAGGCCCAGATGATCAAGGACCACGTGGACGCCATTAACATCACCGACAATCAGACCTCGGTGACCAGGCTCTGCTCCCTGGCTTCTTGCATCCATTTGAAGCTGGCCGGTTTGGAGCCCATCCTGCAGATGGTGACCCGCGACCGCAACCGCATCGCCATGCAGAGCGATATCCTGGGCGCGGCCTCCTTTGACATTCACAATGTCCTTTGCCTGTCCGGCGACCACCAGAGCTTCGGCGACTGCGCGGCGGGGCAAAACGTGCACGACCTGGACTCCATGCAGCTAATCCAGACGGTCAGGCACATGCGCGACGAGGGCAAGTTCCTGGGCGGTGACGACATCAAGCGGCCGCCCAAGATGTTCGTGGGCGCGGCGGCCAACCCCTTTGCCGATCCCTACGAGATCCGGGTGCCGCGTTTGGCCAAGAAGGTGGCCGCCGGGGTGGAGTTCATCCAGACCCAGTGCATCTTCAACCTGGACAAGTTTGAAAAGTGGTTGGGCGAGGCCCGCGACCGCGGCCTTCTGGAGAAGGTCTATATCCTGGCCGGGCTCACCCCGCTCAAATCGGCGGGCATGGCCAAGTACATGAAGAACCGGGTGCCGGGCATGGACGTTCCCGACGCAGTGGTGGAGCGCATCGCCGGGGTGCCCAAGGAAAAGCAGGCCGAAGAAGGCATCAAGATGTGCATCGAGGCCATCCAGCGCCTCAAGGAGGTGCCCGGGGTGGCGGGCTTCCACGTCATGGCCATTGAATGGGAAGAAAAGGTGCCCGAGATCGTGGAGGGCGGCGGGCTTTATCCCCGGCCCAAGCTCGACTAAATAAAATCACGCCTACAAGGCGTCTCCAGGAGAGGGACACACCGGGCCGGGGCCAAGAGGCTTCGGCCCGGACCTTTGTTGTTCTAAACCGGTTTTGCCGGCAGGGTTACGGTGAAGGTGCTGCCCTTGCCCAGCTCGCTGTCCACCTCCACCGAGCCGCCCAGGCTTTGAACCACGCTTTTGACAATGGGCAGGCCCAGCCCGGTGCCGGTTACGTAACGGGTCTTCTCGTTTTTGACCCGGTAGAACTTGTCGAAGATCAGCCCCACTTTCTCGGGCTCGATGCCGAAGCCCTGGTCGCTCACCGTAACCTTGAGGGAGTCCCCCTCGCACCAAGCCCTAATCTTCACCTTGCTCCCGTCGGGGGAGTAGTTGATGGCGTTGGCCGTGAGGTTGGTGAACACGCTTTCCAGGCCCACCGGATCGGCTCTAAGCATGGGCAGCGGCCCCTGGGGCAAATCCAGGCTCAACTCCATTTCCCTGCTTTGCGCCTGGTCGCTGAGCGCCTCGATCACTGAGGTAAGTGTTTTTTCCAAGCTCACTTCGACAGGCTCGGCCGCCGCCCCTCCGCCGTTTTCCAGACGGCTAAGGTCCAACAGGTCGCGTACAAAGGAGATCAGCCCTTGAGTGCGCTCCCGGGCGCGCACCAGCAAATGGCGGTGCCCCTTGATGGGCGCCGCGCCTTCCTCGCCCAGGAGCAGAGTGAGCTGCAGCAGGATGGTGGACAGCGGCGAACGCAGCTCATGGCTCACCTTGGCCACGAACTCCTGGCGCAGCTGGTCCAGCATACGGTAGGGGGTCACGTCGATGAACACCAGCACCGCCCCCAGGCTGGCGCCACCATCGCCCAACACCGGGGTTGCCTGGGCCAGCAGGTTGCGCCCTTGCTTGGTGACGAATTCCACCGCCTCAGGATCGTCACTATTGTTTTGCTTCTGCTGGGAAACGCAACGGGCCAGCTCGTGCACCTTGGGCTCGTTTAGATAATTGGTGATATCCCGGCCCGAAGGGCTGTCCGGCGCCAAACCGGTCATCTGGCAGAAAGTGGGGTTGTGCAGCACCACCTTGCCGTCGGGTTGAGTAACCAGGATGCCCATGGGCAAGGCGCGAATCACGGTGCGCAGGCGGCTCTGTTCCCCGGCCAGGTCGGCCAGGGTCTGCTGGCGCTCTTGCTCCAGGCGCTCGGTCTCGCGGGTCAGGCGCAGGCGCTCCATGGCCCGGCCCACGGTGAGCCTGAGATGATCCGGCTGGAAGGGTTTGGGCAAAAAGTCGTAGGCCCCCAGCTTCATGGCCTCTATGGCGGTTTCCACCGTGGCGTAGCCGGTGATGACGATGACCAACACCTGGGGGTGGAACTGGCGCAGCTTCTTGAGCACTTCCAAGCCGTCCATGCCCGGCATCTTCAGGTCCAGCAGCACTATGTCCGCCGGGCTCTTTTCCATGGCCTGCAGGCCGGCCCCGCCGTCGGGCGCCTTGGCCACCGCGCAGCCCAGGCGGCGAAGGAAACGCTCACAGCCGTCACGGATGTCGCGTTCGTCGTCGATTACCAGCACCGATACGGCTGTCTGTTCGCTTGGGGTCACGTTTTTATTCCTCCTCGGCGGCGTTCACGGAGGGCAGTTTGATGACGAACAAGGTGCCTTGGCCACGAGGGCTGAAGACCTCGACACTGCCGCGGTGGTTCTTGACTACCCCGAAGGCCACGCTAAGCCCCAGGCCCGTGCCCTCTCCCTCTTCCTTGGTGGTGAAAAAGGGCTCGAACACGTGGGGGAGCACGTCGGGGGGTATGCCTGGGCCGGTGTCTTGAAACTCCACCAACACGCCATGGCCCCCGGGGAAGCGCCGGGTGCGCACCTCTATGCGCCCGTTGCCCTGCATGGCCTCGGCGGCGTTGAGGATGATGTTCATGAACACATGGTTGAGCTGCTGGATGTCCGCCGGCACCTGGGGCAACTCGGGGTCCAGGTCCAGGGTCACGGTAACGTTTTGGAACTGGGATTGGTTCTCCAGCAGGAACATGGTGCGCGACAGGGCCTGGTTGAGGTCGGTGGGGCGCATCTCCCGCTTGGTCTGGCGAGCGAACTGCAACAGCTCCTTGATGGTGTCCCGGCAGCGCTGGGCGTTGTCCAGGATGCGCTTCAGGTCGTCGTGGGCCTCGGCGGGCAGGTCATATTCCTCGGCCAGCAGATTGGCATACAGGGTGATGCCGGCCAAGGGGTTGTTCAGCTGGTGGGCCACCCCGGCGGCCAGCTTGCCGATGGAGGCCATCTTCTCAGACTGCAAAAGTTGCATGCGGGTGTGGTCCAGCTCCCGCTCCATGCGCAGCTTGGCCCTGAGGTCGTAGAAAAAGCCCACCGTGGCCACCTCGGTATCTTCCTCGGTGACCACCGCCGCGGACAAGCTTATGGGCACGGTGCTGCCGTCCTTGCGCAGCAGGCGCACCTCGTGCGATTTGAGCTTGCCCTTGCCGCCGTGCTCCTCGCTGCGCAGCAAGGCCATTACTTCCCGCGCCCCGTCGCCGGGGTAGATGTCGCGGATGTCCACTTGGTTCAGGGCTTCCTGCTCGCTGTAGCCGCTGATGTCGCCCGCGGCTTCGTTGAAAAGGATGATGCGCCCGGTCATGTCCGCGGCGATCACCGCGTCCACCGAGCTTTTGATCAGGTTGCGCAAAAAGGCGTTGGAGCGGATCAGCTCCCGGTTGACCTCCTGGAAGCGGTGCCAAGCCCGCTGGCGGCGGGTGATGTCGCGGTGCAGGTGCACCACCCGCGCCACCCGGCCCTTGGAGTCCATGACCGGCAGGGTGGTGCATTCGATGTAATGCTCACTGCCGTCCGGGGCGGTCTGCACATGCTCGGAAACAGCCGGGTTGCCGGTTCGCATGGTTTCCACGGCATGGCAGGCGTCTTTGGATTCCTGGCAAGGTTCAGGGCGGCGGCGGGTGAGCTGGTAGCAGGTGTGGCCGATCACCTTGTCCCGCGTAAGCTCCAGGTGGTCCAGAAACACCTGGTTGCAATCCACCACCTTGTAGGTGAGCGGGTCCACCACGTAGATGGCATCGGGCAAGCTGTCCAGCAGCATCTCGCTGAACCTGCGCTCCCGGTCCATCTCCCGCTGGATCTGCCGGCTCTTTTGTTGAGACGCCTCCAGCTCCCTAATGCGATCCCGCAGGGCTTGAATCTCGGCGGCCAGCTCGTCGGCCGAATGCCTTGTTTCGTCCATGAATTCCTCATGCGGCCGGGAGATGGCAGCAGCGCGGCCCGTGAAAACGAGCCTCATATAACATATCACACCAATAGGATTGCTAACAATCTTAGGCCGTATAGCCACGTATTTGGCTCCTGGCGCGGAGCCCTCGCTTCATTGACAGTTTGTCCATCAAATTGCTATGCTATATCCATTCTACTTGAGCCTGATTACCTGTTGGGAGGGGTTACCATGGCCGGTAAGAGAGTGCTCATCATAGACGACGATCCCGATTTGGTGGAAGCTGTAAGCATGCTGCTGGAGGCCGAGGGAATGGAGCCCTTGGCTGCCTACGGGGGAATCGAGGGCCTGGAAAAGGCCCGCAAGGAAGGCCCGGACCTCATCGTCCTGGATGTGATGATGGAGGACAAGGATGGCTTCGCGGTGGCCAAGGAGGTCTCCAAGGACAAGGCGCTGCGCGACATCCCGGTGATCATGCTCACCGCGGTGGCGGACCACGCCATGGACTCCAGCTACGCGCCCCACTCGGCCATCAAGTCCCTGGAAGTGGACGAGTGGTTCGACAAGCCGGTGGACCCCGCTGCCCTGGTGTCCCGCATAAAGGAACTCGTCGGCTAGCCTCGCGTCTGCTTGGCGGCAAGACGACTCAAACCCGGTGCGGCTTTAGTATTAGTGCGGCCTGTCTCTCTTTAACTGATAAGAGGGGGGACAGGTCGCCTATAATCCATTGCCTGCCCCGCATACCGCCGAGTACCAAGAGCACTTGCCTGAGCTTGTTTACTGGGTCCGGCACAGGGTGATCACCCAGTTGGTGGCTGCCGAGCCGCCCAGGTTGAACACCACCCCCACCTCGGGTTCCGCCTTGGCCTTGAGCCCATCCGAGAGATTCTTCGGACAGCCGTACTCCGGCCCGAAGCGGCCTTAAATGTAGTCCGAGCCACCCCACCGCATCGCCGCAAAAACCACCCCGTTATTTGCTACTTATGCCACCATGACCTTTGGTTCCCGCATCATGTGGTCACCATGAAATGGCTGCTTGAGAATGGGGACTTTGCCCACGCCATGCATAGTGAGATCGGCCTGGGCGAGGGCCGGTTCAATCCTAGTGATGGTTTTGCTCTTACACCAATCCTGAAGGAAAAAATCACATAGCGAAATATTGTGCTTGACGCAGAGAAGTCGAATTCAATACGATAAAAATCGTTAACAATTAACGGAGAGCGTTAATTTGACCAGAAGGCAACGCTATTTCGTGCAAGCGTTGGCCAGGGGCCTGAAGGTTCTTCAAGTTTTTTCAGCCGAGCATCCTCGCCTCACCTTGTCCCAAATATCCGAACGTACCGGCTACAACGTGGTGGCCGTGCAGCGCTATACCGACACGCTTATGGAGCTGGGCTTTTTAAAGCGCAACAAGCATCGTGAGTTCTTTTTGGGGCCGGAGGTCCTGACCCTGGGCTTCGCCTTTTTAAACCGCACTCAGCTGAAGAAAATCGCCGAGGAGTACATCTCGGAGTTCTCCGACCGGGTGCAGCGCACCTTGAACATGGCCATATTGGACGGCCCCGAGGTGATCTTCATCTACCGCAAGGAAGTGCACCGCTTCCTCAGCTACGATCTGCACGCGGGCTCCAAGCTGCCGGCTCATTGCACCGGCTCGGGCAAGTGCCTCTTGGCGGGGCTGGATGACGACAGCTTGCAAGATTTACTGGGAACCGCGGATCTTTATCGCGTGACTCCCTATACCATCGTTGACTCAGAGGCCCTGTTCAAGGACCTCATGCTCACCCGCAAACGAGGCTACAGCATCGCCGACCGGGAGTGGATCTCAGACCTCTACTCCCTGGGGGTGCCGGTCATCAACCAGGAAGGGAAGATGGAGGCCGCGGTCAACCTCTCGCTGTCCATCGAAGAGGCCAAGGGCGCCCATCTCCAGGACATCCTGACCCAATTCATAGGGCTGGGCCGCAATCTGTCGGCGGCCATGGGCTATCAAGGACCTTATCCGGTGATCCCCATCGCCGATCCCTCGGGTGATGCCAGATGAACGTAGGAGCATTACTAGTCAACGCAACGGGCAAATTCCCGGAAGCAACCGCCATTGTCAGCGATACCACCAGGCTGACTTTTGCCGAATTGGATCAACGCACCCGGCGCCTGGCCTCGGCCATGTTGGCTACGGGTCTAGCCCCAGGCGATCCGGTGGCCATGCTTTTTTATAACAGCACCCACCAAGTGGAGACTTACTTCGCCGCGGTGCGGGCGGGCCTGGTGGCCGTGCCCATAAACTTCCGCCTGGCTGGGCGGGAAATGGCCTTCATGCTGGCCGACTCCGGGGCCAAGGCCCTGTTTTACGACCATGAGTTCGATCCGGTTATCGCCGGGATCATCGACGAGCTGCCAGAGCTGCGCTTGCTGGTGTCGCCGGCGCCCGGCCCCTCGGGCCTGGCCCGGGACTATGAGGAGTTTTTGGCCAAGGGCCAAGCGGCCGAGGACCGGCCCGGTATCTTGGAAGATCATCCCGCCCAGATAATGTACTCCTCCGGCACCACCGGGCGGCCCAAGGGAGCGGTGATCACCCACCGCAACGTGATCTGGAACCTGTTCAACACCATCCACGGCCGGGAAGACAAGGCTGGGCAGATATCGATCATCGTGGGTCCGCTGTACCACACCGCCGCCCTGAACAACCACCTGACCATCCAGGTGGCCCTGGGCGGCACCAGCGTGTTGGTGAAAAGCTTTGACGCCGAGGGGCTGTTGGCCACCATCCAGCGGGAGCGGGCCACGGTGATATCCGGCTCTCCGGCCATGTACAACCTGCTCATGCAGCACCCTGCCGCGGGCAGCTACGACACCTCCAGCATCACCAAGTGCACCGCCGGGGCGGACAAGCTGGCCATGGAGACCAAGCGCCGCCTGATGGAGTTTTTTCCCAGCATAGACGGGGTGTACGACGTCTATGGCTGCACCGAGGCCTCGCCCTGCATCGCCATCCTGGCTGCCCGCGACTCTCTGCGCAAGGACGGCTCCATCGGGCCGCCGCTGCCCTTTTTGCAGGCCCGGGTAGTGGACGAGATGGACCAGCCTTTGGGCCCGGATCAGGTGGGCGAGCTGGTGTGCAAGGGGCCCAACGTGATGATTGGCTATCACAACAACCCGGAAGGCACCGCCGAGGCCATGCGCGATGGGTGGCTGCACACCGGCGACTTGGCCCGCATGGATGACGAGGGCTACCTGTACATAGTGGACCGCAAAAAGGACATGATCGTCAGCGGCGGGGAGAACATCTATCCCCGGGAGCTGGAAGAGGTGCTCTACACCCACCCGGAGATAG
>JAHLLJ010000056.1 GCA_020444205.1 Deltaproteobacteria bacterium | reverse complement strand
AGGGGGCCCCAGGAGCCCACGTAGTCGATGTAGCGGTTGCCGTCAACGTCTTCTATGTAACAGCCGCGGGCCGAACGGATAAACAAGGGCTCGCGCCCCACCGCCTGCATGGCCCGAGCCGGGCTATTCACTCCACCAGGAATTACTTTCTGGGCCCGTTGCCACAGCTCCCGGGATCTCTCATCCTTCATGGATTTCACCTTCTTGATCAAAGTAGCGCATGGAGGTTTTTTTCAGCTCCTCCACGGAGAATAGTAACTCAAATTCCTCGGCCTGGGCCTGCACCGCCATCTCCTCAACCAGGGAGCGGCACTCGGCCTCGCTACGGCCGTGGACCATGGAGAACAGATTGTAGCTAAACCCCTCGCAGGGTTCGCGCCAATAGCAGTGGCTTACGTTGCGAAATGCGGCCAGCCGCTCCCCCACTTCTCCGGCCCGCTCGGGCGGCACCCGCCAGGCAACCATTACGTTGCTGGCGAAGCCGGATCGCTGATGCCGCAGAGTAGCCCCGAAACGCCGCATGACCCGGCCGTCGGCCAGGGCCTGGACGCGGCGCACCACCTCATCCTCTTGTAGCTCCAGCTCCTCCGCCAAAGCGGCAAAGGGCCGGGAAACCAGAGGCAGGTCACCTTGTAAGCGGGAGATGATCTTGCGGTCTACGGCGTCCAACTCCATATTGCCTCCCGAAAAATCGATTATGTCCAGGCAAGCAAGGCTTGTCAAGAAACCCGGTGGCCCACATGGTCTGGTTTTAGGCGTGCTCGGGTCGATTATAGTGGCTATTCATATTAATTATCACTCAAGCCACTTATTTACTCAAAGTGGTTGACTGGCCTTTTAATAATGAAGTAACACTAACCAATAATTTTTCCCGTAATTTTTCAAAAAAAGTGTGGAGTTATGGCGCAAGGGCAGACCAGCGCCCCCAAGGAGGGGACACGTTGTCTCATACCGCTGGGTTTCGCGGTGGCTGGTTGTCTTTTGGCAGGGGGGCTTTCCCTGTTCTGGCTGGCCTGGACCGACGGTGATATCAGCCATTGGGACCACTTGGTGCCTACCGCCTTGTTGGGTGCGGTGTGCGGGCTGCTCACCGCCCGCCTGTTGCCCCTGCGCCGCGAGACCAAGCCGCTGTGGCTGCGCCTGTGCATGCACTGCCACGCGGTAAATCCCGACTCGGATCAAACTCCCTTGAGTCACGACTGGGTGCCGGTGGACCAGTACCTGGAGAAATCCCTTAACGCCCAGGTTTCTCACGGCATCTGCCCTGATTGCGTGGGCAAGTATTACGGCGACCGCACCTGAGCCCTTCCCCGCTCTTGACCAACTCCGGTCCGCATCCTATAGACTAGGGGATATGAACCCTCACCCTCTTGGGAGGCCCCATGGCCGGCAAACCTATTTTCGATCCCCAACAGGCGGGACGCCCCCTCAGGGTGGCTGCCTTCATGTCCGGCTCGGGCACCAACGTTATCAAGCTGCTGGAGGCCCCGGAGCCCTCCTATGAGGTGGCCTTCATCTTCAGCGACACGGCCAGCGAAAAGTGCCGGGGCCAGGAGATCGCCCGGCGCTTTGACCTGCCCTACTTTGCCTATGACGTGCGGCGCTATCATGAAAAGCGAGGCCTCAAGCGCAGCGTGCGCACCACCGACGGCCTGCTGGCCCGGCGCAACTACGACCGGGTGGCCGCCAAGCTGGTAAAGGCCTTTGAGATAGACATCATCGCCCTGGGCGGGTACATGAGCTTCCTCACCCTCACCGGGGCCATCAACGTGCATCCGGCGGACCTGAGCATCACCGGAGCGGGCGGCAAGCGCACCTTTGTGGGCGACGACGCGGTGATGGACGCCATCGTGGCCGGGCAGAGCGAATTGCGCTCCTCCACCCTGTTCACCGATCTGGGGGTGGACTCCGGCCCTCTGTTGATGGTCAGCGACCCCATCCCCGTGGAGTTGCCCGCGCCCCTGGAGGAGCTCAAGGCCGATGATGCCCGCCTGCGCCAGGTGGCTGACGAGCTTCAGGAGCGCCTGAAAGAGGCGGGAGACTGGGTGGTGTTCCCCACCACCTTGGAGCTGATCGCCCAGGGCCGCCTGGGGCTGACCGATGAGGGAGTGGTCACCCTGGACGGCGAGGCCAAACCCGGCGGAGTGCGTCCCGCCGAGCTGTCCTGAGGCTTGCGGGGCCTTGGGGCCTGTGGTAGTTTCCCCATGACTCAGCCGGTCTTCAGCCAAAGGGACGCAGAGCACATGCGCCGCGCCTTGGAGCTGGCCCGCCAGGCCGCCGCTCAGGGCGAGGTGCCGGTGGGCGCGGTCTTGGTGGACCCGGCGGGCGAGGAGTTGGCCCAGGCGGGCAACGCCACCATCGCCCAGGGCGATCCCACCGCCCACGCCGAGATGCTCTGTCTGCGCCAGGGGGCGCGGACCCTGGGCAACTACCGGCTGGGGGGCTGCACCTTGTACGTGAGCCTGGAGCCCTGCGCCATGTGCGCCGGGGCAGTGGTGTGGGCCCGGCTGGAGCGGGTGGTGTTCGCTGCCTATGATCCCAAGGCCGGGGCCTATGGCTCGGCCCTGGATCTGGGCGCGGTGGCCAGCCTGAACCACCAGCCCATAGTGCTGGGGGGGTTGCTGGCCGAGGAAGCGGCGGATATCTTAAGGGAGTTTTTCGCGGCGCGGCGCTAACGCCGCCATTATAATACTTGCCGATCTTTGCGGAGAGGTACCGAAGTCCGGTCGTAACGGGCCCGACTCGAAATCGGGTTGTCCCTTAACCGGGGCACGTGGGTTCGAATCCCACCCTCTCCGCCACTTAAAATGCTTAGAGGCTCTGCGCGGTGTCCCGCCAGAGCCTCTTTTTTTGTGCCGGAATAGCAGCCGTCAAGCAGAATGCCTGATTAAAGACACAAGGGGAGGATCGTCTCCAGCTTATTTCTTGATGGTGTATTCACCATCAAGGTCGTAGGTGTAGATCTTTTTGCCAAGGTAACGTCCCTTGAAGGTGCCGCTCCCTTGGACCCCGGCCCACTTGCCGGTGCCTCTTACGAACTTCCAGGTGCCATGCAATAGCATCATGGGTTTGCCGTCCGGGCCGCGCTTACCCTCCAGCTTGCCTTGAAATTGGCCGTAGGTCTTGTCGCCGTTGGGAAGGGTGGTGATGTTCCAACCACGTATGGTGCCGCCTTGAGGCATGTGCAAATCAGCATTGGAGATAGAGCGCCAGGTGGCCTTGTATAAGATATCCACCCCCTCGGAGACGGTGACGCCTACGGCGTGACCCTTGACATCGCCCACGGGATGAACCGTGGTTTCGGTTATCACGCCGAAGCGTTTTCCTTTCATCTTCATCTTTTGCTCGGCCATGGCCGGTCCGGCCGACAAGGCCGCGACCAAGGCCCCCAGGAACACCAGTGCGACCCACTTGGTTCTCACCTTCATGGCTTCCCTCCTTTTAGGATTTGAAAAGGGCTTAAATCCCATAATCATAGTGTGACTATGGGTATATTATGATATTGCGCGATATCCGCCGGTTTTGTCCATGGGCAATACCGATGGACAGGCTTGCCTAGCTGCTTTTGTCCCACTGCGGCGCAGGCCGGTTTCAGGTGATCCCCGCCATTGTACCCATGAGGGCGCAGGGCCTTTATTTAATGGGTGAAATCAGATGGTGCAGGTGCGCTGGCGTTTGGCGATCAACATAATGTCCCGCAGACGCGCGGCGTCCTGGGCCGAACGCCAGTGGTCGGCAAAGGAGGGGTTGCCCGCGGTCTGGGCTATGGCCGACAAGGTGCGCAGATAGGCCCCGCGGTTGTCTGGGCTGAAAAGGACCACGAACATGGCAAAGCAGGGTGACTGATTGGGGCTCAGGGCCACCGCCGGCTCCACCCTGGCCATGATCAGTTCCACCTCGCCGGAGCCGGAAAGGGCCGCATCGCTGATGGCCACGCCGGGCACCAGCTCCGTGGCCTGGGCCATTTGGTGCTTTTTCAAGGCTTGGCCCAGCCACCCGGCATCCAGGCCGAAACGCCGGGCGCCCTCAACCGCTATGCGGGCCAGCACCTCGTCGCCGTTGTCCGCGCCTCTCACCTCTATTACCTCTGCCCTTTTCACCGCCTGGTCGAACTCGTCCCAGCAAAGCTGGTCGCGCTCGCGCACGATCCCCCGAAGCTCGTCCTCCAAGCCGCCATTCACCAGGTCGCGGTCGGTGATGCGCTTGACCAAGTGCATCAGGGCATACTCCCTTTCATAGCGGATGCGGCCGTAAACCCAGTAGAAACCCAGCCCGCTGAACACCAGCAACAGGCTGATGATAAGGGCCTGCCATCCCATCTCCAACACCAGCACCACGAAGCCGCCCGCTCCGGCGATTTGCAGCCAGGGATATCCCGGGGCGCGAAAACGGGGGCGGTAGTTGGTCAGGCGGGATTCCCTCAATACGATGACGCAGATGTTGGCCATCAAATAGGTGAGGATCAGCACCGAGGAGGCGGCCTTGACCAGGACCTCCAGGTCCAGGAACAAGGTGGCAAAGACAAAACCGCCGGTCACCAGGACGGCCACGTAGGGCGAGCCCAGGCGCGGGTGGGTACGGCTGAGCGCCTGGGGAGCCAAGCCGTCGCGCCCCAAGGCCAAAAGATAGCGCGAGGCAGACATGATGCCCGCCCCGGCGGTGCTGGCAAAGGCGGCGGCCGCGGCCAGGCCCATCACCAGCGCCCCCAGGCCCCCGGCGAAGACCCTGGCCCCGTCGGATATGGGGGTAAGGGAGTGGTCAAGCTCCGCCGCGCCCAACACCCCGCTGGTAACGAAGACCATGGCCACATAGAAAAGGCCCACCACCAGCAGGGACAGGATCATGGCCTTGGGCACGGTCCTGCCTGGGTCCTTGATCTCCTCGGCCACCGAGGCGACCTTGAGCAGGCCGCCGTAGGACACGAACACCACGCCCGCGGTGGAGAGCACCGCCCCTATGCCGTTGGGCGCGAACGGCTCGAACCTCGTCCATTGTAGGTGATTGGCCCCGGCCAACACGTACAGCAGCATCAGGGACAAAAGCCCCACCACCAAGACCACCTGGAGCAGACCGGCCTTTTCCGCGCCCAGTAGGTTGATGGCCACGAAGACCAGGCATAGGAACAGGGCCGCCCAAAGGGGGTTGATGCCCAGCAAAGGCTGGACAAACGCCCCCATGCCCACCAGAGCAAAGGAACTCTTAAGGGAAAGAGAGAACCAGGAGAGAAGCCCAGTGACCGCCCCGGCCGCCGGGCCCAGGGTGCGGGCGATGAAAAAATAGTCGCCACCCGCCTTGGGCATGGCGGTGATTATCTCGGCCACGCTGAGCATGCCGGTGCAGGCCAGGCAACCGGCCAGGAGATAGCTGAAGATCACCGCCGGACCGGCCAGGGCGTGGGCCAGCCCGGGCAGCACGAAAATGCCCGAGCTTATCATCGCCCCGCTGGCGATACAAAATACGGTAAACAGGCCCAGGCCGTTTTTATTATTCAGCATGGTCAGCTTTTCGCGCCAAATTGATGATTTGGAGGCTCAGAGCGGCCCTCGAAAAAACCCGCACTGTCCGCTGCCCTTACAAGCCTCCCTTTGGGTCATTTTAAACGCGACGGGGATTTAGCTCAATGGGCAGACTCCGCGGGTCGTTGGCGGGTATGCAGGACAATATACCGCGCGATTTTGTACGCCAAGCTTCAGGCGGCATCACCAGGCTGGACAGGCCTTAAGCCCACTTCTTGCCGAGTTCCTCCAAGCCCGCCTTTTGCAAATCCTCGGGGCTCATCAGAACCCGGAACTTGCAGGTTGCCTGAAAGTTGAGAAAAAAGGGCTCCGCGTAAAATGGAACATCCGACGGGCTGTTGAGGTCCACGATGAAAAATCCGCCGCGTGTCCCGTTCTGCTCGGTGAAATAGGCGGTCTCCGGTTTCAGCGTTTCCAAGATGCTCCCGATGATCTGGCCCACTTTGCCATTTCTTACCAAAGAGTTGAAAGGCTCTGGTGGGAACTCGGCTGTAAGCAGCATTTTCATTTTTTGGCTCCTTACTTGCGGTATTGCTCCGCGCTGGTCAGTCAGATTGGTTCCTAATCTCAAGTATGCGCGGTGGAGCCTCTTGGCAACAACTAGACAAGAATGGATGTTTTCAGGTTGGAGAGGGCAACGCGGCGCAAGGCCGGCTGCCTCCAGCGGCCCGCTGGGCAAGGAAGGCCAGCATCTTTAGGTTCAGCGAGGCGTAGAGCTCGCTCTTGGGGACGGTTTTCATGGTCCATGGATGCGGACGGCCGCGCGCAAGCTCATGCGTCTATAATGTCTCGGCCGAATCCCACTATAATTGACCAGACTCCTCCAATGGGCTAGCATGCCTCTCACCGGAAAATTTGTATTGCGGGGGGCATGAGCATCCGGAGATCTATATACATATTCGCCGGGTATATGGCTGGACTACCGGTGTTGCTCCTCCTGGTCTGCTTGGCCGCCCCCCAGCCGGACCAGGCTCAGGCAGCCGCCCGCGCGGAGCAAACGCCCAAGCAGGTGCTGGTCATCCTGGCCAGCGATAGCCGCATGCCCTGGTACGAGATCGTGGCCCAGACCATCTCCGACACCTTCCGGGCCACCCCGAAGCCGTTCACCATAGCCCTGCACCTGGAATACGCCGGACTCGACAGAAATTTCAACGAGCCCTACACCCAAAGGCTGCGGGATCTATACCAAAACAAGTACGCCGGCAAGAGGATTGACCTGGTTATCGCGGCGGCCGATATGTCCCTTAAGTTCCTGCTCAAGTACCGAGAAAGCCTGTTTGCGGGCGTACCCATCGTCTATATCGTCGAGCCGGAGATGGCGGCCAAGGTGCGCGCCCTGCCCAACATGACCGGCATCGTCGGCACCGCCAGAATCAAGGACAACCTGGAGCTGGCCTTGAAGCTTCATCCGGACACCAAGCACGTCGCGGTGGTCTCGGGAGCCTCGGACTACGACCACTTTTATGAAACCAAGGCCAGAGAGATTTTTATAAATTATGAAGACCGTCTGGATTTCATATATTTGAGTGGCCTGCCCAGCGACGAGTTGTTGGCCAAACTGGGCAAGCTCCCGCCCAAGACCATCGCCTTTTACACCCTGATCACCAGGGATGGCGCCGGCCTGAACATTATCCCCAGGGCGGAGTTGCCCCTCCTGACTCGGACGACCAAGGCGCCGGTGTACGGTCTTTGGGATACCCTGCTCGGTTCCGGCATAATCGGTGGCTATCTCTCCAGCGCCGAGCTGGCCGGGACCGAAGCGGCCCGGCTGGGCCTGCGCATCCTGAGCGGGGAAACGGCGGGGAGCATCCCCTGCGTAAAAGGTTGCTACGCCTATATGTTTGATTGGCGGCAGATGCGCAAATGGGGCCTGGACAAGAGCGACCTGCCGCCCGGCAGTATTGTCCGTTACGAGGAATTTTCCTTTTGGGACCTGTATAAGTGGCGGCTGATCCTGTTCGCGTTTCTCCTCGTGGTCGCGGTGGTCGGCTACATAAAGGTCCGAACCCGTGCCTATGAGAAAAGACTCAAGGAAAAGGAGCGGATACAAAAACACCTTGAACGGCAAGTGGAAGAAAGGACCGCGGGATTGCAGGCGGCCAACACCGAATTGGCCCGCCTGTCCAACATCGATGGCCTGACCTCGCTGTACAACCGCCGCTTCCTGGACGCCAAGTTGGAAGACGAATGGAAGAGACATCTGCGCAGCGGCTCACCGCTGTCCATGCTTTTGTGCGATTTGGACTACTTCAAGCAGTTCAACGACAACTACGGTCACCAAGCCGGGGACAACTGTCTGGTGGCCGTGGCCCAGGCCATTAAAAAGGTGCTAAAACGGCCCTCGGATATAGGCGCGCGCTACGGCGGCGAGGAGTTCGCCCTGCTGCTGATCAACACCGATCTGGACGGCGCGCTCAAGATAGCCCGCGACATCCAGGAGGCGATCCACGATCTGGCCATACCCCACGAGGCTTCCCGGGTCGCGCCGCTGGTGACCATCAGCATCGGGGTGGTGAGCATGATCCCGCAACGCCAGGGAGAAGCCGACGCCTTGGTCCTGTTGGCCGACCAGGCGCTTTACCAAAGCAAGCACGGCGGCAGAAACCGCATTGAGATGATCGACCCCCGCTCCCAGGGCTAGCCTGGGCCTGCGGCGCTTACCATCCCTTAACCACCCCCCGGCCCGCTTAGATCGCCCCGGCCTCCACCAAGCTGAACTCAGCCGCCTGGGCCGCGCCCAGCCCGCTACGCATCTGGAAGATGCTCGAAGCCAGAGGCACCATGGAGTCGAACTCGTGGTTGAGGCTTTGGGCGCCGTCGCACAGGGCCTTTTCCGGTTGGTGGTGAACCTCCACAATCAGCCCGTCCGCCCCGGCGGCCAGCCCGGCCATGCCCAGGTCCACCACCAGCTCGCGCACCCCGGTGCCGTGACTGGGGTCCACGATCACCGGCAAATGGTAGTGGTGCTTGAGGTAGGAGACGTTGTTCAGGTTGAGCACGTTGCGGTGCACCTTGTCCGCGGTCTTGTCGCCCCGTTCGCAGAGGATCACCTGCTGGTTGCCCTCGTAGAGCCTGAGCGCCGCGCCCAACAGCTCGTTGATGGACACATGGTCCCCGCGCTTGAGCAGCACCGGCTTGGGGTTGGGCACCTGACTCAGAGCGTCCAGGAAGGTGTAGTTGAGGCAGTTACGCGCCCCCACCTGCCATATGTCGATGTCGTAGTCCACGAACAAGGGAATGTCGCGGGCGTCCATTATCTCCGAAACCACAGGCAGGCCCACGGCCTCGCGCACCTCGGCCAACAGCTTCAGGCCGTCTTCGCCCAAGCCCTGGAAGCTGCGGTGGATGGTGCGGGGCTTAAAGGCGCCGCCCCGGAGGATGTTGGCTCCGGCCCCGGCCACCAGCTCGGCGGTCTTGAACAGCTGCTCCCGGCTCTCTATGGCGCAAGGCCCGGCGATGATGCTCAGGTCCCGGCCCACGCAATGACCGTTTCTCAGCTCAACCAAAGTGTCTTCGGGGTGGAACTGGCGCGACAGCTCTTTGAAGGGATCGGAGATGCGGTGCACCCTGAGCACATAATCCATGGACTGATACTTGTCCTGGTCCAGTATGCCGGCATCGCCCTTGATGCCCACCAGGGTGTAGGTGTCCCCGGAGAAGATGTCCAGCCGCTCACGGGGCACCCCGTCCTGGGCCAGTTGGGACACGACTTTTTGAAATCCTTTTTTTCCCGCGCTTGCCTTCAGTTGAATGATCATTTTTCCACTTCCTTGTTTTTGGCCGACTGGGGCCGGCGGTTGCCGGCCAAATAAAAAGCCCACCGTCCTTGGACGGTGGGCTGTGCTGCTTTAGGGGCGTTTTAGATGCTAGGCCTTACGCACTCCTTACAAGCTCACCGTCTCGGTGGCGGGGGCGTAATAATAAAAATAGAAAAACGCGGCACTGCGGGGGCACACGCCTTGGGTGGCGTTCAGGCTTTTAAATTGTCCCCGCTGGTGTTTCATTTATCATCCGCCGCGATTAGTTCGGCCTTGTATACAAATCGATAATATCCGCAAAGGAGATGATTTGCAACTAATTCCTTGCCCCAGGACTCAAACCTGGGCAGGGGCCGGCCGCTTAACAAATCACGGCCAAGGGACATAAAAACCCTTGAAGCCGCCTAGAAGGCCTACAATATAAGTAGGCGACCACCAGATACCCAAACTGGAGGTGTCCTATGTTTGAAACCAGAAAGGAGTTTTTGCTGGAAATCAAGGCCCGCGCCGGCCTTGAGTCCTTGGAAGAGGCCGATCGCCTGGCTCAGATCGTCATCAGCCTCGTCAAGGCGCGCATCGGCCCGGAGCTTTCCGAGGAGATCGCGCGCAGGATCTCCCAGGACTTGGCCATGGGCTGGCGTTCCATAGCCCTACCCCAGGAGGCCATGGAAATGCAGGAGATGATGTTTGAGCTGGAGGAGGAAGGCACCAAGCCTCCCCCAGACGCCCGGTACCCTCCTGAGTACGGCTAGAGCGGCGGGACGTCCCGCATCAGCGGACCGCCTCTAGATTTCCAAGCGCCAATTAGGCCCCCGGCTGCTAGGACCTTCCCGGACCGGGGACCGAGGGATAGTATCATGCCTTGACTCTTAGGCCTTTTCCCAACCTCCGCCTCGCCCCGCCGCCCCTGGTTGACAAGTCCGGTCCCTGGGGATAAACCAAATTCATACACTTGGAGATGGCTGAAATATTCAACCGAGAGCGATACATGCAAGGCTATCTAGTAACCTTTTTTACCCAGAAAAACCGCAAGCACGACGGAAACTCGCTGGCCGATTGGATCATCGAGCAGGCCAAGCAGCTCGGGGTGCGGGGAGCCACCTTGCTTTCCGGACAAGAGGGCTTTGGCCACGACGGGCGTTTTCATTCCGACAACTACTTTGATTTGCAAGATACGCCCCTGCAGGTGATGCTGGCCCTCACCTTTGACGAATGCGACCGGCTTTTCGCCCGCATCAAACAAAACGGGCTGCGCATCTTCTACACCAAGGCACCGGTCGAGTTCGGCTTTACCGACCAAAGCTAAATAGACCCGCCGACTCGCGTCACCCGCCACGCCGCAGCAGGCACGGCGCTGGTGCGTTTTGCGGGTTTTGTACGCCATGAAAAAGGAAACATCATGATCGGCCCCATCATCAACGGCGTGGCTCTATTTGTGGGAAGCATGGCCGGCGCCTTTATCGGCCCCAGATTAAACAAGGACCTGCGCAGCAAAATGCCCTTGGTTTTTGGCTGCGCCGCCATGAGCATCGGCGTGGCCATGATCGTAAAGGTCAAGTTCTTCGCCCCGGTGGTCCTGGCCCTCATCGTGGGGACCATCATCGGCGAACTCACCCACCTGGAGCCGGGCATCCAAAAGGCGGCGAACAGCGCCCGCAAGCTCATCGAAAAGCTGGTCAGCCCTACGGGCGACATGGATCAGAAGGAGTTTTTGGACAAGTTCGTGGCCCTGACGGTGCTTTTTTGCATCAGCAGCATGGGGGTTTATGGCGCGCTTGAAGAGGGCATGACCGGCGACCCCACCCTGCTGGTCATCAAGGCCATTTTGGATTTGTTCACCGGAATCATCTTCGCCTCCACCATGGGCTACTCGGTGGGCCTGTTGGCCCTGCCCCAGTTCGCGGTGCAGGCCATACTCTACTTGTGCGCGGTGCTCATCGTGCCCCTGACCACCCCGGAGATGATGGCCGATTTTTCAGCCTGCGGCGGCATCATCATGTTGGCCACCGGCTTTCGCATCTGCGGCATAAAAATGTTCCCCGTGGCCAGCATGATCCCGGCCCTGATTATCGTGATGCCCCTGTCATGGGCCTGGTCGGTATTGGTACCCTAAGGCCAATCCGGTGTAGAATTTCATTAGGCCGGGTGCGCGGAGGCCGACTCAGGTGAGTCTCCGGCTCCGGCTCAATAACTACTACGCATTCACACCGGGAAACCCATGGCCAAACGCCCCACCTCCAAAAAGCCCAAAGCCAAACCCAAGCGCAAGACGGCTGCCAAGGGCAAGGCTCCAGCCAAAACCAAGGCCGCGGCCAAGCGCAAAGCTCCCACCAAACGCAAGGCAACCAAGCGCAAGCCCGCCAAGAAACGCCGCTTCACCAAAAAGCGCTTTTTGGCCTACCTGGTCTTGGCCGGGCTGCTGGCTGCCGCGGTGTTCACCCTCTACCTTGACGTCACGGTGCGTTCGCGCTTTGAGGGCAAGCGCTTTGCCCTGCCCGCCCGGGTCTACGCCCGGCCCCTGGAGCTATACCCCGGCCTGAAGCTCAGCCCCGGCGAAATGAAGCGGGAGCTGGCCCTGCTGCGCTACCACCCGGCCTCCCAACCCAAGCGGCCCGGCACCTATGACTGGAACGGCCAGACCCTGGATTTGGTCACCCGCCCCTTTGTGTTTGCCGACGGAGCCCAGGGGTCGCTGTCCCTCAGGGTGGCTTTCCGGGGCGGCCAAGTGGGCGGGGTGTACGAGCGCGGCCAGGGCAAAGCCCTGTCCATCGCCCGCCTGGATCCTCCGCGCATTGGGGGCATCTACCCCGGCAAGAACGAGGACCGGGTGCTGGTGCAGCTCAAGGACGCACCGCGACATCTTATCGACGCGCTCATCGCCACCGAGGACCACCGCTTTTACGCCCACCATGGCCTGGACCCCAGGGGCATCGCCAGGGCGGTTTGGGTAACGGCAAGCGGCGGCCGGGTGCAGGGCGGCAGCACCCTGACCCAGCAGTTGGCCAAGAACTTCTTTTTGACCCCCGAACGCACCCTGCAACGCAAGTTCACCGAGATGGTGATGGCCCTGTTGTTGGAGCTGCACTACAGCAAGAACGAAATCCTGGAGACCTACCTCAACGAGGTGTATCTGGGCCAGGACGGCAACCGGGCCATCCACGGCTTCGGCCTGGCTGCTTCGTTCTATTTTGACAAGCCCTTGAGTGACTTGAGCGTTTCCCAGGCAGCCCTGCTGGTGGGCATGCTCAAGGGGCCCACCTATTACAACCCGCGCCGCAACCCCAAGCGGGCCCTGAAGCGGCGCAACTTCGTGCTGCAGGAGATGGCCGAGCAAGGCAAGCTGAGCCAGCGGCAACTGGCCAGGGCCAAGGCCACGCCCCTGGGGGTGGTGCGGCGGGCTCCCAAGGGCACCTCGCCCTATCCAGCCTTTATGCAGTTGGTCTACCGCCAGCTCAAACGCGACTACCGCGACGAAGACCTACGCTCCGAGGGGCTGAGGATAATCACCACCCTGGACCCGGCGGTGCAGCGCGCTGCCGAGCAGGCCTTGGCGGGCCGCTTGGCCCGCCTGGAAAAGGACCGCCGCATCAAGCGAAACTCCCTGCAGGGCGCCTTGGTAATCACCAGCACCCAAAACGCCGAGGTGCAGGCCGTGGTTGGCGGCCGCGCCCCGCGCTACGAGGGCTTCAACCGGGTGCTGGACGCCAAGCGGCCTATTGGCTCGCTGGTCAAGCCGGTGGTCTATTTGACCGCCTTGCAGCAACCCCAAAAATTCACCCTGGCCACTCTTTTGGACGACAGCCCCCTGGTGTTCAAGCAAAAGGGCACTGATGACTACGCACCCCAAAATTACGACAAGAAGTTTCACGGACAGGTGCCCCTGATCGACGCCCTGGTGCATTCCTACAATGTGCCCACTGTGCGCCTGGGCCTGGACGTGGGGGTGCCCAAGGTAATGGCCAACCTCAGGCGCCTGGGGGCAAAGCGCGACCTGCCGGAGTTCGCCTCCAGCCTTTTGGGGGCTGGGGAGCTTTCTCCCCTGGAGGTAGCCCAGGTCTACCAAAGCATCGCCAGCGGTGGCTTCCGCACCCCGCTCAGGGCCATCCGCACCGTACTCACCGCCCAGGGAGAGCCGCTCAAGCGCTATGCCCTCAAGGTGGAGCAGGTGAGCCAGGCGGATTCGGTGTTTTTGCTCACCTTTGCCATGCAGCAGGTGGTGCGCCGGGGCACGGCCCGTTCCCTGTCCTATTACCTGCCAACCTCGCTGGACATAGCGGGCAAGACCGGCACCACCGACGGCCTGCGCGACTCCTGGTTCGCGGGCTTCACCGGCGACCGCTTGGCCGTGGCCTGGGTGGGGCGCGACGACAACAAGCCCACCGGCCTCACCGGGGCCTCGGGAGCCATGGTAGTGTGGGGCCAGGCCATGGCCGCCCTGGACCCCACGGTGCTCACCCTGACCCAGCCGGACGACGTGGAGTGGGTGTGGATACAGGCATCCTCGGGCCTGCGCAGCGGCCGGGGATGCCCAGGCGCGCTTAAGCTGCCCTTTGTCAGTGGTTCGGCCCCCACCCAAAGCGCCGGGTGCGGCGGCGGCTCGATGGGCGAAGCCGTGGAAGAACTGGGCACCACTGTAAAAAGATGGTTTGAAAGGATTTTCGATTAATGAAGGCACTGAAGCGCGCCTTTGTCCTGTGCTTGATGCTTTTCCTGGCTGGTTGCGCCGGGTTGCCTACCATGACCCCCGCGCCGGAGCCCTCCCACAACAGCGCGGTGCTGTCCCTCTTGGAGCAGGCCAAAACCCAGGCTGCATCCGGCAAGAGCGCCTCGGCCGGGGCCACCCTGGAGCGCGCCTTGCGCATAGAGCCGCGCAACCCCTATCTGTGGCAGGAGCTGGCCCGGGTGCGCCTGGACCAGAAGAAGTACCGCCAGGCGGAGAACCTGGCCGCCAAGTCCAACGCCCTGGCAAGGGGCGACAGAAGCCTGCGGGCGGCCAACTGGCGCATCATCGCCCGGGCCCGGGGCGGTCGGGGCGACCTGAAGGGGGCCCAGGCGGCCTATGAAAAAGCGGAGGAGTAAGGGCTGGTGACCGAAGCCTCAGGCACTGCCTATTGCTGTGGCGGGCCGTTGGACAGGGTCTTGGGCTTTGGCGGCCTTTGGCAAAACGGCCCTCCTTCCATCCTGGCGGCCCTGACCTTGTTCAGGGTGTCTTCATAAGCGGTCTTTTTTCCGGCTGGAGCCAGAGCCAGGGCCTTACGGGCCAGGGCCTCGGCCTCGGCCAATTTTTTGCCCCGCGCGCAGAGCAGCCAGGCCAGGTTGTTATAGGGCCTGGGGTCGCCCGGCATGCGGGCCATGGCCTGACGAAAGGCCTCCTCGGCGGCATCGTCTTGGCCCATATGAAACTGGGCATTGCCCAGGAGCAACCAGGCCACATCAATTTTCTTGGCCGCGTCCTGGTATTCCTTGGCCGCTGATTGGTACTGGCCTTGTTTTTCATAGGACAAGCCCAGCTCAAGGTGCTCCTGGGGGGACAGGGGGTCATCCATGATGACGTAGTGGGGCATACCGCAGCCCATGGCCAACAGGGCCAGGCAAGCTACCGCCAGTATTGCACGCCTGAATTCCATCAAACTGTTCAACCTTTGGGCGGGCCGATCAGCAAGGTCCAATACTTGGTGCGCTCCCAGTTGCCTAGAAACTCGTCCCAAGCTATGGCCTTATGCTCATTCCGCCCGGAGTTGACTATCACCGCCTTGGGGGTGTAGCCCACCACCACCATATAGTGAAGCTTGCGTATGGGGCCGATACCCCGGTCCACCATCACCAGCAAAGGCAGGCCCGCGTCTATGCGGCTGGTCAGGTCCCGAGGCCCCCCTTTGTACCACTTGGCCGGGAGTTTCTTACTCCGGGCATACAGAACCAGATCCAGGGTCACGCTGCCGTGCAGATTGGGGCGGTAAATTGCCTTAGCCACCTGATCGGGAGTGACCCTGACCCCGTGGTACCCCATAACCCCGGCCAAAGAGGCGGGTCCGCATTGGTATTGCTCTTGGGCATAAAAGGGCACGCCGCTGATGGTGCGGGCTCCCGCGGGGTGCTTGAACTCAGCCCCACCCGCGCCGCCGCAACCAGAGGCCCATAGAGCCAACAAAAGCAGCAAGGGAAGGGCAAAGTGGGCCGCCCTCCCCATGACGCCGCGAAAAATTAACTTTCCAGGCAATTTAATCAGTAATGACGATCTTCTTGTCCGCCACGGCCAGGATGACCACCACCAGCAGTATTATCAAAAGCACCCCAATGACCAAGCCCACGCCATCGCCGGCGGGGACCAGCTCGTCGATCTGAGCGGCAAGCGCGTGGCGCTCGGAGTCGCTGAGCTGGTTGAGCCGGGACTGTATTTCCTCCGAGGTGTAGCCCAAGGCCTGCAGGCGCTGCTGGACCATCTTGTTCTCCAGCACCCTTTGCACGGTGCCGGCGTCCTGGCTGCGCATTAGTTGGCTCATTGATTCTTGGCTGTCCACGAACGCGGCCTCTGCCTTGGCCACCGTGGTAACCACCCCCACAAAAACCGACAGGATGATGGCGATGTAGGGAATCCATTTTGATTTCAACATGTGTTGCATGAGTCTCCTCCCAGCTACTCAGGAGCTGATTCCAAGAAAAATTCCAGAGATGGTTTAAGCCATCATGCGGGCAGGCGGGAATCTTTCCAGAGACCCACCAATACTCAATCATTATGAGCAAGGTTTTTCAGGGATGTCAATTTACGATTAATATTCGCAATTTCCATAACTTATGCCAGAGACCCAAGGGTGGGGCAGTGGCGCTTTGGCTCCACCGCGCTTGGAGGCGGGGCAAAGGCTCTATGATATTACTTGCCGTTGGTTTTGGTGGGAGTTTGCGGCCTCTGCTGCTGCATCTGCTTTCTCAACTCTTCGGTCTGGCGGCGGGCCTCGTTCTCCTTGGCCTTTTCCAGGGCGCGCTCGTAGCGTACAACCTCGGGGTGGTTGGGTTTGTAGATCACCCGGAGCTCCTCCAGGCGCTTTTGGATGGCCTCCACGCTGGTCGGGTCGTCGCTGCTCTGAGCCCAACCCCAACCGGCGCTCAGAAAAACCGCCATCAGGGCCGCCAGCGGAGCGAACAAGAGCCTTTTTCGCAGATTTTTATAGCCGCCGAACCGGATCATTGAAGCCGCTCCCAAGCTTTTTTGCCGCCGCGCCGCCCGATTCCCCAGGCTTTTCAAATGGGCAACAAGCTGAATTAACACCACAATTAGTTTTATAGGGAATTATACCCCCCGTCTTTGGGCCCCCAACGGGTACCCAATAAGGTCCATCCCTCATTTACGCTCCCCCTTAAGAGCGCTATTTGTCAATACAAAGGGCCTGTCCTCCCGGCTCGGAAAGAGGCGGGAGAGCCAGAACGAAACGCAAAGCATATCCTCTGAAGGGATGGACGACATGAGAAGCTTCATATTAAGAAGCGGATTGCTGGCGGCCCTGTTATGCCTGATTCCCGCCCTGGCTGGGGCGGACAATGGGCAACCAGTGCCCCAATATCTGCAAAAGAAGATGATGGTGGTCTGCCAAGATGCGGCCGCCAAGGGACTCATAAATCCTGTCGCCAAGGTGGACCGCGACACCTTGCTCGTACTTCTGAACGCACCTTGTAATCAGGTGCGCTGCGTAGCGGTCTACACCTTGGGCGACATTCACGAGCGCCGCGCCGTTGATCCGCTTATCGCCTTGCTCGACGACCAGGACCCCACCATCCGGCGGATTGCCGCCCATGCCTTGGGAAAGATCAATGATCCTAGAGCGGTCTATCCCCTGGCTTACATGCTGAACAACCCCAACGAGCGGGTGATGGTGCGTTGCGCCGCAGCCTCGGCCATCGGCCGAATCTCCGGCGACCGCGCCTCGCGGATCCTTTTAGCCTCCTACCCCCGGGCAGATGGCCGGGTACACAATGTAATCGGCACGATGCTTAGCTCCCGCTAGGGGCCGCTGAAGTTGGCCGGTTCATCGCCGAACCGGTAAAAACGCCCCATTCTCAAGGGCCTCTCTTCGCGAGAGGCCCTTGTTTTTTGCTCAGGGGACAAGCCGGGGCAGGTTGTGCTAAAAAAAAGCCATGAAGCTAGCATGGCCAAAAGCCCTTCCCCGCCCGCCTTTCGCCGCCCTGGGACCCGCCTGGCTGGCGGGGGCCCTGCTGGGGCTCAAGAGCCAACTATACTTTTTGGGCTGGGACGGGTGGCAAAACGCCTGGCTACGCCTGCCGGGCGGGCTGGTTGCCGGAGCCCTGGCCGGCGGTCTGCTGGCCTGGGGCCTGGCCCGGCTGTGGGCCCGGCGCGAGGCTGGGACTGCGGTTTGTGCCTGGTCCCTGTTGGGGCTGGCGCCCCTGGCTTGGCTGGCCTGGGAGACCTTTTCGGGGCATCCCCTGCTGTGGCTGTTGCCCGCGGTGCTCTTGGCCCTGATGCTCTCGCTCCCCTTGGCTTTGTGGGCCACGGGCTGGGCCCTGGCCGCCCTCACCCCGGCTTGGCTGCTGCTGTGGGGGGCCCTGGGCCCGGGCCAGCCGATATGGCTCCTGCCCACCGCCGCCCTGGCGGCCCTGTACTTCCTGGCCCTGGCCCGGCGTCTGGCCCTGGAGCCGGAGGCATCTCGCCCGGTCATGCCCTGGGCCGGGGTGGCCTTGGCGGGCATCCTGGCCTTGGGCCTGGGGCTCAGGCTGACCGGGGTGGCCCATGGCTGGCCCGAGTTCATCTCCCACGTGGACACCCCCAAGCAGTTCGTCCAACTCTCTGCTTTTTTGCGCGGCGACCTAGCCCCGCCCATGAGCTATCCCCTGGGCCACGTTTACCTTTACGCCGCCCTGGGCCGCCTCAGCGCCTGGCTGTTCGCCCCTGGTTCGCCCTGGCACCTGTGGGCCGTGGGCCACGAAGGCTGGAACGCCTACGTGCTCTTCGCACGCTTCCTGCAGGCCGGGTTGGGGGCCCTGGTGCCCTTGCTGGGCTTTTTGACGGCGCGGCGCCTGTGGGGCCGGGGGGCCGGTCTGTTGGCCGGGTTGCTGTTGGCCCTGGACCCCTTGCAGCTCACCTACTCCCGCCAGCTCATGGGCGACGTTCCCCAATGCCTGGCCGTGTGGCTGGCCTTCTTATTCACGGTGCGCGTGCTGCAAACCGGCCGCTGGTGGGATTACCTGCTCGCCGGGCTGGCTGCCGGGGCGGCGGTGGCGGCCAAGGTCTACGGCGGCTACGTTATCCTCCTGGCCCTGGCCGCCTGGGGTATACGCCGTCCCTGGGGCGGCTGGACCCCTCTGATCACCCTGCTGACGGGCCTAATAATGGGGTGCCTTCTTTTTTCGCCCCTATTCTGGGTGAACCCGGCCCGCTGGGCCCAGGACCTCATTAACATCGTGCACATACAGAGCCCCGCCGTGCAGAGCAACGACCCCATGCTGGCCCTGGCCTACGCCTGGGAGGCCCTGGTGCGGCGCTTCGGCCTGGCCTGGATGCTCCTGGTCGGGGCGGGCCTGGCGTTCGTGGCCCTGCGCCACAAAAAGGCCGATTTGTTGGCTCTTTTAGGGGCCTTATTGGCTATAGCCATTATAGTGATTCGCCTGCGTTCCCTGCGCGAGTGGGATTTGGTGAACCTCACCCCCTTGTTGAGCCTGCCCCTGGCCGCCATGTTGGCCGCCGCCATCCAGGCCGCCAAAGCAGGCAAGTACCGAAGACCCGTGCTGTGCCTATTGTGCATCTTTTTGTTATGGCAGGGCCTTTTGGCCATGGGCGACGCCTGGTTGGCCCGCATGCCCGACACCGGGCAGATGGCCGGGCACTGGGTGTCCAAGGTCCTGGGGCCGGAGCAGCTCATGGCTGGGGAATACCCGGTGAGTAAGGGCCGCTGGTTGCCGCCGCCCATCTACCAGCGCTCCCACAAATGGCTGTTGCGCCAAGACCTGGCCAAGCAGGGCCGCCCTGCCTTGGCCGCCCAGGGCGTATTGGCCCTGGAGCGCTTCTGGTGGCAGCAGCCGGTGCCCCGGGCCTGGCTGCGCCCGGCCCAGATATTCGCCAGCCGCAACTACTACTGGGAAAATCCGAACATAGGCCTGTACCTGCCCACAATGCCCGACTACAACAGCCAGGTGATCCTGCCCCACGTGCGAGTGAATCTGCCCCTGCCCGCCTATCTCACCACTGCCTGGGCCCGCTCCCAGCCCCGGGACCTTTTGGTAGGTAGGCGCTTTGCCCGCAGCCTGGGCTTCAAGCAAGATCAATGGCTTTTATCCCCCCAGGCGCCAGGAGCCGTGACCTTCGCCGCCCTGGGCCGGGGCCGGGCCCGCCTGTTCTGGGCTTCGGAGCTGGGCCTACCCCTGGACCTGGACTGGGGCCGCACCGTAAGCGGCGAGGTGCACCCCTGGCGGCGGCTGGTGCCGGTTAGGCCCCGGGTCTACAAGCTGGAAGGCCGCCCCCACCCCGAGGGGGCCTTTGTGTGGGTAGGGCTTTACCCAAGGCCCGGAATTGCCCTGCCGCTGCTCATGCGCCAGGGCAAATGGAAGGCCATGGCCAAGCTGGCCTCCCGCCTGGGGCCGGACGCACCGGCCGAGGCCAGGCTCATCGCCGCGGCCGCCCTGCTGGAAGCGGGCGACCGCCAGGGTGCCGAGCGGGCCCTGAGCAAGCTGAACCAGGATCATCCTAATTTTTTAACTACTTACTGGGAGCTGGCCCAGGCAGGCACCGCCACGGCCCTGCAACGGGCCTTGGCCAGCCTCAGCGGCATGCCCCCCGCCTTGCTCCAATGGGAGCGCGTGGAGTGGCCTCCCTCTCCTAAGCGCGATTCCGCCGGGCTGGGCTGGCCCCCGGCCCGGGTGGAGAGCGCCCCTGGGGGAACCCGCCTGCGCCTGTCCCAGCTTTTTTTACCCGGCCTGGTGCGCCTGACCATGGAGCTGGACACTCCCCTCTCCGCGTCCGGCAAGCTGACGGTGCGCTCCACAGGATGGGATCACGCGGCCACCCTGGCCGAGCTTCCATTGAAGGCGGGCCAGGCATTGGTGGAGCTGAGCTTCCAGGTTAACCATGGCCCGGTGTTTTTGGAGCTGGAGCTGGGAGCACCGGACAACCGTCCCATATGGCTGAGCATAGAGCCCGACCTGGGGGCCGAGTTCGCCTGGCGCTGGGGGGTGCTGGCCCCGCGCCTGGATTCGCTGGCCGCCTGGCGGGGACCACAGGAGTAAGCATGGAAGATCTGCGCCCGAGCATACGCAGCCTGGAGCATCAGGTAGAACAGGCCGCCCAACAACTGAGCGACGAAGGCATCTTGCACGATGGGCAGGTGCTGGGCATCCTCAGGGAGGTGATTAGCGCCCTGGGCAAGGTGGCTGAAGCCTGCCCCCGCTTGCAAGGCGAGGAATGAT
>JAHLLJ010000055.1 GCA_020444205.1 Deltaproteobacteria bacterium | reverse complement strand
GCTGGTGCGGGCCGGCCGCTATGGCCGCAAGAGTGGCGCCGGGGTTTACGACTATCGCTGAGTAGCTTACGGGGAACATTGCAGTGACTATGCCTCTCAAGTGACAGCCATGCTTGTTCCTTAGGCTGAGATACTTTTGGCCACGGCCAGGCGGTAGGGCACATCTGGCGCCAGAAAGGGGTGAAGGAGCCCCAGAAGCAGCCCAACCGTGGAAGGCTTTGGCTGACTGACGGCTCCTGGGTAGGGCTGCAACCTGCTCACGGAAACCAGGTATGCTCCTACGACCTTGTGGCTGATCGCACCCACGGCGGCGGATCCTTGAAGATACTAACAGTGATCGATGAATGCGGGCGATAAAGCCTAAATATGGTGACTAGGCGTAGTATCAGGCTGGATGAGGTGCTCCATTGCCTGGCCGATCTTTCCCTGATCCGGGGTATTCCCGATTAAATCAATAGCGAAAATGGTCCAGAACTCACGGCCAATCAAATGAGAAGCCGGCTGCGGCGGGCCGGGGTTAAGGATCTCTTCATAGAGCCCGGCAGCCCCTGGGTTACAGCTATATCGAATCGTTCAACAACAAGCTGAAGGATGAGCTGTTCAAAGGAATAGCGTTTCCTGGCCATCGCTGTCCCCCCTATACCAGTACAAAATTTCAGCCTAGATCCAAGATCGGGTTAAAAGGGCAGGTCAATGAGGAAGCGGGTCATAGCGTCTTGCGACTTTGACTCAGGTTGACACATATGTATCATCTTGCGTCGTAAAAAACTCAATCTTTATTACCCCTGCAATTGGTCGATACCGTATTTGTCTTTAATATCATAACGATGACGCTGTAGCCAGCGCTTGGCATTTATGTTGCATATAAAGTGGGCATGTTTTTGTGCCGATTGTTAAGGAGTCATGCTCAACATAATTTACCGTTTTTAACGAAAGAGGAGGTCAGTAAGCAGATCGTGTAGCTAGGGAAAAGTGGTTGTTAGCGTAACCACTTTTTTATTTGGACCTTTCATAACCCTGACGCAGATGTGGATACACGCTAGGCATGGATAAGGATGAAAATATGATTTTTCGCCTGTATCAAGTGTGCCGCATTGTAGGCCGGTTGTACTTTTTTAGAAATTTTTGAGATGAAATTGGCTCCTAATTTTTCACTATGCATAAATGTTTGGGATTAAATTAAACAATTATTCTGAGCATTGATGATTTTATTTGTGGGGCACGCCGCTGGCTAAAAGTCATGCGCCCAACGATATGATACCAGCGACCGTGACATCATTGATTAAGCATAAGCACCTGAAAAAACATAGCCTCTAAGACAGACCATCTTCGTTGTACCATCTAGGCTTTTTCGAAAACTGAAAACCGTGGCCAGCATGGCGATTTGATTGAGGGAAACGTAGGCTTTAGCGGCCTTGCTTAATTCGAATCGTTCAAGGAAGGCATAAGCATATGAATGATGCCCTGAGCGGTGAAAGAAAAATGGGGGCCGGCGGAGGCTACCGTCCAAGCCAAATGGTCATTGTCCTGGGATGTACGCTCGTCATCGCTGCTATCTTGAGTGTGACCCTGAAGGGCTTTTTTAGCCTTGGCAACTTGTTTGCGTTGCTGAGAGGGATTTCGGTCCTTGGGGTTTTTAGCCTCGGCATGGCCATCGTGGTTATCGGCAAAGGGATAGACCTCTCCCAACTGGCAATTGCCTGCGCATGCGCTGCATTGTCAATAATAATGATCGATGCTGGCTATTCTCCTTTTGTGTCACTGCTGATTTGTATGGCTGTTGCTGCTGCCTTGGGTATCCTAAACGGCTACTTAATCTCAATTATTGAAATTCCAGCCCTTTTCGCGACCCTGGCTTTCGGGCTTCTTATCCTCGGAGTCACCCGCAGCACGTTTGTTCAGCATTACGTGGTGTATTTGACCGAAGGGCATAATGACCTGATTATTCTGGGGGGCAACATAGCGGGTCACATTCCTATCCCTGTAATTATTTTCCTCTGCTGTGCCATTTTGGTACATCTGTTCCTTTCTCAAACAGTGCTGGGACGCTTCATCTACGCACATGGCGATAACGCGGATGCCGCGCGCCTGACCGGCATCGCCGTACGCCCACTGACCATGGTGGAGTACGCGATATCCGCTGTCATCGGATACCTCGGGGCCATGATGATGGTTGCCTCCAGCGGAATGATGCACCTCCAGATTGCAGAGGGCACTTTTATTTACGACGTAATTTTAGTGGTTGTTCTCGGAGGCATCAGCTTGGTGGGAGGCCGCGGCGGCGTGATGTGCGTAATCGCCGGTTCTCTACTCATTGGTGTTATGCGCAATGCCATGACCATCATGGACATGGATTCTCAGACTCAAAACATCATCATGGGATTTGTCCTGCTTTTGGCACTGGTCGTGGATAGTTATGTTCATCCTCGTGATGATGAAACGGCAAAACAAGGAGACTGAAAACGCTTCGATAGTATGTCGCAGATTAGTAACCGAACGTTTAACGGAAAGAGGGAGTCTATGTCAAAAATGGCAAGCCTGTTTACTCGGAAACATGTCGTCGCGTGCCTGTTCGTTTTCGCGATGCTGGGAGCTATGATCGCTTCCGCGAGCATGGCCTATGCAAAGGATCAGCGCAGTGAACTTCGCCAAAAATTCCTAAAAGCCGTTCACGGTAAGACGGTAGCGTGGTCGCCCTTATGGCTCGGTGTGCTGGAGAGCGAATGGACCAACATAATGAAGGCCAATTTCGAGCGCTACGGCATTAAGTTCATCGTTCGGGACGGCAACTTCAAAGCGGACGTCCAACGTCAGGCGGTTGAAAGCCTCATTAACCAGCAACCGGACGTTCTCGTCGTACAAAGCGCCAACCAGACCAACTTGGCTAGGGTGATTAAAAAGGCCATGGCCAAGGGCATCTACGTGGTCCAGGTCAACATGCCCTCGGTCCAGGTGAGCGATGCGTTCATCGGCATAGACGTCCCTCAGGTGGGCCGCATGATTGCCAATGACATGGTTAAGGAAATCGGTGGGGGAAAAACTTCCGGAAAGATTGCGATCATCGAAGGTGATACGGCGGCTCCTTATTCCCGTGATCAAGCGGATGCCGCGGTGGAGATATTCAAGAAAGACCCCTCAATTAAAATCGTCACGCGTCAGCCCAGCAACTGGGACGCCAACAAAGGCAGCGAGATTATTTCCACTGTGATTCAGTCGCACCCCGATTTGGCGGCTGTTTACAGCGTCTGGGGACCGCAGACCGCTGGTGTGGGCCAGGCCCTGCGCAATGCGGGTTCCAAGGCCAAAGTGTGGGTGGCCAGCGACGGCCAAATGCCTGACTGCGACCAGTTGAAGCAGGGTTTTTACCACAAACTTTTATCTTACCGTGCTGATGTCCAGGGCGAGGATATCGTTGCCGCGGTTCTGCAGATACTGCAAAACCGGGACGTCAAGCCCGGAAGCAGGCAATTTGCTCATTATACGGCTCTGTACTGGGTCAATAGCCCGGCTGACTTTGGCTACTGCTGGAAACCAATGAAGTAAATGGAGGCGTGATAATGAGTTCAGCCGCTTCAGGCATCGGGTTTAATGCAGCGGTGATGCGCTTCTGGTACCGGCATACCCCTCAGTTGTTCCTCAGCGAATTGCTCGAGAAAAAATGGATGGAACCAATCGTTCCGTTTATTTTGATGTGCCTTGTGTACTTCGTCTCGCTGCTGATTGTCCCTGGCTATGCTTCACTGGCTCAACAACAAGTCTTGATGAGCAACTTTGCCAACATGGGGCTGGTGACGATGGCGATGGCTGTGACCATCATGTCCGGCGGCATTGACCTCTCTGTTGGTTCAGTATTCGCGCTATCTTGCTTTCTTTCGATTTACCTGCACCTGATCCTCGGACTGCCCTATCTAGTGGTAGTGCTCTGTGTACTACTGCTGGGGGCGTTATTTGGAATGGTCAACGGCGGGTTGATCGCCTACGCGAAAACGCGTCCCTTTTTAACCACCGTAGTCACTCTCATTATTGGCCGGGCTATCTACGCCAAGCTGATAACCGCTTATGCCGACCCGCTGGCCGAGGCCAGCGCAAGCGAAGGCGGCATGTTATGGGACTTTTTTGGCGGGGGCGACATCCTCGGCATACCGACCAACATGGCGATCCTCATTATTATCGGCGTTGCCTTCCACTTCTACTTAACCCGGCTGCGGCCTGGAGTGCACATCATGGCGGTAGGCTCCAGCCGCAAGGCGGCACGGCATGCTGGCATCAATGACAAAGGCGCGATTTTTTCCGCCTACATCATCGCCAGCATGCTGGCCGCCGTTGCCGGCATGTTGTACGCCTCGCGCGAGTACAACGCGGGCTACACCGCGGGCATGGGTTGGGAGATCGATGCCCTGGCCGGCGCCGTGCTGGGAGGCGTAAGCCTTGCGGGTGGCCGGGGGACCGTGGCCCGCGCCCTCATCGGCGGTGTCATCGTCTATATGGTCATCAACGGTCTTACCAACCTGGGCGTGCCTGGAAGAGTGGGCACGGCGGTCTTGGGAGTCCTTCTATTGGTGGCGGTGGGTTTTGATGTCAAATGGTTCAAGAACAAAGGCAAGGCTCTGCAGAAGATCTACGTGACACCCAGTTGGGTGGATTTTGAAAAAGCACCTCCCATCGCTCGCGACAGCAATAGTCCTTATGCCGAGAACGACCGCCTGCTCAATGCTCAGGCTCTCGGATTAGACCAGGTGGAAGGTCCGGAAGATATCATTATCGACCGCCACGACAACCTTTACGGGGTTGACCGTAGGGGCTATATCATGCGCTTCAGGCCACCGGATTACCAAGTGGGAGAAGAGTTCGCCCGCACCGGAGGGCGTCCCCTGGGCATGGCGATGGACCGGGACGAAAACATTCTCGTGTGCGTGTCGGGAATGGGCATTTATGGGGTTAGGCCTGATCGCACGGTCTTCAAGGTCACTGACGAGACTAACCGAACCAAGTTCAGGCTAAAGGATGACTCGCGAATCCTTCTGGCTGACGACTTGGACATTGCGCCGGACGGCAAAATTTATTTCAGCGACCCATCCACCCGCTATGCTTTGGAGGAGTGGGCGCTCGATGGGTTTGAAGGTCGCGGTAACGGGCGAATAATCTGCCATGATCCCGCTACCGGCAACACCAAGACCATGATGAGGGGGCTAAACTTCCCCAACGGCGTCTGCCTTTCCCATGATGGTAACTCGTTCATGGTGGCCAGCACCTATGGTTGCAAAATTTATCGTTATTGGATCGGTACCAAAAAGGCCGGTACTCTCGAAGTTCTAATCGATAACCTGCCGGGCTATCCCGACAACATCAACCGCGCCTCGGACGGAAGGTATTGGGCCGCTTTTGTAGGGCTTCGCGCCCCGGCTTACGACATCGCCATGGCCGCTCCCGCTTTCCGGCGGCGCATGGTCAAGCAAATCCCATCTGACGAGTGGCTCATCCCCGGGATCAACTACGGTTGCATCATAAAGTTCGATGATCAGGGGCAGGTGATCGAGTCACTCTGGGATCCAACCGCGGATTCGCACCCGACTATTACCTCAGTGCGGGAGCACAAAGGCTACCTTTACATTGGAGGTCTTGAGAACAACCGGATCGGTCGCGTGCCTCTGCCTGATGCAGATCCTAATTGGACGGGTTGGGATTCGTACTGGGCATAAGGGTGGGAAGATTCACTCTCGCGTGCCAGGGAAAATTATTAATGAAGGTAGTTGGCTATGGCAGTCGTTAAAGAGCTGATCTATTCATTACTGTTCCGTGACCGGGATATTTCCGAGTCCCACGTGAAACCGGTGTTGGACGGAGCATTTTCGGCCAACCGCAAGTTGGACGAAGCTACCGTGCTGTGTTCCGAACTGAATGCGCCCGATGATTTGTTGCCTGGGCCCCAAGGGGAGTTCTACGTATCAAGCGGCAAAACCATAATGGTGTTCAAGGATTCGGATTTTGTAGAACCGCAAGTGTATGCGACCCTCGAGGCGGAGGTCGGTGGGTTGGGGTGGTCCCAGGATGGGAGCTTGCTGGCCTGCGTATCGGGGCGCGGCGTTGCCGCGCTGGGCAAAAATGGCTCCGTCAATAAATGGCTGGACAAGGTTGACGGGGTAGACCTGAAATGCCCGACAGCGGTAACCACGGCCGAAGACGGCACGGTCTATGTGACCGAAGGCTCACGCCGCAACCCAACGGCCGGGTGGCTGCAAGACTTGATGGCCAATGAGGAAGGAACCGGCCGGCTGATAGCCTGGGACGCACAATTGAGCGGTGCGCGGGTGGTTGCCCAAGGGCTCAAATGGCCGGCGGGCGTGGTAGTGGCCCACGATGAAAATGAAGTGCTGGTGAGCGAGGCCTGGGCCCACAAGCTTTGCGCCGTGAAACGAGACAGCGGTGAGCAACGCTATCTCGTAGATAACTATGCAGGCTATCCTTGGCGCATCACCAAAGGATTGTCAGATGATTACTGGATGACTTTTTTTGCTCTACGCTCGCAACTTATCGACTTTGTCCTGCAGGAACGCAGCTATTGCGACAAGATGATGGCGGAAGTGCCCCCCGAATATTGGGTGAGCCCGGCCTTATCATCCAAAACTAATTACCTCCAACCTACCCAATATGGCCGTATCAAAACTCTGGGCGTGCAGAAGCCTTGGGCGCCCGCGCGTTCCTATGGCTTGGTTGCCAAGTTGGATGCGGACGGGTTGGCGACTGAAAGTTATCACAGCCGTGTGGGCGGAAAAGTTCATGGTGTGACAAGCGCACGCTGCGTCGATGGCATAGTTATCGCTTGTTCCAAAGGGGATGACAAGATCGTTGAACTGGACAAGTGCGCCGAAGAATACCGTAATCATCAAGAAGGCGGGGAATAGACAAAATGATAGCCAGAGCCAGTGAAGAGTCCGCGCCGGTTACGAAGCTGCAGGTCGTTAAGGGCAGCAAAGTCTATGGTGGTGTGCACGCCATCGAAGAGGTCGACTTCGATGTGCGGGGAGGCGAAATCCACGCTTTGCTCGGTGAGAACGGGTCTGGTAAATCGACGCTTTGCAAGGCCATTGCGGGAGCTATCGAGCTGACCTCGGGTACTATCCGTTTGAACGACGAAGAGGTGGTGTTCCGTTCGCCGGCAGATGCCTTGAAAAGAGGCATCGCCATGGTTTACCAGGAGACAAGCTTGGTCCCCTCCATGACCGTTGCCCAAAACCTGGAACTGGGAATGGAAGAGCTGTTCACGGTCTACCGCACGATTAACATCAGAGCCCAGCAATCTCAGGAATCGCTCAATTTCCACGTTGATCCCTTGGCTTTGGTGGAGAACTTGGGAACGGCCAAGCGGTTGATGGTGGAGATAGCGCGCGCGGTGCGGCAGAACGCTAAAATCATCATTTTCGATGAGCCGACCGCCAGCCTGACTCCCGAAGAAATCCAGCACTTGTTCCACCTTTTAAATCAGCTACGCAACAACAACATTGCCGTAATTTTCATCTCGCATGCCATTGAAGAGGCTCTTCAAATGGCAGACCGCATTACTGTATTGCGTGATGGAAAACGTATCACCACCACCGAGACGCATAAACTGGATCGCTCAAAAATTGTGCGACTGATGGTAGGGCGCGATATACCCAATCACAAGCCATCGGGACAAGCCAAATCTTCCAAAAAGAAAACCCGGAAGAAAAAAATATTGTCGGTGGAAAATGTCACCATGGGCAATATCGTTAAAAACATGTCGTTTTCAGTGTACTCCGGTGAAGTGCTGGGAATCTTCGGCCTGGTAGGCGCGGGCCGCACGGAGATTGCCCACATCGTCGCTGGCGTTAGGAAACGCAATCTCATCCATGGTGGCATGATTTATCTTAACGGCAAGCCCATTCGTTATCGAGTGCCTCGGCAAGCCATTAAAGACGGGATTGTTTATATTACCGAGGATAGAAAAAACAACGGCTTTTTCGAGACCATGACCGCGGACGATAATATATATATAGGCTATGTTGCCTCCGCTGTCGGCCGTAGAGTTTTATATTCCCTACCACAACGCAAGCGGGTCGCTGATCATTGGGTAAAAGTGCTGGGTATCTCCGCACTCAAACGCAGCCTTAAAATCATTGAATATTCAGGGGGTAACCAACAAAAGGTTACAGTGGCTAAGTCATTGGCTCAAGAGCCTTCGGTGATATTTTTCGACGAACCGACACGCGGTGTGGATGTTGGAGCCATTTCTCAGATTCATAACTCCATACGAGACCTGGCCGCGGAGGGCAAGGCGGTGGTGGTTATTTCTTCTTACCTTCCGGAGATACTTACAGTCTCTGATCGAATCCTGGTGGCGCGGTCCGGGAAGATCGTTGAAGAGATAAATGCGGAGGAAGCGACGGAAGAAAAAATTATGTTTGCCGCCGTACACTAAAGGCCTTAAATTGGTTAGGGGTAGCGATAGCCATGGATTACAATATCGTAAAGGTATCGCTACGCCAAAGAGGATATTATCGGCGGAGTGAGTTGTTTTAAGCAGCCATGTTGCAGAGTGGTTTGCTCAATGGACGAACGACCCAAAAGTTGTCCAGCGGATATTTACATTGATGGCAAGGGCCGTTAAGCAATATTTATATCAAGGCTTAAAAAATTAATTTAGCAACAACTTACTCTGATTGACAGGGGGTGATGTCGAGCCATGCAAGCACACTCCCTACATGGTCTAGCTCATCTATGGCTTTTCATAATTGGCCGCGCGGGCATCCGGAATGTTGTCTGATTAAAGATATGAGATTGGTATCAGTCAATAATGGTTAAGTGTTAATTTTCCACTGATAATTTGGCATATATATTTTCAGGGCCTTGTAGAAAGCAAAAATTGAATTGATTACGCGCTCCCACGAGTCACTGTCTGGAGAGGATGGGCTACTGTTTCTGAAAACCGGCAGCTGACAAAACGGGTGCCCAGAGGGAGAGTGATCATGTACAGAAAAAATTTTTCCACTCAGCAGTTAAAGGCGTGGCAATGCTTTGTGGAAACGGGGGACATTGATCGCTCGGTCGTTCGAAAAGATGTTGCGGATTCCTGGGAGCGATGCATGAAATCGGGCATCAGGCCAGATGCCCCCAAAGTGAAAGCAAGGCTATCCGCCCCCCAATTAGATGGACTTTGCCGCGCCAATAAGCAGTTCATAGAAGCGGCCTTGCCCTTCATGCAATTTCTGCAGAGCGCGGTTCGGGGCACGGGCTTTATCTTGGTGCTCACCAATGTCGACGGGGTGGTTTTAGAAGTATTCGGCGACGAAAACATTCTGCACATGGCTCACGAAAACAATTATGTCCCCGGTAGCAGCAGGGCGGAAGCTACGGTGGGCACAAACGCCATAGGCATGTGCCTAGTGGAAAAAAAGCCTTTGCAGACCACTGGGGCGGAGCATTACAACAAGCGTCACCATTCCTGGACTTGCAGTTCAGCCCCGGTGTTTTCTCCGGAGGGCAACCTCTTGGGGGCCATCACCCTTTCGGGAAAATCCCACAGTGCTCACCGCCACACCCTGGGCATGGTGATCTCCGCTGCCGAGGCTATTGAAAACAAGCTCAAGCAACGCATAGCGGACAAGAAGAAAAATTTCTCCGAGACAATTCTGGACTCATTGCTTAGTTCAATCTCGGAGGCGGTCATATCGGTGAATCACCGCAGCGTGGTCATTCATGCCAATGACAAGGCATGTAAACTGGTAGCCATTGCAAGCAACCGCATCATAGGAAAAAAAATTGAAGAGGTTTTTCCTGGGCACCCCGAACTGTTAGGCATGGCCCAGCAGGGCAGGGACTCCGGCAACGTGGAAGTTGCCTTGGACAGCCCCCAAGGCAGGTCATATTTCATCATTCGCCCCTATATGATTCGTCAAGAAAGCAAACATGTAGGGGCAATCTTCGTCATTAGTGAGCGTCGCCGCTTTCTCAACGAGGTGCGCAAGATATCCGGGCACAATGCCCGTTTCGCTTTTGAGGACATCAAGGGCAACTCACCGGAATTTTTGCGCCAGATCAAACTGGCCAAGATTGCGGCCGGGGCGGATAGCCGGGTGCTGATTATGGGCGAGACGGGCACCGGAAAAGAGCTGTTCGCCCAAGCCATCCACACCGCTTCCCAGCGCAGCCAGGGCCCTTTTGTGGCCATAAACTGTGCGGCCATCCCCCGCGAGCTCATCGAGTCGGAGATTTTGGGTTACAAGGATGGTGCTTTCACCGGGGCGCGCCGCGGCGGCCAGGTGGGCAAGTTGGAGCTGGCCGACGGGGGCACCGTGTTCCTGGACGAGATCGGCGAGATGCCCCTGGATGTCCAGACCAAGTTCCTCCGGGTGCTGCAAGACGGCATGATTACCAGGCTGGGCGACAACCGCGCCCTCAAGGTGGACGTACGGGTCATCGCGGCTACCAACGAGGATTTGGTGGAGCGGGTGGCCAGCAAAGGCTTCCGCCAGGACCTGTATTTCCGTCTCAGCGTGGTTGAGCTGAACATCCCCCCCCTGCGCAAACGCCTGGAAGACCTTCCCCTGTTGGTGGAGCACGTACTTGGCTCCATATCCTACAAGCTGGGAGCGCGCCACTTGGGTGTCTCGCTCGAGGCCCTGGCAGTGCTGAGCCGTTACCCCTGGCCCGGTAATGTGCGCGAGTTGGGCAACATTCTGGAAGTGGCTGCTATCGTCTGCGATGGGCGCGAAATACAGGTGGAACATCTTCCACAACGAATCTTCCGTCCGGAAATGAACCCGCAGATTAAGGAAATCATGCAGCCCCTCAAGCAACTTGAGGCAGAGGTGCTCAAAAACGCCCTGGCCCAGTGCGGGGGCAATGTGGCCAAGGCCGCCCGCAACCTGGGCCTGTCGCGCAGCACCATTTATCGCCGCATGAAAGAGATGGGCATAGGTAAGTCGCTTAGTTTCAAGTAAATGGCCAACCACTGGCCGCGCATGCCTGATCTTCCCTATCTAGAAAGCTCCCGGTGCCGCCAACCTATTGCACCAGGCCTTGGGCAAGGTGGGCAAGCTTGATACTAGCCTCTTGGTTTGTTTGCAGGTCTGGCTTTTAGGCCCAGCCGAGCCGAATAGGAACCTATGGTCCATCGATTTTCAGCCATCGCGGGCAGGGCCATATCAAGCGGGCCAATTGCTCAACGTAATGGATCAGGGAGAGTGGGAGTTCGGCTGGCGGTTTGCGCAAAGCCAAGCTCTGGTGGATAATACCCCGCATGCCACGCCACCAACCAAAACCTCCCTGGCTCAGGCGCAAGCTGGCCTCGGCGGGAAGCAGCCACATGGTGCACGCCAGCCTGGCCGCGGGCGGCTTGTTCACCGTATGTCAGGAAGCCCAGTGCCCCAACCAGGGTGAGTGCTACGGCCGGGGGGAGGCCACTTTTTTGCTTTTAGGGCCGGCCTGCACGCGGCGCTGCACCTTTTGCGCGGTGACCAAGGTGAGGCCCTCGCCGGTGGACCCCGACGAGCCAGCCAACGCGGCCCGGGCCGCCGCCGAGATGGGCCTTACCTACGTGGTGCTGACCATGGTCACCCGCGACGACCTGCCTGACGGCGGGGCGGCCCAGGTGGCCGCCACCATTGAGGCCCTGCACCAAGAGCTGCCCGGGGTGGGGGTAGAGGCGCTCATCTCCGACTTGGGCGGTAGCGCCGAAGATTTGCAGACCGTATTGGCCGCCGGACCCAGGGTCTTGAATCATAATTTGGAGACCGTGCCTAGGCTCTACGGCGAGCTGCGTCCCCAGGCCCGTTACCATCGCTCCCTGGAACTACTGAAGCGGGCGGCCGACGCCGGGGCGCTCACCAAGAGCGGGCTTATGCTGGGCTTGGGCGAGACCCGCGACGAGCTGCTGGCCGTGTTCGATGACCTGCTGGCCAACGGCTGTCGCATGCTCACCCTGGGGCAATACCTGGCCCCCAGCAGGGAGCACCATCCGGTGGTGCGCTACGTGCCGCCCGAGGAGTTCGACTCCCTGCGCGGGGAAGCCCTGGCCCGCGGCTTCGTGGCTGTGGCCAGCGGGCCCTATGTCCGCTCTTCCTACCAGGCGGGCAATCTCTGGCGCCAGGCCGCGAGAGCCTTGTAGCAACAAGCTGCTCTGATCTGCCCTCACAATCTGCCATCAACGTTCGGGGATGGGGCAACGTCCCATTGAAATAAGATAAACCTAAAAAATAGACATGGCAGACAGGTCTGGGTTTACATTTTTTGGGGATGCGTTATCTTAGCTCATAGGTATTGCGACCTATCGGTATTGTCAATCAATGGCGCTGCCGGCCTTCGAATTTTGCCATCAAAAACCGCCAGCCTTCTTGGAGAATCCATTTTGAGCCTCTGGAGCCCCCTCGATCCCAAGGTCACGGAGATACTTACCAAAGCCCAGGATATGGCCGGCATAAGCCAGGATGAGGCGGTCTTTCTGCTGCGCCTGGATCTTTGTTCGGCCGAGGCCTACGCGGTGATGGCTCTGGCCAACCGCATGAGCCGCCAGGCCTTCGGGGGCAAGGGGGAGCGCCATTTTCATATCGGGCTCAACGTGGAAGGCTGCTCCTTTAATTGTAAGTTCTGCTCGCTCACCAAAGAGGCGGGCATTTTTGGCGACAACCAAGAGTTCAGCGAAGAACAGCTTTTGGCCTGGGCCAAACAGGGCGAGGAGCAAGGCGCCGACGGCCTGAACCTGATGACCACCGGCCGCTATTCTTTTGCGCGCTTTCTGGAGTTGGGGGCCTGGCTCAGCCGGGAGGTGAGCGTACCCCTGGTGGCCAACACCCGCGACATCACCCACAAGGAGGGCGAGGCGCTGCTGGCGCACGGGTTCAAGGGCTTTTATCATGCGGTACGCCTGCGCGAAGGGGTGGACACACCCTTTTCCGTGGAAAAGCGTATCCAAACCATCAAGGTGGTCACCGACGTGGGGCTAAAGTGGGCCAACTGCATCGAGCCGGTGGGCCCAGAGCACCAGCCCGAGGAGATAGCCCATCTCATGCTCTTGGCCAGGGAGCTGGGCGCCACCTACTCCGGGGTGATGCGGCGCATCAATTTCCCCGGATCGCCTCTGGGTCACCATGGCATGATCAACGAGCTGGAGATGGCCCGCATGGTGGCGGTGAGCCGCCTGGTAATGGGTGACGTGGCCAAGGCCCATTGCACCCACGAACCCAACACCGCCGCGCTCATGGCCGGAGCCAACCTCTTTTTCCCCGAGGTGGGCTCCAGCCCCCGGGACGCCGAGTCCGACACCGGCAAGGGCCGAGGCAAGGACCTCATGGCCTGCGCGGGCATTATGCGGGAGATGGGCCTGGACCCCTTCCTGCCTTCCAACTGTTTTGATGCGCCACGGCCGGACTCCACTGACAGAGAAACTTGCCCCTCTTCATACAACGGCCTGCCCTGAGCCGATCCGCGCCAAAGTAAGCAATGCGGGTAAGAGGAGACCTGATGCGTAAGTCAGCCGGCCTGTTTGTCGCCTTGACCGTTATTTGGGCCATGCTTTTGGGTATGACGGTTTGTGCCCGGGCCGAAGACCCCTGGAAGGTGGGCACCTGGAAAACCGCCCAGACCATCCAACCTTTTTTCTATCAGCAGTTTTTACCCCGCCAGCCCGTGGAAGTGTTTCCGTTCACCAACCCGGCGGACCAGAAGATGGCCCTATTGGCGGGCAGCCTGGACATGTGCGGCACCACCTTGGCCCACGCCATCCACTCCGCCTCCCGGGGTGAGCCGGTGGTGGTGGTGGCTGCCCTGTGCAACAAATGCTCGGCCCTGGTGGTGAAAAAGGACGGCCCCATCCAGAGCATTAAGGACCTGGCGGGCAAGAAGATCGGCTACGTGCCCGGCACCATGCACGAGATACTGCTGCGCGAGGCCCTGACCAAAAACGGCATCAACCCCAACAACGGTGTCAAGCTGGTGCGGGTGGACTTTTTCGACATGGGCCTGGCCCTGGCCCGCGGTTCCATAGACGCCTTTCTCTCCGGCGAGCCGTTCCCCACCCTGGCCGTGCTGCAGGGCTATGGCCGCATCCTGGCCTATCCCTACTACGGCGGAGGCATCGGCACCATTAACGCGGGCATGCTGGTCAAACGCGAGACCATAGAAAGCTCGCCTCAAAAGGTGGCCGACCTGGTGGCTGCTCACGCCGCGTCCACCGAATACCTCAAAGCTCATCCCGGGGAGTGGTTGCAGCGGGCGGCCTCTTTCGGCACACCGCCGAAGGTACTGAAAAAGGCGGCTCCCAACATGGAGCTGGCCTGGCGCATGGACCGGGATTTCGTGAAGCGGGTGGCCGCCCTGGGCGGGCGCATGAAGGCCCTGGGCATCATCAGCCAAGAGCCGGATTATGCTAAACTCATCGACCTTAGTTTCGTCAATCGCGTTAAACTAAAGGACTGATGGCCAACCAGGAACCAGTTAAAAGCATCTCCCGCAAAAAGCCGGCGGCCGCCCTGCTGCTGCCCTGGTTACTGCCCGCCTTCACCCTGGGCCTTTGGGCTTTGCTTAGCATGGGGGGGCTGGTGCCAGCCTACCTGCTGCCTCCGCCGGGGCAGGTGTTGGACACGGCCAGGGACTACATTTTCGCTCCAACCGGCAGCGCGCCCTATGCCGGGCGTTTTTTGAGCGACGCCCTGGCCAGCTTGGGCCGGGTAGGGGGCGGTTTTGCCCTGGCTGTGGCCATCGGATTTCCCTTGGGCCTCATATCCGGCCGCCTCAGATTCATGCGGCTGTTCCTGGATACCTTTATCAATGGAGTTCGCGCGGTTCCGGGCATCGCCTGGTTGCCCCTGGCCCTGGTGTGGTTCGGCATCGGCTTCAAGACCACGGTGTTCCTGGTCTCCTTGGCCGCCTTTTTCCCCATTTACCTGGGCGCGGCGGCCGGGGCCATGCAGGTCAATCCCCTGTACCTGAGGGCCGGGGCCATGATGGGCTTGGGCCGGGGCCAGTTGATCTTCTCGGTGCTCATTCCCGCGGCCATGCCCCACGTGGTCACCGGCCTACGCCTGGGGCTGGGCATCGCCTTTGCTTACCTGGTCCTGGGCGAGCTTACCGGGGTGCCAAACGGCCTGGGCGCGGCCATCATGGACGCACGCATGCTGGGCCGGGTGGACATCATCATCATGGGCATCCTGCTTATCGCGGTCATTGGGCGCATCTGCGACTTGGCCATGGTGGGCGGGCTAAAGATATTTAAAAGCGTGCGCAGGTTGTGATGCAGGGGACGCTACCACACAACAACCAAGCGCCTTGTCTCAAGGTGGAAGGAATTAGCAAACTCTTCAGGGTGGGTGGCCACCGGGTCAGCGCCCTGGAGGACATCAGCTTTGAGGTGCGCTCCGGCGAGGTGCTGGGCGTCCTGGGTCCCAGCGGCTGCGGCAAGACCACCCTGCTCAACATCATCGCCGGGTTTTTGCCCCACGACAAAGGCAGGGTGCTGATGAACCGGCGGCCGGTGACCGGGCCTGGGCCGGAGCGGGGGGTGGTGTTTCAGGAAGATGCCTTGTTCCCCTGGCTCACCGTGGCGGAAAACGTGGGCTTTGGACTGCGCAACGGCGACGGCAAGGCCGGGCGCCGGAGAAAAGTGCGGAACATGCTGGAGATGGTGGGCCTGGAAGGTTATGAACACTACCTGCCCCGCTCCATTTCCGGAGGCATGAAGCAGCGGGTGGCCCTGGCCAGGGTGCTGGTGCTGGGGCCGGCGGCCCTGCTCATGGACGAGCCCTTTGCCGCATTGGATGCCCAGACCCGGGCCGACATGCACGAGCTGCTCATCGCCCTGCAGCGCCGCCTGGAGCAGACCGTGGTGTTCGTGACCCACGACCTGGAAGAGGCCATCAAGCTGGCCGACCGGGTGCTGGTCATGGAAAAATCGCCCGGCAGGATCCACCGGGATTTCGCGGTGGACCTTCCCCGTCCCCGGGACTTGGATTCCATGGAGTTTTTGGAGCTGAAACGCTCCATGTACCAGAGCCTATGCGGCCAAGAGCCCAGCGGCCCTAAAATTACTTAGCTCTTTTATCAAGCATTGGCCGGCTGGGTAACCCGGCCGGTGCCGATATCACTTGCGCCTTGCCTGGCGCAGGATGCGCCGGCAGCGCTCCACCACCGGTTCGTCCACGAATTTGCCGTCCACTTTGAGCACTCCCTGGCCCTGGGCCCGGGTTTGGTCGAAAGCCTTGATTATCTTTTCGGCAAAAGCTATTTCTTGCTCGCTGGGGGCGAAGACCCGGTTGCAGACCTCGACCTGGTTGGGGTGGATGCACAGCTTGCCGCCGAATCCCACCGCCTTGGCCCGCAGGGTGTCCGCCTCCATTGCCGGCAGGTCGTTCAAGTCGTACATAAAGGGGCTGTCCAGGGGGCCGGGCAGGCCGGCGGCGTGGCTGGCGTTGCTCACCCGGTACCGGGGAAAGTAAAGCTCCTCGCCACCCAGGGTCAGCTCTATGCCCATTTCGGTGGTGTAGTCCGCCGCGCCAAAGGCCAACATGGCTTGGCGCTGCCCATGCACCGGATGCCCGGCTACGGCAAAGGCGTTTTCCAATCCCAGGGGCGACTCCAGGAGATACAGCGCCCTGATGGAATAGGGCGCCAGGCCTTGGGCCTTTTCCAGCTTGAGCAGGGCCTGGCCGATGCTTTCCACGTCTCGGGCCCGCTCCACCTTGGGCACGAAAAGGCAGTTAAGCTCCAAGCCCTCCAGGGCGGCCATATCCAGTTCGAACTGACCCGAGTCCAAGGAGTTGGATCGCACGATTATCTCGCGGCCCTGGTGCTCCATGAGCTTGTCGCGCACCACCTCGCGGGCCTCGGCTTTTTTCTCCGGCGGCACTGCGTCTTCCAGGTCGATAATGATGGCGTCCGCCTGGGTATTCAGGGCCTTGTCTATCCGGTCGGGGCGGGTGCCGGGCACGAACAGGGCGCTTCTGATCAGGGCGAGATCCATTGAGGCACACCTTTCTCCAAGAAGATCGCCAATGTACGAAAGGCCTTATGCTTTGTCAAGCAAATAGCCCTGTTAGCCTAGACGGCCTACCCCCAGATGAGGCAAATCGCCGCATTGAAAGTCCTTGTCGAAGCAGGGATGGGTTTAGTGATATAATCTCCTACATAAAATAGGGAGTAGTTACCTTTGGGAAGGCTCGGGAGAGGGGCCATGCCAACCAGCAAAAAGCAAGGCAATGAAAAGCTGAGAGTGGCGGTAATCGGCGGTGGTAAACGCTGCCGGTCCATGCTGGAGATGCTCGAGACCAAGACCTTCAAGCGCCTGCGGGCGGACATTGTGGGTGTGGCCGACTTGAATCCCCAGGCCGAGGGGGTGTGCCGGGCTCGCGAGAGAGGCATCTTCACTACCACCGATTGTGCCCAGTTGTTCAACCTGGAACAATTGGACCTGGTAATAGAGCTGACCGACGATCAGGAGCTATTATCCAACCTGGCGGCCAGCAAGCCGGAGTCGGTGGGGGTGATCGGCCATACTGCCTCCCGCCTGTTTCATGATGTTGTCTTTTTGTATCAACAACTGGAGCAGACCGAGGACGAGGCCAGCATGGCCAGATCCTTTAACCAAGCCCTGGTGGACGCCACCAGCGAGGGGGTCATGGTGCTGGGCGGTGACTACCGCATCGTGCGGGCCAACCAGGCGGCCTTGGCCGCGGCCGGGCTGAGCCGCGAGGAGGCCCTGGGGCGCTATTGCTTCCAGGTGAGCCACCAGGCCATCACCCCTTGCGACAGCCCCGAAACCCCCTGTCCCATGAAACAAACTCTGGCCACCGGCAAGAGCGCCCACGCCATCCACGAGCATGTGCAGCAGGACGGCTCCACCCATTACTGCGACGTGTCCACCTACCCGCTTCTCAACCGCAAGGGAGAGGTGGTGCAGGTGCTGGAGTTGTTCCGCGACATTACCGACGAACTGAGCCACCGCATGGAGCGGCGCACCGAGATCATCAAGGCGGACCTGGCCCGCATGGTTCAGGAAGACAAGCTGGTGGCCTTGGGCAAGCTGGTGGCCTCGGTGGCCCACGAGATCAACAACCCCATCGCGGCCATCTTCAACTTCGTCAAGCTGATGCTCAAGGGCTTGGAGAACGGGCACACCAAGTCCAAGGATCTGCACAATTACCATGATTATTTGGAGCTGTGCGCCCAGGAGGCCCGGCGCTGTAGCACCATAGTCGATAACCTGCTCTCCTTTGCCCGCCAGAACAGCCCGGCACCGCATACCATTAATTTGCGCGAACTCCTGGATACCACCATCATGCTCACCGGCCACCGCATGAAGCTCTCCGGGGTGGATTTCAAGCTGGAGGTTCCTGAACAGGGTCTGGAGGTCTGGGGCGACGCCTCGCAACTGCAGCAGGTATTCACCAACCTCATCTTCAACGCCCTGGAGGCCATGCCCCAAGGAGGCACCCTGGCGGTCCTCGGCGGAGAGCTTCCCCAGGAATCCAAGGTATGGCTGGAGTTCCGCGACAGCGGGGAGGGGATTTCCCCGGAAAACTTGCCGCGTATTTTCGAGCCTTTCTTTTCCACCAAAGCCGATGGTCACGGCGTGGGGTTGGGGCTGAGCATGGTCTACGGTATCGTGCGTGAGCATGGGGGTGAGGTGTTGGTGGACAGCAAGCCGGGCAGGGGCACCACCTTCCGCCTGGTGTTGCCCAGGGCTGATGAAAACAACGGCATGGAGGAGGAATAACTGCCATGAGCGCGCCGCTGAGGGTGTTGGTGGTCGACGACGAACTGGCCATGCGCGAGTCCATCGCCGCCTGGCTGGTTCAAGACGGCCAACAGGTGGCCAAGGCCGAAGGCGGCCGCGAAGCCTTGGCCATTATGGAACAGCGGGAGTTCGATCTGGCCCTGGTGGACATCAAGATGCCGGGCATGGACGGCATAGAGCTGCTCAAGCGCATCAAAGAGGGCCATCCGGACACCCTGGTCATCATCATCACCGCCTATGGCTCCATAGAATCGGCGGTCGACGCCATGAAGGCCGGGGCCAGCGACTATCTGCTTAAGCCCTTTGATCCCGAGCACCTGATGCTGCTTCTGGAGAAGATGGGGCGCCAGCGCCGCTTGATGCAAGAGAACCAGATGTTGCGTCAGCGCCTGGCCGAAGGCCAGATGGCCGGGTTCGAGGATATGGTAGGCGGCTCGCCGGACATGCTCAAGGTGTTCGAGCAGATCGAGGAGGTGGCGGCCACCGAGGCCCCGGTTTTGGTGGCCGGCGAAACCGGCACGGGCAAGGAGTTGGTGGCCCGGGCCATCCACAACCGCTCCGCCCGCTCCTTTGGCCCCTTTGTGGCCATTAACTGCGGGGCTCAGAGCGAGAGCCTTTTGGAGAGCGAGCTGTTCGGCCACGAGCGGGGGGCTTTCACCGGCGCGGTCAAGGCGCGGCGGGGCCGTTTGGAAATGGCCGACGGCGGCACCTTGTTTCTGGATGAGGTGGGCGAGATATCCCAGAAGATGCAGGTAGCCCTGCTCAGGGTTCTCGAAGACGGCAGTTTTTTGCGGGTGGGGGGGGCTCAGCCGCTTACCAGCGACTTCCGCCTGATCTGCGCCACCCACCGCGACCTGCGGGAGATGATCGAGGCGGGCGAATTCAGGCAAGACTTTTTCTACCGCATAAACGTCTTTTCCATCTCCGTGCCCCCCCTGCGCAAGCGCCGGGAAGACGTCATTCCCCTGGCCGAGCACTTTATCTCCGTCTTTTCCCATGAGACCGGCACCAAGCCACCCGAGCTGGAGGACAAGGCCCGCCGGGCCCTGATAAGCTACGCCTGGCCGGGCAATGTGCGCGAGCTACGCAATATCATGGAGCGGGCGGTGATCGTGAGCCGGGGCGGGAGCATCGGGCTGGAGCAGCTCACCTTCCTGGAAGAGGGAGCCAAGCCAGGCGCCAACGCCTTGAGCCTGGCCGAGATGGAGACCGAGCACATCCGCCGGGTGCTCGTGGCCCACGGCTGGAACATCACCCAGGCGGCGGCCACCCTGGGCATAGACCGCACCACCCTGGCCCGCAAAATCAAAAAGGCCGGTCTGCGTTCGCCATGAGCAAAGGCACTGGGCACTTGCCAAAAACCCTTTACAGTGCCATCAATAAACCCCATGAGCCCTGATCCGGACATGCCCGCCGGGGAAGCAGCCGCGCCTCAAGTGGAGGTGGTGCCTTTGGGCCGGGTGAATTCCACCGCCGCCCAGGTGGTGGCCGCCAACCTGCAAGCCCTGTTGGCTTTAAACGCCATTGTGACTCCTGCTCTGCCGGAACCCTCCCAAGCCCTGCTTGCTGCCCGGGGGCAATATGACGCGGGAATAATCTTGCAAGATTTGGCTGGCAGCCAAGAAGCCCCCTTACGTTTGGGGCTTTTGGATAAGGACCTGTGCGTGCCCTTTCTTACCTATGTTTTGGGCGAGTCGCAGCTCGGAGGGCGGGCGGCGGTGATGTCCCTGCACCGGCTAAAGCAAGGGGAGGGGGGCGGCCGGGCGCAACGTCACGTTATGCTGGAGCGGGCGGCCAAGGTCGGTCTGCACGAGATAGCTCACGTGATGGGCCTGGAGCATTGCCGCACCGCGGGATGCCTGATGCGTTTCTCCGCCGGGCTAACCAGCCTGGACCGGCTCAACCTGGGCTTTTGCCCGGCCTGTGAACGGGACCTCGACCGTTTGAGAATCGAGCGTTTCTCCTAGGCCCCGGCCCTTTTGGGGGCCGGAGCCGCATACCTTTGTCGGCCTACAGGAACTCGTCGGTTAGGTGCTGCCAGTCCAGGCCGGGAACTGCGCCGTAGATGTCGGGCACCATGCGGCCACCAGTGGCGGCCAGGCGCTGGCCGGTGTCGTGGGTGATCAGGTCGGACAGGCGCTGGGACTCCTGCTCCATCCAAGCCACGCTGTCTTCGCCACGGTGCATGCCCTTGAGGTCCCGCTGCAAACGAATGGGCTCTACCAGCAGCAGCCAGCCCTCGCCGTAAGGCAGCTCGTTGGCCTCGGCCGGGTTGTCGAGCACCTTGGGGTTGCGCGCCACCACCACCCCCTCGATGGGGCTGGC
>JAHLLJ010000054.1 GCA_020444205.1 Deltaproteobacteria bacterium | reverse complement strand
CGAACTTGACCATGTGGGCCAAGAGCACCTCGGGGTGCTTGGCCGGTTTGGCCAGAGCCAGGCTGGCCGGCAGGTTCAGGCCGTATTTCTTGATGTACTCCAGGCTCTGGCCCGAGCAGTAGGGCCGGTCCACAAAGCCCAGGTCGTGCAAATGCAAATCGCCGCGCATGTGGGCGTCGCCCACGTCCTGGCTGAACACGCTGATCAGGGCGTATTCCTTTTTGATGCCCTCGGCCAGGGTGAGGTTGGTGGCCTCGGGCCCGTGGGGCACGTTGGCGTTCTCTTTGTTGGGCAGGCGCAGCATGTTGTCCACGTCGTAGAGAGGCACGCCCAAACGGGTGTGGCGCAGGCGCTCTTCTTCCAGGCCCCGCTCGATGAGCTTGGTGTTGACCAACTCACGAATCAGGGGCGCGGTGACCATCTTGATGCCCGCGCTGGAAATCTGCTGCTCTACCTCGGCGGCGATTTCCTTGGCGGTGATGTCGTCAAGCTGGGTCTCCCGGATCAGGGCCTCTTCAATGCGCAGGCGATCCCAGGAGTCCATCTCCTCGGCGCTGGTGCGCACAAAAAGGGCCATGTCAGTGGTTTCGGAGCTGAGGATGGGATCCTTTTTGCTGCCTTCCACTACTTTGAGCTCGGCCATCTATTCTCTCCTGCCGTAAGGGGCCACCGTGCTTAGCCCGGATATTTCATGAAGGTCGTGCGTTCGGCTGCGCCAGCCTCCGGCATACTGCGTTGCCGGTCGCGCTCGGGCCTCGACGTAGCTATGGCTACGCCTGCGGCCCTCACTCGTCGGTCGCCTTGTCTGCCGGCGGCTGACTGTGCCGAGGCTGAGTACAAACCGCACTCCGGCAGGGCTGCCTTTTCCATAAAAGCCCTGTTAGGTGCTGATTTGTTATTCATCGCCACTCGACCTTCATGGAATAGCCGGGCTAGCGGACCGCCCGGAACTGGGGTTTGCCGAAGCACGAAGCCGGTGCTATCCTGGCCTTGTCCCTCGCTTGCATATCTTCCATTGGGCCCGCTTCGGGAGTCGCTCGGCGTTTACCGGTTTTTTCACCTGCTTGCCTCACCGCGTCCCTCCCGAAATTCAGCAGCCTCCAAAAGCCGCCTCGCACCCGCTATGTTGTACGGCCCTTATCTTGACCTACTAGATATGGTGGCGTCAACCCCCAATTTAGTATTTTTGTAAAAAAACAGTAATCACTATTAATAACCAGGTAACTTCTTGCCATTATTAACAAGATAGGGTTTCTACTCTTTATGTGCCGTTTGACAATTAGGTAAGCCTTGTTATCCACGGCGGGCCCGGGGTATAAGGGTTTGTAATTCCTAGCTTTGGGCCCGATAATTGCCCGCGGGTCCAAAGGGGAGGCTCCTGCGGGAATGGGGCCGCCCATAGGCCGAGAACCCGGAGAACCATGCGCCTGATGCACCTACATGAGCGCCTTTCCGCCCGGGGCGGGGCGGAGCGCCATCTGCTCAGCCTGCTCAAGCACCAACAAGGGTCTTACCAGACTCTGCTGGCCGTGGGCTTTGAAGATGGTTCCCTGCCTCAAATCGAGCAGGAGGCCATAGGCCCCTGGGTGCGGGTCAAGGGCCTGGCCCGCCGGGGTCTGCGAAAGCGGGGCGAGCGGGCCGCCCTGCGCCGCCTGTCCCAGGCTATAGAAGACTTCTCGCCTGATCTCATCCATGTGCACAACCTCATGGACCCGGCCCTGCTGGAGCTGGCCGCCCTGGCTGCCCCCACGGTGATGACCGTGCAGGATCATAGACTTTTTTGCCCGGGCCAGGGCAAGATGACCCCTGAGGGCCACCCCTGCGCCCAGCCCATGGGTCAGGTCTGCCTGGCCTGCTTTGACCAGCCCGGCTACGGCGAGCGCATGCTGGACTTGACCCGTGGCCGTCTGGCTGCCCTGGGAGGCATGGCCCGGGTGGTGGTGCTTAGCCGCTACATGGCCCGGGAGCTGGCTCAAGTGGGGTTGGACCCGCAGCGTATCAGGGTGTTGCCCCCTCCGGTGGATTTGCCGCCGGCCCTACCCAAGACGGCCCGGGGCTATCATCTGCTGGCCGGGCGGCTGGTGGGGCGCAAAGGGGTGCTTCAAGCTCTGGAGGCCACAAAATTACTCAGGCATCCCGTGCCCTTGCGCATAGCGGGCGATGGCCCTCTGGCCGGGGGAATGACCCAGGCTGCCCAAACATCGGAGGGCAGGCTGCTCTTTGACGGCTGGGCTGATCGTGCTAGGATGAACCAGTTTTTGTCCGGAGCGTTGAGCCTGTGGCTGCCCAGCCTGTGGGCCGAGCCCTGGGGCATTGTGGGCCTGGAAGCCCTGGCCCTGGGCACCCCGGTGGTGGGCACCGAGGTGGGCGGGGTGCCCGAGTGGCTGTTGCCCGACGAGCACGGCTATCTGGTGCCGCCGGGCGACATCAAGGCCCTGGCCCGGGCGGCGGACACCTTGGCTGCCGATCCCGACGAGGCCCGGCGCATGGGTGGGGCGGGACGGGCCTGGGTGGCCCGGCATCTACAACGGGATGATCTGATGGAGCGTCTGGGGGAAATCTACCAACAGGCCATTGAGCGGGAGGCGGCGTGAACCAGCCCGACGCCTTTGGCCACGACCCCTCGGTGCGGGCCATGCGCCAAGTATTCGCGGCCATGGAAGCGGCCCAGGCCGAGCTTTTAGCCCGGATGGGCATCGCGCCCTTGGAGCCGGAGCTGCGCGCCTGGCGGGAAAAGGCCCTGCGCCTTTTTGAGCCCGCCTGGCCCCGGGCCGCGGCCCAGGGGTTGGTTAGCGGGCCGGAGCAGGCCGCCCGGCTCTATCTTTTGGCCCTGGGCCGGGCCATGGCCCAGGCGGGCCGCCCGGTGCCGCCGGAGCAGTTGCCTTCCGCACCGGAACTGGAGCGTATGCTGGGGGAGGCGGCTCCATGATCCGCCTTCGCCTGTTCGGCCGCTGCCGCATCTATCACGACCCGGTCAGCCCGGTGCTGCGCGCCCCGGCCCAGATAGGCTGGGATGCCTGGTTCCGCGACATCGACTTGGTCACCCCCCGCCGCCTCAAGGGCCCCGAGCTATTGCGGCGCACCAGGGGATGGTGGACCACCGAACCCACTGAGGTGCAACCGGTGGTGGAGCGCTTCGGCAGCTTGGTGCTGGGCGACGGTGGTGAGCTGATGGTGGAGTTCGAGGGCCGGGAGCAGGCCGAGGGCCTGCGCCACGCCCTGGAGGAAAAATTCGGGGACCAGGTTTTCCTGTCCCCCTGACGAGGCGGCGCATGGACCAGGCGCAGGTAATCTTGGAGCAGGATGAAGACGGGGTGTGGGTGGCCTTTTGCCCCGGCATGCCCGGCTGCATCAGCCAGGGCGCCAGCGAGAAGGAGGCCCGGGCCAATCTGGCCGAGGCCATGGCCGCCTTTCAGGAGTGCCTGGACAAGCACGGCGAGTGCCTGGCCGACTGCCTGGGACCCATGGAGGAGGCATGAGCGGCTGGCCGGTGGTTTCGGGACGGGCGGTTATCAAGGTCCTGAGCAAAGTGGGCTTTGAGCCCAGCCACCAAAAGGGCAGCCACGTGGTGCTCAGGCGCATCAAGTCCCCTCACCGCAGGCTCACCGTGCCCGAACATCATGAGATAGCCAAGGGGACCTTGTCGGCCATAGCCAGGGAGAGCGGCCTGGGCCCGGAGAGGCTCAAACACCTGCTGGCCGCGGCCTAAAAAGGCCCCCGCCGGGAGTGCTTGGTCTATAATTAATTAAGAGGTCCCTTATCCATACAGGAGGCTGAGATGGTGGAATGTAAGCCGGCCGAAAATGGCGGCGATAAGGAACTGGAGCAGATGCGTGACCGCGTAGCCGAGGCGGCAGCCCGGCTATATGAAAAGAAGGGCCGTTCGGCCACGGTGGAAGAGATAGCCGGGGCCTCGGGCCTCAGCGTGCCGGTGGCCTATCAGTTCGTGAAAAAGCCCGCCGACATCATGTTGCTGATCATGGAGCGCCTGCAGGATAAGTTCTGCAAGGGGGTGATGGCCAGCGTGGTGGAGGGTGCGCCTGCCCTGGACCGCCTGTTGGAGGCCATAAGCCAGTTCTACCGGGTGGTGGAAACCGACGCGGCCAAGGTTACCCTGGTCTACCGCGACTCGCTTACCCTGGACAAGGCGGGCCGCAAGCGCATCATGCAGCTGGAGATCGACGTGGTGGAGGTGTTCAAGGCTATCCTGGACGACGGCGTGGCCTCTGGTGAGTTCCGGGTGATGGACACCGACCTGGCCGCCTACAACATCGTCATGGCCGGTCATAGCTGGGCCCTCAAGCGCTGGCACTTTAAGAAGCGGGAGCTTTCCTTTGAAAGGTTCCTGGCTCGTCAGCAAGACCTGTTCGCGGCCATGGTCAGGCCTTAATTGGCTCTGTACAAGCACATAGTCTGCTGCCTGGACTTCAGCGACCACGCCAGGGAGGCCTTTGACACCGCGCTGGAGTTGGCCAAAGACAATCAGGCCCAGCTTACTCTGCTGCACGTGGTGCACTCCGGGGCTCCGGTGGTGCCCGGTGAAAAACCCCGTGTTGCCCGCCGCATGAGCAAAGAGGAGCTCAAGGAACGCCTGGGTCAAGAGATGCGCCAGCGCTATGTGGAGAACACTGGCGGTTATCCGTCCCAGTTGCGCCTAAGGCGCGGCCTTCCCAGCATCGAGATATTGGACGAGCTCAAACAATGCGGGGCCGACTTGGTGGTCCTGGGGGCCGAGGGGCTCAGCGGGGTGGGCCTGGTGCTGTTGGGCTCCACCGCCGAGCGGGTGAGCCGCCGCTCCCCCTGCACCTGCCTGGTGGTGCGCCGGGTGGCTGAGTAGTTAAATATATTTAAGCTCCAACCAAAGGCGGCCCCTCGGGGCCGTCTTTTTCATGGGCTCCCTTAGCCCAACTGTAGATGCTAAAGAGGTGGTTCACACGGAGCCTTCGGTAGAGACTGGTGATTATCTGGGTCACCGTTACCACTTTAGAGGTACGGGTGAACAAGCCCTATTGGAATGCCAGGACCACCTTGCATAGGCGAGGCCTGATTGCGCAAAGAGTTGTGAAGGAAAAAAAGAGCGCCAGGGAGATGGCCGAGGCCTTAGGGCGGCGGGCATCGCCTGTTAGTGCCTGGCCCGCGCCACATGACCGGCGGGACGGGTAGCCACCATCGCGACTCCGTGCCGCATCAGCAGGAATTCGCCTTGGATGGCTTTTCACTTTTTCCTAACTCTTTTTATCTTGATCGCAAGCCAAAGTGAGGTAGGTGATGACCGGCAACGGCACCATCAACTAAAGCCGTGTTGGGCGTGCAATGTTGAAACATCACGGGCACGATGCCACGGCCGTCAATGACCAGTTGCCGGGTGGATTATTCTTGACGACCTGTAGCAAGGCTGTTAGCGGTTAAAAAGGGACCAGCAAAAACTGGAGAGGGTCATGCTGCTGCAAAGTTGGCAAAAGCGCATTTTCCGCCCAGAGTGCAACCCTGGTTTTGAGTCGGTGCATTGCATTGCCCAACTGGACCAGGACGTGGGTGAGGCCCTGCCTTATCTCAACGCCCATTTGGGCGGCTACTCCTACCAAACCGACCCCCCGGCGGTGACCTTTAAGGTGCACGGCAAGCTCATCACCGTGCATGGCGACCACATCGCCATCAACGCCCTGGCCGACGAGGCCGAGGCGGACAAGATACTGGCCTGGTTGCAGAGGGAGATAAACCAGGTTTGGGATGAGCGCGCGTCCATCGAGCCCACCACCCAGTGCGCCCCCCAGCCCCAGCCCATGCAGGTGCTGAGGCTCTTGCCCAACAAGGCCGGTTGCCGCCAATGCGGCCACCCCACTTGCCTGGTGTTCGCCACCCTGGCGGTGCAGGGAGTGGTGGGCGCACAAGACTGCCCCGAACTGGGGCCCGAGGCGCGCCAGGCCCTGGGAAGTTATCTTGGGGAGTTTCCCTTGGACTGGTAAGCCCGCCGACAGACCTACACCGTTTGCGGGTGCTTGGCGGCCTCGAGCATGGGCTGGATTTGGTCCAGTCGGTAACGGCTTATGGGCAGTTCCAGGTCAAAGCGGGACAACACCAACTTGTGGGCCCGTCCCTTTTTGTGTATGCCCGAGGCGTGGCGAAAGTTGGCCAGGTGAGACCGGTGGATCTGCTGAAAGGAGGCCTCGGGGAGTTCCTGCATGATGTCCTTCAAGGCCAGCCTCACCATCACATTTTCCAGCTTTTCCCCTTTGGCGTAAAAAACCCGGCAGTAGTGATCTTCCACGGAAACGTGGGTGATCCGGCTGTGGGGCAGGCGCACCTGCCGCGAATCCACGGCCAGCTCCAAGCATCCTTCCGGATCGGAACCTACCGCCGCTTCGTCTGACGAATGCGCCTTGGGCTCCTGCAATGGAAACGGCTGCCTAGGCCCGCAGCCCGCCTCCGGCGCGTCCGCTATGGGGATAGGCTTGCCCTGGGCCATCTGCAGGGTCAAAAACACCGCGCAGAACCAAGCGGGAACCGCAAAAAGCATGAGGGTGGCCGTGCCCGGCGCCGCCTGAGGATGGGCTATGAAAAAGCTCAATAATTCCGGCGCGTAAAAACATATCAAGCAGATGCCCAAGAACCGGTATATGCAAAAGCCCAGCAAGCACCCCACACCCCAAATAAGCCATTGCTTGCCCACGGTGCGGTTGTCCCAGGCGCCCCAACGGTTGGGCAGATACAAGGCCAGGATATCCACCAGGCCCAGGCATAGGGCATAGATCAGGGCCTTGTGCAGGGAAAAAACCGTGGTGAGAGCCATATGGTCCAGCAAAAACATGGGGCCTTGATATAGGGACCAAGCCAGCAGACCCTCCAGGAAAAACAGCAGAGCCAGCATTGGATAAAGCTGTAGACGGTTGGTGAGCTCACGGTAGCGGGCGCCCAAGGGGATGCTTAGGTATTGCTTGATGGATGCCAAACCGCGACCCGCCGTCAGTGCGCTGGGAGCCATAATCTGCCTCTGTAGATTGGGGATGTTTCATACTAACGTCTCCCGCCCGCCTGATTCAATAACAACCCGCCAGCCTCAAGACGCCGCGTGAGCCGCTCCATTGGCGACATTTGTGCGCTATTGGCGACATGCGTCTTGCCGCGTTGGGTTAGGGCTTTAAACAATGGGGCGTAAAAGGGCGGAGCGCAAAGGTCGCGCTAAAGCCCAGAGAACCAATCAAACCGGAGGAAGCAATGAAATCGCTGCGTGGGGCAGGGCTCGGCCTGAAACTTTGCATGATAATGCTGGCTTGCCTGCTGGTAGGGGTTTTGGCCATGCCCCTGGCCGCGGCTGGGGCGGCCAAGACCACCACCGTGCGAATCAAGGTGGTGATGTGGGGCCCCCGGCCTCAGGTACTGCCGGTGGTGGACGATGCCAAGAACCACTTCATGGGCGTGGGCCGGCGCACCGGCGAGGCGGTTTTCAGTGACGGCAGAAAGGCCGCCTACAGCAACGTGTTCACCTTTGACATGCGGCGGGGCAAAAGCTTGCTCAGCCAGGGCTACACCAAAATGGAGTTCAAGGACGGTTCCTGGATATGCTTCAAGTGGAAGTCCGCGGCGGTGGGCATGGACCAAAACGGCCCTGTAACCAAAGGAGAGGGGACCATTATTCAAGGCACCGGGCCCTACCAGGGTATAAAGGGAGTGGCCAAGTTCAGTGGCAGGAATCTTCCCCCGGACCCTAAGCGCCCCAAGGGGGCTTCCGAGGCCACGGCCGAGCTCACCTACACCTTGCCCTAGCCACTCCAGCGGCGGCGGGCCGGGGTTAAAAGACCACGGTGATGGTGCCCGGCTCCTCGGCCGTGGCCCGGCCGATCACCGCGCCCTGAATGCCCCGCGCCGCCAGCATGTCCATGGCCTTGTCCACCTGGTCCGGGTCCAGGCCCATGAGCATGCCGCCGCTGGTCTGTGCGTCGGCCAGCAGGTCCATAACGATCTCCTGGGCCGGTCCCTGGGTGCTTACCTTGTGGGCGCAGAAGTTCTTGTTGGCGTGGCTGCCCAGGGGCACCAGGCCCATGGAGGCCATGTCCCTGGCCTCGGGGATGATGGGCACCTTGGCCGCTTCGATCACCACCCCCACGCCCGAGGCCTGGGCCAGCTCCAGGGCGTGGCCCATGAGCCCGAAGCCGGTGATGTCCGTGGCCCCGCTCACCCCGCAGGCAGCCATCACCTCGGCGGCCGGGGCGTTGAGTGCGGTCATCACCGCCACCGTCTGCTCCACCGCCTGGGGCGAGGCCAGCCCGGCCTTGAGCGCCGTGGCGATCACCCCGGTGCCCAGGGGCTTGGTCAATACCAGCACCTGCCCGGCCTTTAGCCCGGAGTTGGTCACTATCTTGTCCGGGTGCACCACCCCGGTGACGCTGAGCCCGTACTTGAGTTCCGGGTCCTCCACCGAGTGCCCTCCGGCCAACACCGCGCCCGCTTCGTGAACCGTGTCCATACCCCCGCGCAGAATCTCGCGTAAGGTCTCCACCGGCAGGTCCTTTACCGGGAAGCAGCAGATATTCATGGCGGTGAGCGGCCGCCCGCCCATGGCATATACGTCGCTCAGGGCGTTGGTGGCCGCGATGCGCCCGAAGAGGTAGGGGTCGTTGACTATGGGAGTAAAGAAGTCCAGGGTCTGGATCAAGGCGATCTCGTCGTTAAGGCGAAATACTCCGGCGTCGTCGGCGGTGCCCATGCCCACCAACAAATCGGGGTGGCTCTCCAGGGGCAGGCCTTGGAGTATGTTGGCCAGGTCGCCCGGACCTATCTTGGCCGCTCAACCAGCGGCGCGGGCTTTTTCGGCCAGCTTGGCTTCGTCTGCCATGACTTCTCCTGGGCGCCGGCACAGCCGGCCGCCGCCTTGCTTTGTTGCCGGCATCGCTTCAGCCTTGGTGCACGAGTCAATACGCCTGTGGCTGCCGCTCGCCGGCCGTCATGCCTACCAACGGCCGGCTATGCCGTACGTGGTTGTCGCCTGCCTTACCCCGCCGCCGGTCAGCCCGTTGAATCAGGGGGTCAGCGGCGCAGAGTGGCCCGCAGGCGGTCGGGGTTTGTTAACAGGCCCAGGGCCTCCAGAGGCCCGGTGGTCACTACGTCCGCCGCCGTGAGGGCCTGGGGCGCGGCCCCTTCCGGGCCCAGCACCGCGATACCCAGGGCCGCGGCGCCTAGCATCAGCGCGTCGTTTGCGCCGTTGCCCAGGGCGGCCACCCCGGCGGCCCCCAGTCCTTCAACTATAGCCTGTTTTTGTTCGCCTTCACGGCCTGACTCAATGCGGGCCACTTTGACCAGTGGCCCGAAGAGCTTATGCGCGGTGCCAAAGGTGTCGGCGGTGACCAGGTGGCAGGTTAGCTGCCCGGCCAAGACCTCCACCGCCGAGGCCACCCCAGGCAAAAGGGTCCCGTCCAGGGCCAGGGTGCCGTTGAGGTCCAGCACCAGGTGGTTTAGCTCCAAACGCCGCCAGCCCGGTACCTCCACTATGAGAGGCATTGGTCACTCCTCTTCCAAACCGGCCATGCACAGAGACATGAAGGCCTGGGAGGCCGGGGAGTGGGTGCGCTTTTTGCGGGTGACCAAATAGAACTGGCGCTTGAGCACAATACCGTTCAAGCCCACTTCCACCACCTTGTTGGCCTCCAATTCCACCAGCATGGCCCGGTGACTGAGGAAACCCAGGCCCACTTGGGCCCGCACCGAGTTGAGCACGGCCATGGTAGAGCCCATCTGGGCCACGATGTTCATGTCCGTGGCTTCCACGCCCGCCTTTTTGAGGGTCTTGAGCAGAGACATGCGGGTGCCGCTGCCCGGTTCGCGCAATACCATGGGCACCCGTTTTAGGTCCGCGGCGTCCAGGGAATCGCCAAAGGGATGGCCGGGCCACCCGGCCAGGGAAACATCGTCTTCCATGAGCGGGCTGTAGGCCAGGCGCTCCTCTTCCACCACCGCGCCCACTACTCCGGCCTCCAGTTCGCCCGAAAGCACCGCTTCGACTATCTGGCGGGTGTCGCCTATGTGCAGGGTGACCCGCACCTCGGGGTGCAGCATGCGGAAGCGTCCTATAAACCCCGGCAGCACGTATTGGCCGGGGGTGGTGGAGCCGCCCACCACCAGATCGCCTCTGAGGCGCCCTAAAAATGCGTCCACCGAGTGCTGGGCGTCCTCCACCCGCATGAGGATGTCCCGGGCGTGCACATAAAGCAGCTCGGCGGCCTTGGTGGGAAGTATCTCCCGCCCCAGGCGGTCGAACAGCTGTACCCCCAACTCTTCTTCCAGGCTTTTGATGTGTCCGCTGACCGTGGGCTGGCTAAGATAAACTTCTTCGGCTGCGCGAGAAAAGCTACGCTTTTCGTATACTTTTGCAAAAACTTGTAAACGGCGAAGGTCCATAATGCCCACCCTTAGTATTGGAAATATCTTGGGCAGATTATAGGTTTCGCCAAGGATAGCAGTCTTGGGAAGGGGGGTCAAGCAATGGGTTTGCCGATGGATGGAGAGTAAAGCTTACGGGCTCGCCCATGGGTTTAGTAAATAGTTGAGCATAATACGGCCGAGCCAACTCCGGAAGACCGGTGCCTCAGAGGTGCCCCCCGCGGGAGCGGATGATGGACCAGATCAGCCAAAGGCCGATGACCCCGCTGATGATGTAGCCAACCACCCCCAAGGCGGGCAGGCCAAAAAGGTCGGGCCCCACCCCGGTGGTGATGATCATGGAGCTGCCCATAATCAGCGCGGCCACGATAAGCCCCACGGTCACCCGGCTGGCCCCCTCCTGCACCGCCTTGGTCAGCGGGACCAGGCCCTCGTGCTTGAGTTGCAAAGACAGCTCACCTTTTTCCAGTTGGCTGACCAGGTTTTCCAAGCGCCGGGGCATATTTTGTATTAGGTGCAGAGCGTCGCTTAGGTGGGTTAAAAAGCGCCGGGCCATGGCGTCGGGCCGCCAGCGCTCAAAGTACAGGCGCCACACAAAGGGCCGGGCCGCCTCCACGGGGCGGAACTCCGGGTCCAGGGCGCGGGCAACCCCTTCCATCTCCAACAGGGCCTTGTCTGCCAAGGCGTATTGCATGGGCACCATGAGCCGGTGCTGGCGCATGATCTCCATCATCTCCAAGATCACCTTGGCGGTCTGCACCGGCTCACCCTTGGTGTTGACCATCTCCAAAAGGTCGGCCACGTCGCGTTCCAGGGTGGGGTCTTGGTAGGTGCGGGGCACCACCCTCATATCCACCCAGGCCTTAATCACCGATTTGGCGTCGCGGTTTAGGGTGGCCATGAGAAGATCGCAGAGTAGGTAGCGGTCGTCGTTGTTCAGGCGGCCGGCCAGGCCCCAGTCCAAGACCGCCAAATGGGGCCGCCCCTGGCCGTCGCGGGTAACCAGCAGGTTGCCCTGATGGGGATCGCCGTGGAAAAAGCCGTTGAGCAGCACCTCCTCCATCATCAGGCTCACCAGGTCGTTCGCCAGTTTTTTGCCCTCCTCGGGGCTAAGCCCGGCCTTATCCAGGGTGAGGCCCCGGACCAAGTCCATGGTCAGCAGCCCGGGCTTGGTCATGTCCAGATGGGGATTGGGGATAATCACTTTGAGGTTGGGTGAGAGATGGGCCTGGGCGGTGCGCATGTGGCGCGCCTCCAAGGTGAAGTCCAGCTCCTGGTGCATGGAGCGGTCCATCTCGGTCACCAGGGCGGGCAGGTCGTAGGAAGCCGCGGCGTCCAGTTCCTTGTCGGCCAGCTTGGCCAGGACCATGAGCAGCTCCATGTCCGCCTCTATGGTGCGCATGATGCCCGGCTTGCGCACCTTGACCGCCACTTCGCGCCCGTCGTCGGCGCGCACCGCCCGGTGCACCTGGGCCAGGGAGGCGCTGGCCAGGGATTTTGTATCGAACTCGCTGAACACCTCTGCCAGGGGTCGTCCCAAGGAGCCTTCCACCTGGACCTTAACATCGGCAAAGGGAATGGGAGTCACCTGGTCCCTGAGCTTGGAAAGCTCCAGGATGAACTCCTTGGGCAACAGGTCCGGCCGCTGGGAAAGCAGTTGGCCCAGCTTGACGAAGGTGGGTCCCATCTGCTCGGCGACCATGCGCAGCCTGGCGTAAGCGTTGTAGCGGTTGGCCAGCTTTTCCCCACCGCTGCGGGCTCCGGTGCCCTTGGAGCTGGGCAGGCCCAGCCGGTCCACCAAATCGGCAAAGCCATGGCGCACCAGCACCATGGCCAACTCGGTGACCCGGCCCAGGTTGCGTATGGTCTCTAACAAGACCTCAGGACTCCTGAGTCGAGTTGGCGGCCTTGAGCTCGGCCAGCTCTTTTTCCAGCTTGGCCACCCGCTCGCTCATGGCATCCAACTCCTCTTTGGGAGCAAGGTTGAGGTTCAGCGCCGCTTCGCGGGCCGCCTCATTCAGCTTGTCTCCCATGGCCTGGGCTTGGCGCTTGGACTCGGCCACCACCTCATCGGCCAGCTTTTCGGCCTCGGTAGCGCTCAGCTCGCCCTTTTCCACGGCTTGATTCATCAGGTTCATGGCCTTTTCTTTGGTCAGCACCGCTGCTCCCAGGCCCGCCAGCATAAGATTTTTCATAGTTTCAAGCATGTTAGGCTCCTTGGCTCAGGGCTCCGGACGGTAGGGGATCGCTTGACGCCCCCAGGCCGGTGCCGATATGTTAAATCAATGGAAAGATGGCCGGAAGCCGCCTCGGCCCTACAGGCCGGCACCGCGCCATCTTCCTACTAGAATTTATCCTAAATGGCCCATCTTGGAGTGTCAATTTCGACCGTGCCGGCTATAGGAGATGCGGAGTCTGGATGGGTACCATTTTCAACCAATGGTCACGGAGGTTATCGGTAGGCACCAAGCTGGCGGCCGCCCTTATCCTGGTGGCGGTGGTTTCCTCCCTGGTGATCGCCAGCTTGCAGCAATGGTACCTCGATTACTCTACGGAAAACTACCTCAAGGCGCACCTGAACTCCCACCTGAAACAAATTATGGACCTGGTGGAGCGGACCCAAGGGGCACACTCCGGCCCCATCGAGTCCCTCAGGCATATGGAACACGACCATATTCCCATGTCCCACGGGGGGTACGACCTTCTCATCTTTGGGCTGGACCAAAAGGGCGAGGTGGTGGCGCCGCCTATTGGCGACAAGAGCATGATGCCGCCCCCGGAGATACTCAGGCATATGGCCAGCTCCGCGTGGGGAATGATAAATCTCACCGGTGGTGATGATCGTCACCTGGCCGTGGCTTACGATCGGGTGACCAATGGTGAGTTGATTCTGGCGGTGGTCTCTCCCGGCACCCCGCTGCCGGGCATGGGTGCCCGTGATATGTGGCCCATGTCCTTGCTGGCGGTTTTGCTGGTGGCCACTGTGGTCGCTTTGACGGCCCTGATGTGGGGCCGCTGGTTTTTGGCCAGGCCCCTGCGCCGTCTTACCCAGGAGGCCGAGACGGCCGCCCAGGAGTTGGTGTTCCCGGCTGCCCTGGATCGGCGTGATGAGTTGGGACGCCTTTCCCTGGCCTTGGTCAGCCTGACCAACTCGGCCCGGGAAATGGTGCAAAAGGCTCAGGAAGAGAAAGCGCGTTTTCAACGCCTTTTCAGCCAAACCAAGGACGGCGCCTTTATTGTGGACCAGCAAGGCCTGCTGGAAGACGCCAATCAGGCCTTCGTAAGTATGTTCGGCGCGCAGCGGCGAGAGGAGTTTTTGGGGCTCGACAGCCCGGGTATGCTTTTCGACAATCCCGAGGAGGCCCAGCTGTACCTGAACTCCCTCAAGGCCCAGGGCTACGTACAGGACTTTCCCGCCACCCTGCGCCGCTTGGACGGCTCGACCTTCGAGGGCCTGATCACCTCCACCTGGGCCGGGCAGGGCCAGGCCCGTTTCGGCTTGGTGCGCGACGTCACCCAACTACGCAACGACCAAATGGCCTTGCACGAGAGCGAGGCCCGCTACCGCCGTTTGGTGGACAACGCCCCGGACATCATCTACCGCTGGTCTTTTGAGCAAAGCCGCTTTGAATACATCAGCTCGGCGGTGGAGCAGATAACCGGCTACAGCCCCCAGCGCATCCTAAAGGACGACCCTCCCTTGTTCAAGGCCATTCACCCCAAATGCCGCGATCGGGTAATGGCCCATTTCCGTCAGGCGTTCAAGGGACTGGCGCCCTCGGTGAGCGAGCAGGAGTTCATGATTCTAGACGCCAAGGGCCGCGTCCGCTGGCTCAGGGAAAAGTCCATCCTGGTGCGCGACGAGTTGGACAAGCCCTTGGCCCTGGAGGGCATCGCCACCGACATAACCGAGCGCAAGCTGTTGGAGGAGCAGCTCAAGCGGGGACAGCAGATGGTGGAAAACACCTTGCAAGGCCTGCCCACCGCGGTCATGGTGCTGAACCGGGAGCACAAGGTGGTGCACTGGAACCGGGCCATGGAGCGCCTCACCGGCTTTAGCGCCGGGGAGATGGTGGGCACCAGCCGCCAGTGGGAGCCTTTTTACCACAACAAGCAGCCGGTGCTGGCCGACCTGGTCCTGGATGATCTGACCCAGGAGGAGAACCTGGAGCAGGTGCTGCGGCACAATAGCCAGGGCTCCATGAAAAAGTCCACCCTGGTGGACGGGGGCCTGGAAGGGGAGAGCTTTTTCCCCACCCTGAAGCCCGAGGGGCGACAGCTATACTTTTTGGCCGCGCCCATCCGGGACCCGGAGGGCAGGATCGTACGGGCGGTGGAAACCCTGGTGGACCTTTCGGACAAGCGGCGCCTGGAGCAGGAGCTTAGGCGCCTATCGGTCACCGACAGCCTCACCGGTCTGCACAACCAGCGCTTTTTCTATGCCACCTTGTCCCGGGAAATGCAGACCGTGCAGCGCTACGGCCACGCCTTTTCCATCCTCATGGCCGACATCGATTTCTTCAAGTCCTACAACGACCGCTTCGGGCACCTGGCCGGGGACCAGGCCCTGGTGAGCTTCTCCCAAGCCCTGCAGCACTGCGTGCGGGGTGTGGACCTGGCCTGCCGTTATGGTGGCGAGGAGTTCGTGGTGCTCTTGCCGCGCACCGCCATGAGCGATGCCCTGTACGTGGCCGAACGCCTGCGCGCGGAGGTGTCGCAACTGGATTTCACCCCCAAAGCCCAGGCGGCTGATGATGAAGCCGGCGCAGAGGCCGTACGGATGACGGTGAGCGTGGGGGTGGCCACTCTGGGCCCTGGTGAAGATACGCAGGGGGTGGTGCGCCGGGCGGACAACGCCCTATACGCGGCCAAGCAGGCGGGCCGCAACCTGGTGGCCGCCGATCTGCAGCAGGGCGGGATCAAAGTCCTGGATAGGGGCTCGTATGTCCTCAACTTAGAGGATCAGGGCTAACGCATCACCAGCTTGAAAGTTTCCTTGCCCGGCGCGCCGGTCACCAGAAGGGTGGCGCTTTTTTCTCCGGGAGCCAGGAAGGGTTTGCCCTTGGCGTGGTTTATGGGGAACTTCACCAGATACAAGGTGCTCCAAGGACCCCAAAAGGGGTAAATGGCCTCGTGGATGGCGGTGCGCTTTTTGATCTTGCGCACGTCCACCGGCTCGACGCGCTCACCCTTGGCGTTGATCAGATACACCCGCCAGTTGGCTTCCCGGTCATCCAGGTTGTTCCACTTCTTGTCGGGCACGAAGGCGCTAACCAACACGGTGTTGTAGCGCTGGTACTCGGCCTGCTGGTCGGCCAGGTCCTTGGCCTTTTGCTCCGGGGTCCAGGCAAAGGCCTCGGCCCGGCGGTCCACCCAGGCCGAGCGCACCTCCCAGTTGGCCGGCACCACGTCGGCCAGCAGCTCGGTGGCCGCCCCTTGGTGGATGGAGCCCTTGACCTGGTACTTTTCCAGCACCTTGGCAAAGGCCACATCGGCTGGACGGGGCCGGGGGTCGTACTCGTGGTAGGCCTTTTTGACTGATGAGCAACCCACCGCCGCTATAAGAGCCAGGGCCAGAATCACCGCCGCCGTACGCGCCGCTAGCATGGGCCTAATCTCCTTCGCCATAAAAATCATCTCCGGGCGCCAGGTTTATTCCTTGCCCAGGATCTGCTCGAAAATAAAGTCAACTTGCTTTAGATGGGCCTTGGGGTCGAACAGGCCGTCCAGAATCTCAGCGGCCTTTTCGCCCAGGCCCTGGCTCACCTCGGGGTCGTTTTCCAGACGCTCGCGGAAGCTGCCGCCCTCGGCCCAGGTGGCCATGGCGTGCTTTTGCACCAGGCGGTAGGCGTCTTCCCGGCTCAGGCCGCTCTGGGCCAGGGCCAAGAGCACCTGCTGGGAGTGGATCAGCCCGCCGGTGAGGTCCAGGTTGCGCTGCATGTTCTCCGGGTACACCGTGAGGCGCTCGATCATGCCGGCCATGCGGTGCAGGCTGTAATGGGTCAGGATGTCCGCATCTGGACCAATGGTGCGCTCCACCGAGGAGTGGCTGATGTCGCGCTCGTGCCACAGGGCCATATTTTCCAGCGAGGCCAGGGCATAGCCCCTGAGCAGGCGCACCTGGCCGGAGAGGTTCTCGCTGCCAATGGGGTTGCGCTTGTGGGGCATGGCGCTGGAGCCCTTCTGGCCCTTGGCAAAGGCCTCCTCGGCCTCCAGCACCTCGGTGCGCTGCAAGTGGCGAATCTCCACGGCCAGGCGCTCGATGCTGCCGCCGATGATGGCCAAGGTGCAGAAGTACTCGGCCAGGCCGTCGCGGGCCACCACCTGGGTGGAGGCCACCGCCGGAGACAGCCCCAGCTGGTCCATGACCATCTTTTCCACCTCAGGGGTCACGTTGGCATAGGTGCCCACCGCGCCGCTTATCTTGCCCCGGGCGGCGGCCTTGATGGCCTGCTCCAGACGCTCCCGGTCCCGGGCGAACTCGGCGTAAAAACCCACCAGCTTGAGCCCAAAGGTGACCGGCTCGGCGTGTATGCCGTGGGAGCGGCCCATCTGGATGGTGTACTTGTGCTCTTCGGCCCGAGTTTTTAAGGCGGCCAAGAGGCGGTCCAGGGCGGCCAGGATCAGCTCACCGGATTCTTTGATCAAAAGGGCGTAGGCGGTGTCCAAAACGTCGCTGGAGGTGAGTCCCAGGTGTATGTAGCGGCTGGAGGGACCCACGTGCTCGGCCACGTTGGTCAAGAAGGCGATGACGTCGTGGCGGGTTTCGGCCTCGATCTCTTCCACCCGCTCCACCTCAAAGGCGGCCTTGGCCTCTATCTCGGCCAGGGCATCGTCCGGGATGCGGCCCAGCTTGTTCCAGGCCCGGCAGGCAGCCAGCTCCACGGCCAGCCACTTGGCGTAGCGGTTCTCATCGGTCCATATTTGGCCCATTTCGGGCAGGGTGTAACGCGCGATCATTACTCTGACCTTCTTCTCGGTTGTATAGGGCCCCCCGGATTCAAATCCATCCTACGGGCATATGCCTCATCAGTCAATGCGCCGGGCCGCTTGACCCGGGCCCCTCGGGGGCTTAGCTTGGGAAGGTACGCTCATAATCAGGAGGACCATTTTGCCCCACGCAAGCCCATCCCCAGGCGATATGTTGACTTTAGCCGTGGTGTGGGCCGCCTGGTGTGGGCTGCACAGCCTGCTTTTAGAGCGCCGCCTGCGGGCCTTTCTGGAGCGGATCACCCACCTGAGCATCCCCCAATACCGTCTGGCCTACTCGGTTTTCTCCCTGATGAGCATATACCCGGTGCTCAAGTATTCCAGCTACCTGGGGGCCATTTTCCCGGTGTGGTGGCCCGGCGCCTGGCTGGTGTTGCAGCTGGCCGTGTGGGCGGTGGCCGTGGGCCTGCTTATGTGGGCCTCCTGGGATTTTTCCCAGGGCGGCTTCGACCTGGCGGGCATGAAGGCCGCCTTTGACAAGACCCCGGAGCACCACCGCCTGATTACGAGTGGGGCCTATGCCCACATGCGCCACCCCATGCACCTGGCCGCCTTTTTGGTGGTGTGGGCCCGGGCCCATTACGGCTGGCCTGACGTGATTATCTCCCTGATTCTCAGCGCTTACATCGCCTTGGGCACCTGGCACGAGGAGGCCCGCCTGCGCCACCAGTTCGGCGAGGCGTACCGGGCCTATGCCCGCAAGGTTGGTCTGATCCCCTTCTTGAAGTGAAAGGTCCGTCATGTCCGATCCCTATGTTCATGGCTACACCACCCGCGAGGCCCAGCGCCTGGGCGACCAGGCGGGTACTCTGGCCGAGCTGCTGCACCAGGGCACCCGCTACCCGGCTGGGGCCAAGGTCTTGGAAGCAGGCTGCGGCATCGGGTCCCAAACCCGGTTTTTGGTGGAAGGCAGCCCCGAAGCCCGTTTCACCTGTTTGGACATCTCCCCCGAGTCCCTGGCCCAGGCCGAGGCCCAGGCCGCCGAGAACGGCTGGGACAACCTGGAGTTCGTGCGGGGCGACCTATACGATCCGCCCTTCGCTCCGCAGAGCTTTGACCACCTGTTCGTGTGCTTTGTGCTGGAGCATCTCACCCGGCCGGTGGAGGCCTTGGCCGGTCTCTCGCGGCTGGTCAAGCCCGGGGGCAGCATCACGGTGATCGAGGGCGACCACGGCTCCTGCTACTTCCATCCTGATGGCGAGCTGGCCCGGAGGGCCTGGCAATGCCTTATAGACTGCCAGGCCGCCCTGGGGGGCGACTCGCTCATCGGGCGGCGGGTATACCCCCTCATGGTCCAGGCGGGGGTGCAAGATGTGGTGGTCAGGCCCAAGGCGGTGTATTGCGACGACTCCCGCCCCACCTGGGTGGAGGGTTTTGTGCGCCGCACCATCATCCCCATGGTGGAGGGAGTGCGGAGCCAAGCCATGGAAGCGGGCATGATGAGCCCCGAGGAATGGGAGCAGGGCATTGCCCAGCTTCACCAGACCGCCACCCCCCAGGGCAGCTTCCTTTACACCTTTTTCAAGGGAGTGGGCCGGGCGCCCGCCGCCTGATTGCTCGGCGGAAGGTTTGGGCAGGGGTTAAACACCGGATTGCAGGGGGTCTTTGGGGCTCTTGAGGGGCACCGCAAAACTTGCACCTATGCCCCGCAACTACTAATATGATGACGTAGCTGTGTAATTTACGATTAATATTTATTACGGGCGGATTTAGCCGCCGGTGAGGGGTGCGGGATGAAAGTCAAACGGTTGGCTCATATAGGTATTGCGGTAAAAGATGTGGACGAAGTGCAGAAGGTTTACACCGAGATGCTCCCCCTGGAGGTTGCCTCCTCGGACGCGGTGGGCGAACTGCGCACCGGCTTCATTCCGGTGGGGGATACTTCCCTGGAGTTGGTAATGAGCACCACCCCCGACGGGGTGATGAGCAAATATATCGATAAAAAAGGCGAGGGGATTCACCACCTGGCCTTTGAGGTTGATGACATAGACCAGGCCGTGGCCGAGCTCAAGGAAAAGGGCGTGCCCTTGACCAGCGACGAGGCCCGTCCCGGAGCCCATGGCAGCCGGGTGGTTTTCTTGCATCCCAAGGCCACCCGGGGGGTTCTCATCGAGCTGGTGGAGTACCCCCAGGACCACTAACCGGTCGTTTGGAGACCAAGACATATGTGGGAATACACGGACAAGGTTAAGAAGTACTTCACCGAACCGGTCAACGTGGGGGAAATCCCCGACGCCGACGGAGTGGGTGAGGTAGGCAGCCTGGCCTGCGGCGACGCCTTGAAGCTCACCTTCAAGCTGGACGAGCAGGGCAAGATAGCCGACGCCAAGTTCCAAACCTTTGGCTGCGCCAGCGCCATAGCCTCCAGCAGCGCCCTAACCGAGATGGTCAAGGGCATGACCCTGGAGGAGGCCGAGAAGCTCACCAACAAGGACATCGCCGAGTTCCTGGGCGGCTTGCCCAAGGAAAAGATGCATTGCTCGGTTATGGGCGAGGAAGCCCTGCAGGCGGCCATCCGCAACTACAAGGGCCTGGAGCCCCTGCCCAGCGAAGAGGGCGAGGTGGTGTGCCAGTGCTTCGGGGTCACGGACAAGGAAATCGAGAAGGTGGCCCTGAATAACGACCTGCACACGGTGGAGGAGATCACCAACTTCACCAAGGCGGGCGGCGGCTGCGGCGAATGCCAGGACAAGATCCAGGCCATCCTGGATCGGCTTTGGGACACCGTGCCCCAGCAGCCGGTGGAGGTGAAGCCTCCGGCGGCCAAGAAAAAGAAGCTCACCAACATCCAGAAGATGAAGCTCATCGAGGAGACTCTGGAGCGCGAGGTGCGCCCGGCGCTCAAGGCCGACGGCGGCGATATCGAGCTCATCGACATCGATGGCGACAAGGTCCTGGTGTCCCTACGGGGACGCTGCTCTTCCTGCGCGGCCAGCCAGGCCACCCTGGGCCAGTTCGTGCAGAGCAAGCTCCGGGAGTTCGTGAGCGATGATTTGGTGGTGGAGGAGGTGAAGCCGTGAGCGGCGAACGCGTGGTCTATATGGACAACAACGCCACCACCCAGGCGGCGCCCGAAGTGGTGGCGGCCATGCTGCCCTTTTTTGGCGAGTATTACGGCAACCCCAGCTCCATGCACAATTTCGGCGGCCAGGTGGGCGCCAAGGTGGACACGGCCCGGGGCCAGGTGGCCCAGCTCCTGGGGGCCTCGCCCGAGGAGATCGTGTTTACCTCTTGCGGCACCGAGAGCGACAACACCGCCCTAAGCAGCGCCTTGGCCAGCCAGCCGGGCAAGCGCCACATCGTCACCACTCGGGTGGAGCACCCGGCGGTCTTAAATACCTGTCAGGGCTTGGCCGCCCAGGGATATGAGGTCACCTTCCTCAAGGTGGACCGCCAGGGCAACCTGGACCTGGAGGCATTGGCCGAGGCCATCCGCGAGGACACCGCCTTGGTCAGCGTGATGTGGGCCAACAACGAGACCGGGGTGATATTCCCGGTGCCCGAGATCGCCGAGATCTGCGCGGCCAAGGGAGTGCTGTTCCACACCGACGCGGTGCAGGCGGTGGGCAAGGTGCCCATTGATCTGGACAACACCGCCATCAGCATGCTGGCCCTTTCGGGCCACAAGCTGCACGCCCCCAAGGGCGTCGGGGTGCTCTACATAAAAAAGGGAACTCCCTTTGTGCCCTTTATCAAGGGGGGCCACCAGGAGCACGGCCGCCGGGCGGGCACGGAGAACGTGCCCTACATCATCGGC
>JAHLLJ010000053.1 GCA_020444205.1 Deltaproteobacteria bacterium | reverse complement strand
CCACCCTGAGCGACGTGGCCCTGATGTTCAAGATCACCAAGGGCCTGTGGAAGGGCATGATCTTCGGCAACTTCGCCGAGCTGGCCGACAGCAAGGCACCGCTGATGGTCAAGTATCACAACGCCCAGAAAAAGTACGCCCCCAAGGAGCGCTGGGGTGTGTTCTTCTACGCGGGCTTCGGCTTTGTGGAGCCCCTGGTGGAAGGCATCAAACGCGCGGGCAAGGACCTGAGCGTGGACAACTTCGTCAAGGCCATGCAGAGCCTCAAGAACTTCCAGGGCATCATGGGCCCCATCACCTACAGCCCCGAGCGCCGTCAAGGCATCAAGAAGGTCTTTTTGGCCAAGTGCGTGCCCGCCACGGCTACGGTCAACGGCAAGAAGATCACCTACGGCAAGGGCCAGCGCCTGAGCGACTGGATGGGCGTAGAGTAATTTGTCTTAACCAGGGGCGGGGGCTGCTTGGCCTCCGCCCCTCTCAAATGCCCGGAGCCTCATGGCCATCTTGGAAATACAAGACCTCTCCATGCTTTTCGGCGGTATCACCGCCCTGGACAACGTTTCGCTCAACCTGGAGGCGGGCAGCATCACCGCGGTCATCGGCCCCAACGGCGCGGGCAAGACTACCCTGTTCAACTGCATCACCGGCCTTTATAAGCCCACTAAGGGGCAGGTGCGCTTCAAGGGCAAACGCATCAACGGCATGAAGCCCTACAAGATCGCCGCCCTGGGCCTGGGCCGCACTTTCCAGAATATCGAGCTTTTCTCCAAGATGACCACCCTGGACAACCTGCTCCTGGGCCGTCACATGCACATGAAAAGCGGCATCTGGAGCGGGTCCACCTTTTTCCGCCGGGGCAGCAAGGCCGCGGCCGAGGAGATAGCCCACCGCCAAAAAGTAGAGGAGATCATCGACTTCTTGGACCTGCAACACGCCCGTGACCGCTTTGTGGGCGGCCTGCCCTATGGAACCCAAAAGGTGGTGGAGCTGGGCCGGGCTTTGGCCATGGAGCCGGAGGTGCTGCTTCTGGACGAGCCGGTGGCGGGCATGAACATGGAAGAAAAGCAGGACCTGATGATCTGGCTGGGCGACATCAAGGAAGAGCTGGGCATCACCCTGCTGGTCATTGAGCACGACATGCGCCTGGTCATGGAGATCAGCGACGAGGTCATGGTGCTCAACTACGGCGAGCCCATCGCGCGCGGCAAGCCCGAGGAGGTGCAAAACCACCCCGAGGTGCTCAAGGCCTATCTTGGCGAAGAGTCCGCTCTGGAGGTGGCCTGATGCTTCAGGTGAAAAACATCGAGACCCTCTACGGCCTGGTCATGGCCCTGAGGGGCGTGTCCCTGGAGCTGCCCGAGAACAAGATCACCGCTATCCTGGGCTCCAATGGCGCGGGCAAGTCCACCCTGTGCAAGACGGTCATGGGCATGCTGGAGGACCAGCCGGACAAAGGCACCATCTGGCTGGACGAGACCCGCATCGACAAAAAGGACACCGAGGACATCGTGAACCTGGGCCTGGCCTACGTGCCAGAGGGCCGCGAGGTGTTCGAGGAGCTTACCGTCCTGGAGAACCTGCAAATGGGGGCCTACACCCGCAAGGCCTCCCAGACCAAGGACGACCTCAAGCGGGTATACGAGCTTTTCCCCCGCCTAAAAGAGCGCCAAAAGCAGCTTGCCGGGCACCTGAGCGGCGGTGAGCAGCAGATGCTGGCCATTGGCCGGGCCCTGATGATGCGCCCGCGCATTATGCTCTTGGACGAGCCCTCGTTGGGCCTGAGCCCGCTCTTGGTCAAGGAGATATTCTCCACCATCCAGCGGGTCAACCAAGAGGACGGCACCACCATCCTGTTGGTGGAGCAGAACGCGGCCATGGCGCTCAAGGCCTGCGACTACGGCTACGTCATGGAAAACGGCCGCTTTGTCTTGGCCGGCACCCCAGAGGAGCTCATGGCCGACGAGGACGTGCGCGAGTTTTATCTGGGCATACGCTCCGAGGTCAGTGTTAAGGGTTACCAGCGTTATAAACGAAAGAAGCGCTGGCGTTAAGCGGCGGCACAGCCAGACACGGCTATGCTGCGTTGCGGGCATCGCTCGGACCTCGACGTAGCATCAGCTACGCCTCCGGCCCTCGCTCGCCCGTCGCCTTGCATAGCCGCGCCTGGCTGTGCCGCTGGTTCCTTTGGGCGATAGTGTAGGTTCGGTTGAGCGAAGCGAAGCCTAACAAGCACCTTATCTCTACTCTATTCCCACCCATTAATAGCCGTCATCACGAGGAGCATCTCGGAAGAGATGCGACGTGGTGATCTTCTACTTCCCCCGAGCGGGACGGTGTGGAGCGCGGCGGGTGGTTGGGCCTTGTCTGGTGAGCAGAGGCATGACAAGGGAGAAGGAAGATGGCCACGGCCGGGCAGACCGGACGGCCTGGTCCCGCCGTGCCCTGGCCACTGCCCGGTCTCGCCATGACGGCTATTGGCTGACGGTAGGTTAAGGAGATGGTGTGTCCTGCTCGGGCGTTGATGCCTGCGCGAAGGCATCTTCTTGTGTAGACCGGCGGGAAATGTAACGACGAATTTTTCTCCCTGCCCCTCTAATCCAACTCCCCCAAAAAATCCAAAAGCAGCGCCTTGACCAGACCCTGCCGGTCTTCCAAATACAGCTCGTGGGGCAGGCCCTCCAACTCCACATAACGCGCCCCCAACTGCTGGGCCAGCTTTTTCTGGGTGGACGGCGGGAACAAATAGTCCAACTCCGGCGCCACCAGCACTCGCGGCTGGCGGCCCGGCTTAGGGCGGGGGCGGCCAAAACCCAAACCCAGCAGCAGGGCCATTTGCAAACAGACCAGGGCGGGCTCGGGAGCCAGGTTGCGCACATGCTCGGCCACCGCCGCCTCGTCCAGGTCCTTGAACAGCACTCGCAGGGCCATGGCCGGGTCAGTTACCTCCACGGGCAGGCCCCTCAAGGGCCGCGACATCTGCACGGGATAGCTTAGGTTGAGTTTTAAAAAGCTGCGCCAGGGCAGGCCCGAGCCGGGCAAAGGGGCCAGAAGAACGCCGGGAAGGTCCACCGTTTCCCAAATCTTTTGCACCTGCCAGCCGCCCAAAGAATGGCCTATCAGGACCGGCCGCCCCAGGGACGCAGCGGCCCGGCGGCTTAGATCGGCATAGTCGTGGATGGAGGTAAGCGACGGCAGGTCCCAACGGTCGGCCCCGTGGCCCGGCTGCTCGATGAGGCTCACCCCGTAACCCTCGGCGGCCAGGTCTTGGGCCAGAGCATCCCACGCCCAGACCCCGCTCCAGGCGCCATAGATCAAGAGCACCTCGCGCCGGGCCGTTTCCGGGGGCGGCCCCTGGCGGGTAAGGACAGGCCGCATGCTTTCAAAAGGCCGGGCCATGAATCACCTTACTCTTAAAAGCCCCATTAGTTCAAGGGGATTAAAGGGCAAAACGAATTACCCCGGCCAAGGCCAGGGAGGCGGTCTCCGCCCGCAGGATGGTGTGGGGCAGGCGGCAGGAGGTAAAACCGGCGGTCACGGCCTGAGCCGCCTCCTCGGGAGTGAAACCGCCCTCCGGCCCGATAAGGGCCCATACCTCCCCCGCCCCGGTCAGGCTTGGCAATACCTGGGATAGATTGGTGCGCTCTTCGTCCTCATAGAGCAGCAGCTTGGCCGCCTGGGCGGGCGCTACGGCCAGCGCTTCCTCCAAGGAGGTGGGTGCTAAAAACTCCGGAGCCCGCGACGCGCCGCATTGCTTGAGCGCCTGGCCGGCCAGGCGTTGCCAGCGCTCCAGCTTGGCTTTAGCCGCGCCTGTCTTGGGCACTGCCCGCTGGGTGAGCACGGGGCGCACCTGGTCCACGGCCAGCTCGGTCAGCTTGACCGCCAGCAGGTCCATGGCCGGGGCCTTGAGCAGGCCGGGGCACAGGACCAGGCGCGGCTTTGGAGATGCGGCTTGCTCAACTCCCTCGACTTGGACCACTGCGCCGCTTTTATCCAAACGGGTCAGCAATCCCCTGGCCCGGCGCCCTTGGCCGTCGATAAGCTCCACCTCGGCCCCGGGCGTCAGGCGCAGCACCTTGCGGGCGTGCGCCGCTTCCTCGGGAGGCAGAGCCACCTCGCCTACGGCCAGAGCCCGGGGCTCCACCAGAAAGCGCCGAAGACTCACATCAGCACCAAGGAAGCCCACCCGCCCAGGGTGTCCTGCTCCAGCACTTGGAGGCCATGAGCGGCAAACAGCGCGGTCATGTCCTGAATCTGGTCCACCAGGATGCCGCTGATCACCAACTCCCCGCCCGGAGCCACGTGCTTGGCCAAGGGCTCGGCCAGCTCGGTAAGCTCCCGGGAAATCATGTTGGCCATCACCAGGGAAAAGGACTCGCTGATTTGCTCCAGGGGCGTGGTTTCTGCGGTAATGCCTCGGCTCAAGCCGTTGCGCTCGGCATTGGCATGGGTGGCCTTGACCGCCTCGGGGTCGATGTCGATGCCCACCGCCTGCTTGGAGCCGAACAACAGGCAGGCCAGGCTAAGGATGCCCGAACCGCAACCCACGTCCAACACCCGCTCGGGCAGGCGGCCCCGCCCGGCCAGGCGCTCTATGCGCCTGAGCACCAGCTGGGTGCTCTGGTGCTGGCCGGTGCCAAAGGCCTGGCCCGGATCAATGATCACCACCATCTGCCCTTGCTGGGGCGTTGCCTTTTCCCAGGGTGGAGCCACAATGAGCCGCCGGGAAACCAAGCGTGGGTGAAAGTAGGCCTTCCAGGCCCCGGCCCAGTCCTCCTCGGGCAGGTCGCTAAAGCTCACCTCAACCGGGCCCTCCCCCGCCTCCTGGGCCAGCGAGTCGGCGTAGCGCTCCAACAAGGCCTTTTGGGCGGGCAGCTCGGCGCCGGCCTGCAAAAAGGCCCGCACGGTCATCAGGCCGGGGGAACCCGGCTCGTCGATGAGCTGCACCCCATAGCCGGTGAGGCTGGTGAGGAAATCGGCGGCAGCCTCGGCCTGGGGCGCTGGAGCCCTGAGATTCACCTCCAGCCAAACCGGGGCGGGAACGGGTTGGTCTGTCTTTTTCATGGGCCTCCGGATTTGCGCGTCCGACACGCTCAGGCTAGAATATCTATTTCCAAATATTAAGTTAGGTTACCTTGAAAGGACAAGGCCCCAGTGAACAGCGATAGTCTTAAACAACTTTTAGATCAAGTGGCCGCCGGGTCCATGGACCCAGAGCAGGCCATGCAGCGGCTGAAAAAACTGCCTTACGAAGACCTGGGCTTTGCCCGGGTGGATCACCACAGGGTGCTGCGGCGGGGCTTCCCGGAAGTAATCTTCGGCCAAGGCAAGACCGCCGAACAGATTACCGCCATTTCCCGCTCCCTGCACGACCAGGGCGCGGCGGTGCTGGTAACTCGCGTGGACCGGGCCAAGGCTGACGCGGTATTGGCCGAATACCCCGAGCTGACCTATCACGCCGACTGCGCCTGCCTCAGCCAACTGGCCACTGAAGCGCCCCAACCGGGCAAAGGCTCGGTGGTGGTCATTGCCGCGGGCACCAGCGACCTGCCCGTGGCCCAGGAGGCGGTGCTTACCGCCGAACTAATGGGTTCCAAGGTGGAAAAGGTCTACGACGTGGGCGTCAGCGGCCTGCACCGCCTGGCCAGCGCGGCCGACGTGCTCATGAACGCCAGCGCCTATGTGGTGGTGGCGGGCATGGAAGGGGCCTTGCCCAGCGTGGTGGCCGGGCTGGTGGACAAACCAGTGGTGGCGGTGCCCACCAGCGTGGGCTACGGCACCAGCTTCGGCGGGTTAGCCGCCCTGTTGGGCATGCTCAACTCCTGCGCCCCGGGGCTGAGCGTGGTCAACATAGACAACGGCTTTGGCGGGGGCTACCTGGCCGGGCTCATCGACCATTTGGGATAGAAAGCGAAGCCCTTGAGAGCGGTCGTGCAGCGAGTGTCCCGGGCCTCGGTGGAGGTGGACGGGAGCACCAAGGGGGCCATCGGCCCTGGCCTCATGGTGCTCTTGGGGGTCAGCCAGGAAGACGGGCCCGAGCAGGCCGCCTGGCTGGCCAAGAAAATCGCCGGGCTGCGCATCTTTCCCGATGACCAAGACAAGCTCAACCTCTCGGTAACCGACACCAATGGCCAGGTGCTGGTGGTAAGCCAGTTCACCCTGTGGGGTGACTGCGCCAAGGGCCGGCGGCCCTCGTTCGTGCGCGCCGCCGGCGGCGAGGCGGCCGAGCCCCTGTATCTGGGCTTTGTTCACGAGCTCGAAAAGCTGGGGCTGGACGTGGCCACCGGCAGCTTCGGGGCCATGATGGAGGTCAGCTTGGTCAACTCCGGGCCGGTGACCTTGTTGGTGGACACGGAAAAAGCGTTTTAGGAGGCCACGATGGACCAGGACAAGCCCGATCTCAGCGCCTTCATGCCCGATGGCTGGGCTGGTAAGTATCCCCCCTGCCAGATACAGGTGAGCCCGGACGGCGATATGTCCTCCCAAGGGAGACCCATGGTCCACCCCACCATCATCCAGCTAATCTACGACTCGGTGCGCCTGGAGGATGGCCACTACGTGGTCACCATCGACGGCCAGACCTGCGAGCTGGAGGTGGCCGACACCTTCCACGTGGTCAAGCGGGTGAACTTCAGCGCCGACGCGGCTACCATTACCCTCAACGACGCCACCAGCGAAACCCTGGACCCAGACACCCTGAGCCTGGGGGACAACGGCATCGTCTACTGCCGGATCAAGGACGGGGCCTTCCCGGCCCGCTTTGGCCGAGCGGCTTACTACCAGTTGGCCGAGAAGATCGTGGAGCAAGGCGAGGGCTTTGCCCTGGAGCTGGGAGGCAAGAGTTGGCCCCTTATCCAAACCACCTGACCTGACACACAATGGGGGACTGCGGCAATGGACCAGGAGCATCAAAAGCTGGTTGGCATTTGCGGGCTATACTGCGGGGATTGCCCCCATTATCTAGCCGATAGGTTAGGCGACCAAGAGCAACTGGCCGCGCTGAGCCAAAAGAGCGGCCTACCCATCGAAGAAGTATCGTGCGACGGCTGCCTATCAGACAGGGTCTTTCGCGATTGCCAAGAGTGCAAACACGGCTTTAGAGCCTGCTCCGCCCAGCATGTAGTGACCTGGTGTTTTCAGTGTGAAGAATTCCCTTGCCAGCGCCTACGCGCCTTTTCCACCGAGCACGTGGTCAACGGCATTTACCACCACCGGCGGGTCATCGAAGACCTCGAGTACCTGAGGGACAAAGGCACCAAGGACTGGGTGACCTCTCAGGAAAATCGCAGCGATTGCCCTGAATGCGGCAGGCCGGGTTACTGGTTCACCACCGCGTGCCCGGCCTGCGGAACCAAGATTCGCTGAGAGCGGCCGCTCCCCGTCCAAAAGCCCCTCTTGAGACTTCGTAACATTCAATGTGTCAGTTTTGGTGGGAATGGAAACAGCTTAGGCCGGGCCCCTAGTGCAGGAGAGCCGTTTTAGCGCAGGCCCGCCACGGCCTGGGCCACGTTGTAGCAGTAGTCGCCCACCTTTTCGAAGTTGGTGAGCATGTCCACGAAAACCAGGCCCGGGTCCACGGTGCACACGCCCGAGCGCAGGCGGGTGAGGTAGTCGTCGCGCATCTGCTCGCGCATGAAGTCGATCTCGTCTTCCATGGTCTGGGCGGTTTCCATGATATCCCGGTTGCGCTCGGCGGAGGCGGTTACCACCATCTCCAGGAAGCGGCCTACCTTGTTGCGCATGGTGCGGTAGTCTTCCATGCCGCGCTCAGCCAAATGCAGCTTGTTCTCCACCATCTCTTCGGTAAGCTCGGCCAGGTTTTCGGTGGCGTCGCCCACCCGCTCGATGTTGTTGACCATGCGCAGCAGGGAATTGATCTCGCGGCTCTCCGCATCGGTGATGGTCCCCTGGCTCACCTGCACCAAAAAGTCGGTGATGGCCTTTTGCAGCTTATCCAAGGCCTCCTCGGACTGCTTCCAGCGGGCCAGGTGCTCCAGCTTGCGGTTGAACATCACCTCGGTGACGTCGCGGTACATCACCTGGGCCATGCGGCCCATGCGCACCGTTTCCTCGCGGGCCTGGGTCAGGGCCACGCTGGGGTTGTCCACGAATTTATAATCCAGGTGCACCGGACGGCCCAGGTCCTGCAACACCGGATCAGGCTCCTTGCCGAAAGTCAGCTTGATGGACGCCTTCACCAACAGAGGCATGATGCATAAAAATACAACGCAGTTGACCACGTTGAATAAGGTGTGGGCGTTGGCTATATAACGAGATATATTGGGCTTTTCTCCATTAACCAATGCCTCGGCGGCCCCAGTGCCCATGAGGTGGCTGGTCGACCAAGACACCAGCCCCACAAATGGCTCAAACAACACCACAATGTAGAGCACACCGAATATGTTGAAGATGGTATGCGCCATGGCCACCCGTCGAGCATGGATGTTGCTGCCGATGGCCGCCAACTGGGCGGTAATAGTGGTGCCGATGTTGTCGCCCAAGATCAGGGCCACCGATCCGGGAAGGTTCAACAGGCCCTGACTGGCCAAGGCCATGGTAATGCCCACGGTGGCTGAGGAGGACTGCACCAACACGGTGAGCACCGTACCGGTGAGCACGCACAGGAGAATGCCTCCGATGCTGTCAGCATCGAACCTGGTGAAGAAAGAGATGAAATCGGGATGTGTCCTAAGCGGCTTGAAACCGTTTTTCATCAGTTCCATGCCATAGAACAGCAGGCCAAAGCCCAGGATTATCTCGCCGACGTAGCGCCACTTACGTCGCTTGGCAAAAAAGCTGATTCCCACGCCGATAAAGATGGCCGGCAAGGCCAAGTCACTTATTTTAAAAGCGATCAACTGGGCGGTGATGGTAGTGCCCACATTGGCGCCGATGATAACCCCCACCGCCTGGGTGAGGTTCATCAGCCCTGCGTTGACAAAACCCACCATGGTCACGGTGGTCACCGAAGACGACTGCACCACCGCGGTGACCAAGGCCCCGACCAGGCACCCCACCGCCCGCTTGTTGCTTACCGCCTCTAAAAAAGAGCGCAAGCGATCACCGGCCACCTTTTGCAACCCTTCGGACATAAGCTTCATGCCGAAGAGGAAAAGGCCAAGGCCGCCCAGGGCTTGGATTATTATGGTGGTGAAACTCACTGTCCTACGGGCAGCCTTGTGTGCGGTCGGAGGATTGTTGAATTACTCGTTTGCAAACTTGCGGCATTTTTATCCCCCATCCCGCCAACCGTCAACCCCAAAAGACTTATGGGTTGTCATATAAAAGGCGGATGGGTTTGGTGAGCAATTGAGAAACCGCCCACCCCAGGTTCACGGAGCCAAGCTTGCCCGCACCTCATCTTCCAGGCAGGCCAGGCGGTCGATTAAAACTTCTTGTTCATCAGGGGGCAAAAGGTACATCTCTCCCCCTAGCTCGGGGTTGCTAATCATGAAACGGGGATTGCCCTGAACGCTGTACTCCAAAAACAACGAACGCCCGTACTCCAGGGACAAGCGGTCCAGGGCAATATCGCGGGGATCGTCGATCTCCGGCACCAAGCGATGGTGCCGCTGACCCAGATTGGCCACAATGTCTCCGGTGATCTTTGCCACCACCTGCCGGCGGCGGGCTTCTATGCTCTGGGCTACCGGGTTGGGCGCGCCGCTCCCCGCGGAAGCCACGCGTCGGCTGCGGGAGGAATCCCGGCTAATGCGGCGGGCGTGAGCACTTAAAACTTTGCGCAGGTCCTGATCAACAATACTCACGTGAGCTCCGCCGATAACAGTCCGAACGATATAACTTGCTATTGATTCTAACTCTTTTTATCCAACCTGCACAACCTTGCAAAGCGCGGCCGATCAACTTGACCCTGGGCGGTGCTCAGGGCTATCCTAATTATATGGTTGGGTGATTAATTCGAACTTTCTGCACCCAGATTGGAGGTGCGATGTTCTGTCCGTCAATGGACAGGCACATCTCCCGCCTACCTCTCTCCGGGCCCTGCCCCCGGGACACTCCCCCACGGCAAGCGCCAAGGCGCACTATGCACAGGGCCGGCTTACGACCGGCCCAAGGAGAGCTTTTATGCTGCAAGACCGTCAACTGCATCAGCTTGCGTCCATTCGCACCACCCCTCATGCCACCCTGAGCCTATACCTGGCCCTGGATCAGCCCAGGGACCAGCGACTTTTGGCTCTAAGTGACTTGATAAAAAGAAAGGAGCAGCAACTGAGCGGCAATGGGACCGCCGCCATGTGGCCCGCCATGGTAGAGGACTTGCAAAAAATGGAAAGGCTGGTGGAAGAGTTGCCGGCCAGTCCGGGACGGGGCTTGGCCGTGTTCGCCTGCGGGCCGGCAGGGCTGTTCGAGTCCCTTAACCTCGATGTGCCGGTTAATAATCTTCTAGAGTCCGGCCCGGCCCCCTATATCCGCCCCTTGGCCGCCCTGGCCGGGGATCTCAACCATACCTTGGCCGTGATTTTGGATGGCAAAAGAGCCCGTTTTTTCAGCTGCTTCCTGGGAACCGCCGAGGAGTTGCCCGAAGCGGAGATCATCGGAGAGGAAGGCCCCAGCCTGGAGGGAGGCAGCCAGGGCCGCACCGGCGACAGCCACTTATCGCGCAAATTGGGCCAAGCCAGGCAGCGTTACCTCAAGGATGTGGCCGCTCAGGCCCGCAACCTTATGGAAAGCTCCGGGTACAAACACCTGGTTTTGGGCGGATCGCATTCTGCGGTGGAAGAGCTCAAGGAGCAGCTCCATCCTTACTTGGAGCAGCGCCTGTCCGGGGAGTTCAGCCTGGATGTCTCCGCCGGGCCCTCTCAGGTGGCCCAGGAGGTGGCCCAAGCGCTGCAAGAATCGCGGCGCGATAATCAGGAGAAGCTCTTGGCCAACCTGGCCGACAACCTGGGGCCGGGCGGCCAAGCAGCCACCGGGCTCAATCAGGTGTTGGGAGCTCTTTTCGAAGGCCGGGTACATACCCTGTTCGTGCGCCGGGGCCTCACCGCGCCGGGCGGTTGCTGCTCCTCCTGCGGACGCCTGCGCCACGTGGCGGGTAAGTGCCCCATCTGCAATCAGGCCATGACCCCGGTGGACGACGTGGTGAACTTGGCCGTGGCCGGGGCCCTGGTGGGTGGAGCCCGTTTGGAGCAGATAGACGGCCAGTCGCCGCTGGACGAGCTGGGTGGCGTGGCCGCCCTGCTGCGTTATGCTTGAGCCGATGAGGGGAGAAAACAAACTGGCTTGAGCAAATGAGCAAGAAAAACAAGATACCGGCCACGCCGGCTCTGCACGCCTTGAAAGGAGCCGGCGTGGCCTTTACTCCCCGCCCCTATGACTATGTGCCCCACGGCGGCACCGCAGAGGCCGCTTCCCAATTAAAAATAGAGGAGCATCAGGTCATCAAGACCCTGGTGATGCAGGACGAAAGCGGCGAGCCTCTTTTGGTGCTGATGCACGGGGACAAGGAGGTCTCCACCAAAAACCTGGCCCGTCAACTTGGGCGCAAGAGCGTGGAGCCCTGCGCCGAGCGCGACGCCCAGCGCTACACCGGCTATCAGGTTGGGGGCATCAGTCCCTTTGGCACCCGGCGCAAGCTGCCGGTGTGCGTGGAAAAGGGCATCCTGGAGCTGGAGCGGCTGTATATAAACGGCGGCAAACGGTGCTTATTGGTGGAAATAGCCCCGGAGGTACTGATCAAGCTGCTCAGCCCCACCCCGGTCGAGGCAGCGCTCTAGTCTTTTTTGTCCGCCCCAGCCTCTTCCAACAACTCGCCCAAATATTGGGCCAGCTTGCCGGTCAGTTCGGTGCAGATGGTGCGGCGGCTGTCCGGCTGGCCGTAGAAAGTCTTTACCTCACCCTTGTCCCGCCAGTTCACCCTGGCTATGTCCGCGCAGTTGGTGCTGCCGTAGGGCTCGCACATCTGAGCAAAGGCCTTGCTCAGCTTGAAGCTCAGTAACCACATCTTGGGGTCATCCTGCTCCTCGGGCCGCGACTTGCCGTAGTTGGCCGAAACCGCGGCGATGGCCCCCAGAAGGATGCCGCAGGTGCGCCCCGAGGAGGCGATGCCCCCGCCATAGGCCCCTACCGCCCGGATCAATTCCGGGTTTTGTTTACCCATCTTTTCCAAGCCTACGGCCACCAGGGCCTGGCTACAGTGCATCCTCTTCTTGAACAGCTCCTCAGCTTTGACGCGCATTTCCTCGGGGGTCATGCATCCACTCCCAAATTATGATGTTCCAGGCTTGGGCCCGACGCTCCGTCCGCCAGGCTAACAACTATTTCTCTCTAGTATTTCAGCTAGATAAACAGCCATGTCACAAATAAGGCTTTCGCAACGCCGCCGGGTGCTGTCTGGCGCGTTACGAAACCAGTGGAGTTTTTCCCGGTCACCCAGATCAAAACCAACTATGCAACGGCAATCCACCCCGCCGTATGGCGCGGTCAGCTCTTCAAAGCGGCGCACCAGGCTTTGGGACATAGGTTTTAGCTTGGGATCCTCGTACTCCTGGGGATTGCCGGTGCCATAGATGCTGGCCACCATGCCCACCGCGCCGGTTAGGATGCCGCACACCCGGCCGCTGCGGGCCACACCACCGCCATAGGCGCCCATGGCCTTGATTACTTCGGGGTTCACCTGTCCGGTCTCTTCCTGGCCCACGGCCAGAATGGCTTGGCTTCAATGGTAACTCTGGTTGAACAACTCCAGGGTGCGCTCACGAATCTGTTGCGGGTTCATGATGTCTCCCAAGAAAATGCCTATATCCCAATGAGTTCCGCGGGCAGGGTGGAGCAGATGCCAGGCAAAATACTCTCCTGTATTCAGCTGGAATCGGGTTATGGGCTTTTTGCCCTATCCGGTGTAAGTTACCATACCTTGAAGACTGGGGGCATAAGCAAGGTGCGGCCTTGCTATTTGACCGTTTACATGCTCAAAATTGAGCATCCGGATTTGAAAAGCCAACTTGCCTGAAAACCCGAAATGGGGGTTGCCGTGCGGCCCAGCCTTACATTCCAAATAAAACCCGATCTACCCGAGCCATTGGCTCCCCTGGCTGAAATCGCGTCCAACCTGTGGTTTTGCTGGCACGCCGAGGCGGTGGACCTGTTGCAGCGGCTGGATCATCACCTTTGGCGCGAGGTCAGCCACAACCCGGTGGCCTTGCTAAACCAGGTGAGCCAGGAGCGTCTGGAAACCCTGGCCACGGACAGCGGTTTTTTGGCCCAAATGGAGCGGGTGGCCGAAATGATGCGCGCCTACTTGGACACCACCAAGTGCGCCTTCTTAAACGGCCGGGCTCCGGAAGGCCTCAAGATAGCCTATTTTTCGGCCGAGTATGGCCTGACCGACTGCCTCTCGCTGTACTCCGGCGGACTGGGAGTGCTCAGCGGCGATCACCTGAAAAGCGCCAGCGACCTCAACCTGCCTTTGGTGGCGGTGGGCCTGGCTTATGGCCAGGGCTACTTCAACCAATACCTCAACGCCGACGGGTGGCAGCAGGAAGAGTATCACCCCAACGACTTTTACAATCTGCCCATGAGCCTGGTCACGGGCGAAGACGGCAAGGAGCTACGCATTAGCGTGGACATCGAAGGCCGTCCCCTGCAGGCCCGGGTGTGGCAAATTTCCGTGGGACGGGTGCCCCTGTACCTCATGGACAGCAACCTGGATGACAACCCCGCGGATCTCAGGTCCACCACCTATCAGCTCTATGGCGGCGACCGCCAAATGCGCATCCGCCAAGAGATACTGCTGGGCATCGGCGGTGTACGCCTGCTCAAGGCCTTGGGCATAGAAGCCAACGTGTTCCACATGAACGAGGGCCACAGCGCCTTTGCCAGCCTGGAGCGCATCCGTCAACTCCGCCAGGAAAAAGGGCTCAACTTCAACGAGGCCCGGGAGGTGGTGCGCGCCTCCAACTGCTTCACCACCCACACCCCGGTGCCCGCGGGCAACGACTACTTTGACCCCGAGCTGGTGCGGCGGCACTTCGCGGGCTACGTGGCTGAGCTGGGCATCTCCCTGCCGGTGCTCATGGGCTTTGGCCGGGTGGACCCGCGCAATGACAGCGAGCAGTTCTGCATGACCGTGCTGGCCCTCAGGCTCAGCGGCTTTTCCAACGGGGTGAGCCGCCTGCACGGTCAGGTGAGCCGGCAAATGTGGCAGGGGGTGTGGCCCCACTTCCCCGTGGAGGACCTGCCCATAGGCCACGTGACCAATGGAGTGCATATCCCCTCCTGGATCAGCAACGACATGGCTTATCTGTACTACCGCTACCTGGGCCCGGGTTGGCACGAGGACCCGGACAGCCAGACGGTGTGGAAGGCCATCGAAGAGGTGCCCGACGCCGAGCTTTGGCGGGTGCGGGAACGCCGCCGGAGCCAGATGGTCGCCTTTATCCGCGGCACCATGGTGGAGCAGCTCAGCCGCCGGGGGGCCAGCGCCGAGGAGCTGCGCCGGGCCGGAGAGGCGCTCAACCCCGAAGCCTTGACCATTGTCTTCGCCCGGCGCTTCGCCACCTACAAGCGCGCGGTCTTGATTGCCCAGGACCTGGAGCGCCTGGATAAGATACTGGGCGACCCCAAGCGGCCGGTGCAGCTTATCTTCGCGGGCAAGGCCCACCCCAAGGACAACGAGGGCAAGGAGTTCATCCGCCGGGTGGTGGCCCTGACCCACGACAAGCGCTTCCGCGACAAGATAGTTTTCATTGAGGACTACGACATAAACACTGCCCGCTACCTGGTGCAGGGAGCCGATATATGGCTCAACACTCCCCGGCGGCCCATGGAGGCCTGCGGCACCAGCGGCATGAAGGCGGTGGCCAACGGCGGGCTGCATTTGAGCATCCTGGACGGTTGGTGGGACGAGGGATTCCAGCCGGGCGTGGGCTGGGCCATCGGCAGGGGCGAAGAGCACCCCGGCGAGTACCCCCAAGACGAGGTGGAGGCCAGGGCTCTGTACCGCCTGCTGGAAGACGAAGTGGTGCCCCTGTTCTACCGCCGCGACGCCTACAGCCTGCCCCGTGGTTGGATCGCCTATATAAAAAACAGCTTGCGCAACCTATGCCCAATGTTCAACAGCCACCGCCAAGTGGAAGACTACGCCGAGCAGGGCTACATCGTCGCCTCCCAGCGCTATCAGAACTTGGTGGATAATGAATGCAGCGGAGCCAAGGAGCTGGGGGCCTGGGCTCAGCGCATAATGGAAAACTGGGGCCAGGTGCAGGTGGTGCAGACCCAGAGTTCGGCGCCCCCCTCCATGACCTGGGGCCAGGATCTACCCATCAGCGCCTTGGTGCGCCTGGGCGGCTTGCAGCCCGCCGATGTAGCGGTGGACGCCTACTATGGGCGCCTGCGCCCGGACGGCGAGTTTGCCGAACGCCTGACCCATACCTTGGAGCCGGTGGGCGAAAACGACGGCGCTTGGCGCTTCGGGGGAAAGGTGAAGGTCGAGAGCACCGGGCGTCTGGGCCTGGTGGTACGGGTGGTGCCTTATCACCCCTTGGCGGGCAATAAGTATTCCCTGGGCCTGGCCGCCTGGGGCTAGGAGGCGGCCACGCCAGCCCCACGCATACTGCGTTGCCGGCTGCGCTTAGGCCTCAGCGTAGCTTAAACTACGCCTCCGGTCTTCACTTGCCGGACGCCTTGTCTGCGCGCGGCTGGCTGTGCCGCTGGACGGGATTTCAGATGGCGACTAGGTTTTGCGGCTCAACCTTCATTTGGGCCCGGCTTGGACTTGGACGCGAAGTGCAAACGGCGCGACGCGTGCAGGGAGGGCCGGTTGGCCGCCAAGTTACGCTCCTGCCAGGAGCGGCTGAGCACAAAGGTGGGGGCGTTGTCCCGGGGCCGGGGGGCTTGGCCAAGGAAATCCTGGTCCAGCCAGTCCTGAGTCAAGGCCTGGCCGTCGTCGGGCAGGATGCCCAGCACCCGGCAGATCTCGGGCAGGGTGACGGTTTCGTTCTCGTCGAACATGGGCAGAACCCGCTTTTGCAGCTTGGTGAGCTTGCGGCGGGCCTCGGCCTCCAGGCGCTGGCGGCGCTCGTCCTCGGTCTCCACGCCGGGAGGGCCGCCCTGCTTGAGGTAGTCGTTGACCTTGTTCATGAAGCCCAGGGCCACCCAGTCGCCCAGGAGGCCGGCTTCCACAAGGCGTTCCCCCTGCTGGGAGCTCAGAAACTCCTGCCAGCGCAGGTACACCTCATCGGAGAGATTTAGCTCTATGACCGGCATGCTCGACCTCCTTTGGCCAATGATTTACCAGCTTCCTCCCCAAGAGTCCAGGCAATGAGCGCCCCGGTGGTGTGGTTGGCCGGCTCGGCCACGGCCCGCAAGCGGGCCGCCTCGCTCATCGCCGCCCTGGACGGGCGGGCGCAAACCCTGACCCTGGGCCCGGCCGGCGGCCTGGAGCCGGACCTGGTTTTAGGGCCGCAACCCGACCTGGCCCTGGCCCTGGAGGCCTGCCCGCTCGAGCTGCGCCCCGGCGCCCTCCTGGTGCTGGAGCCCGATACCCCGCCCGACGGGGTGCAGGGCCTGCCCTGCCCCACCCTGGCCTGGGGAGCTGAGTGCGCCACCTGCGACGCCGTGGCCCCGGCCGAGCCCGCGGAAGCGGCCCAAGCAATGGTACAGGCCGCCCAGGAGGGCCGGTCTTGGCCCTGGCTGGAGCGGGTAAACGTGAACCTGCCTTTGCGCGACCTCCTGGGCCGCTACGCCCCCCTGGCTTCCTCCCTGGCGGTGAACCCGGAAGTGGGCATGGACCACCAGGCCCTGGACAGCCTGGGAGAGGAGGACCTGGCCCAGGCCAAGCAGGTGCTCACCGGCCGTCGGGTGAGCGTGCACATGCCCTTTATGGACCTGAGCCCCGGCAGCCCGGACCCGGCCGTGGCCGGGCTGAGCGTGCAACGCCTGCAAAAAGCGGCGGGCTGGGCCTTGGAGCTGGGAGCCATCCGCGCGGTGGTTCACCTAGGCTATAGCCCGGACACCCACCGCGACCTGGGCGAGTTTTGCCGCCGCCTGGCCAAGGGGTTCGCGCCCTTGGCCGAACGCCTGCACCAGGGCGGCTGCCGCATGGTCATTGAAAACACCTTTGAGCCCGGGCCTGAGGTGCTCTTGGCCGCGCGGGAGGCCATTATCCAGGCCAAAGGGCCGGAGGTGGGTTTCTGTTTGGACGTGGGACACGCCTGCTGCTTCTCCACTACCTCCCTGCCCGACTGGTGGCTGGCCCTGGCTCCCTACCTGGGCGAGATGCATTTGCACGACAATGACGGCACCTTTGACCACCACCACCCCCCGGGGTGCGGCATGGTGGATTGGGCCTTTGTGGGCCGGGCCCTGGCATCTTTGCAGACGCCTCCTTTGCTGACCATAGAGCCCCACTTTGAGTCCAATCTTTGGGCTTTCCTCAGGGGCTTGGAAAAGGTGTTGGGAGCGCCGTCATCTTACCCGAACGGGTGATGCCACCCGCTTTGCCCCGTGCTTTAGTTGACAAAGAAACCCCATATGGAGGCAAGAGCATGGACTATCTACACATGACCGCTCCTTGCGGTTTGGATTGTTTCAACTGCTTCTTTTACCTGGCCACCCAAGGCGACGAGGAGGCCTTGCGCCAGACCAAAATCTATCACCGCTTAATGGGGATTCCCGAAGAGGTCATGCGATGTAATGGCTGCCGGGCCCATGAAGGCAATCCCCCCATGCACGCGGTTTCCATGGACCGGGAAGGCGCCTGTCCGGCCTATGCCTGCAGCAGCGAAAAGGGCCTGGACTTCTGCTGCGACTGCGAGGAGTTCCCCTGCGACTACCTGCATCCCTGGTCCGACCGGGCCGACAAGTTGCCCCACAACATCAAGGTGTTCAACCTGTGCCTGATCAAGCGGATGGGCCTGGAGAAGTGGGCCGAGGAAAAGGCGGGGCTGGTGCGCCAGACCTATTTCCACAAGTGGTGGACTCTGACCTGAGCCGAATCAACCGTAAAATCCGCAAGGGAGGGCCGCGCGCCCTCCTTTTTTTATGCCGTTCGAACGGTGGAGCGGCAAAACCACAATAACCTCATAACTTTTATTTTTTATCGTTTTATTTTAATTTTTAGTTGACACAGTTGATTATCTGCGCCATCATCATTCCCATGATCCTGCCCTAAAAACTAAAACTTACCTTGCAGGAGCCGAGAGATGGATCAACAAGTTGAGCGCATAGCCAGGGTGAGCGCGCGCATGCGCACCGTAACCACCCTCCTGATGATCGCCGTGCCCGTGGTGCTGGCCCTGGCTTGGGCCCTGGTCAATCACCTGCCCTATTTCATCGCCCAGCTTCCGGTGCCGGTGAAGGGCTATCTGCCAAGGTCCACCCGAGCCCTGGCCTTTGTGGCCAGCTTGCTGCCCGGCGGGGTGGCCATCTACGCCTTGTCGCGTCTGCGGCGGCTGTTCGACCTCTATGCCCATGGGGTGATCTTCCGGGCGGCCAACGTGGAGTGCTTCCGCCAACTGGGCTGGTCCCTGTTCGCCTGGGCCGCGGCCGGCTTTTTGTTCAAGCCCATTGCCGGGATCATCCTAACCTTCCACTGGACGCCGGGCACCCGCTTGTTGGTCCTGGGCATAGACAGCCAGGACGTGGTGGCCGTGTTCATGGGCCTGGTGGTCATCACCGTGGCCTGGGTCATGGACCAGGGCCGCAAGCTGTACGAAGAACAGGAACTTTTCGTCTAGGAGGGCGTAGCGATGATCGTAGTCAACCTGGACGTGATGCTGGCCAAGCGCAAGGTGAAGTCCAAGGACCTGGCCCAGGCGGTGGGCATCACCGAGCAGAACATCTCCCTTATCAAGACCGGCAAGATCAAGGGCCTGCGCCTGGCCACCCTGGACGCCATCTGCCGTTTTCTGGAGTGCCAGCCGGGGGATATTTTGGAGTACCGGGATGAGGAAGGCGGTGAGTAGTGCCCGGCTTACCGCAAGGCCGCGGCCAAGGCGTTCCTGGTGCGGTTGGCCACCGCGTGCACCGTGGTGTTGGCGATGGTGCTCAAACGCCCGCGCCACCACTGCCCGGCCTGTTCCAGAGCCTTAAGACCCGCCGGGCCGTCTTCTTCCTGGGCAATGCGAAAAGCAGCCTCGACCCGCTGGATGAACTCCCGGGCGCTCTTGTCGGCGGCTTGGCCCAGGTCGTTGCCTCCAGCCAGTTGACGAGCCAGCTACTGATCATCCCAAGCCAGCAAATCCAGGGAGCCAGCCTGACCGGCCAGGCCGCCCAGGGTCAGGGTTTCCAAAAGCTGGTTGGTCTCGTAGCTCACCATTTTGAGCAACATTGCCTGGGCACTTTGCACCTGCGCTTCAAGCACGGACTTGACTATTTCGGTAATGCCCGCCTTCACCGTATCCCCATAAACGGCATTCTGTTCTGACAAACCATACTCAGCCAAAAGCGGCCGCAACTTGTGCGAGGCCGCATCGGCCGCGTTGCAAAGCAGGCCGGTGACGCGGGGCTCCCAGCGCTCCCGAAAACGGAAGGTCTGTTGCGCCAGCCCTTCTTGAATCATTAAGTCAAAGTAAGCCGCGATACTTCTGGCCGCTGCTTCCATTTTTGTCCTACTGGTTGCTCAGCCTTGGTTATCTGGGTCGGGGTTTTGGATCACCTCTCGCGGCTTGGTTGCTTGGCGCTAAAGTCCCTTCAAGGCCAAAGGCAGGAACAGAACCCACATCACGAAGGCCAGCGGGAAGGAGAGCCAAACCCAGCAAAGTTTCAGGGGCCTTCTGGTGCTGAACACGTACATGAGGATCACGCAGATGCTCCATGCAAGGGGCGCGGGCCAGACGGCCCAACTAACCCCATGGCCATGCAGACCAGAGAACCCTGTGACAAAGGTAAACAAGCCCACCGCCCAGGCCGCTAGGCCGAAATAGATGCCAATGTTTTTACGCACGCGCCCAATCCGTCATTAGGCTAGCTTTCCCCAAACATCATTATGGCGAACAGCACCCACATCACAAAAGCCAGCGGGAATGAGGGCCAAATCCACCAAAGCTTCAGCGGCCTTCTGTTCCTGAAGACAAACATGAGAACCACGCAGATGCTCCACAAAAGAGGGGCTGGCCAATAGGGCCATTCAAGCCAAAAAGCCCCAAATAATGAGAACCCATCCGCCACGGTAAATATGCCTATAGCCCAGGCGGCCAAACCGAAAATTATGTCTAGGTTTTTGCGCATGTGCCTCCCTAAGGCGCGCCGCCACCACGTGACCAAGCGATACAAATAACGGCAAAAATAAACCAGTTCAGAAAAGCAAAGGGGAAAGAAAGCCAAACCCACCAGAGTTTCAGCGGCCTTCTTTTTTTAAAACAAACATAAAAACCACGCACAAGCTCCACAGTACGGGAGCAAACCAATCTCTCCAAGCGAACTCATATTTCCAATAGAAAAGAAATTCCGTGGGAACAGTAAATATGCCTATAGCCCAGGCGGCCAAGCCGAAACAGACATCCAGATTCTTGCGCATTATCACCCCGGTCGGCGGCAGGCTAAGAGAGCCGCACCGCAATGCCGAACAGCCTAACAAGCCACAAAAAGGCCAGAGGGAAAGAGGGCCAAACCCACCACAGGGTTTTCAGCCTGCGCTTGCTGACCGAATACATGGTAATCACGCACAAGACCCATAAACACGGCCCTCCCCACAGCTCCCAATGGAACCAAATTCTCCCCAGGGGAAAGAACGACGCGATGGCGGTCGCTATGCCCACCAGCCAGGCGGCAAGGCCGAAATAGATATCCAGGTTTTTGCGCATGTATCCCCCCACGCGAAACGCCCCCATCAACATTTAACATACTCGCCCGTCCCAAGAATAGGGCGCAAAAAGGGGCCTCCCTCGCGGGAGGCCCTCTCTAAATCTGATACGCGGCGCTTCTAAGCCGTGCCGTCCAGGGGTGTGCTAGGCAAGGCGCGGGCAAGCGAGGTCCGCAGGCGTATATGCCAATACGCCGAGGAAGCGAGCGTGGCCCGCAACGCAGCATAGCCGCCGCTGGCGGCGCGGCCGCCACAAAAAAGGGCCTCCCTTACGGGAGGCCCTTGCCGTCTAAGCGAAACGTCGGCTACTTTATTTTCTCGAGAGCCCTTAGCACCTTCTCCGGGGTGATGGGGGTCTGCATGCAGCGGTAGCCCGTGGCCTCGTACACCGCGTGGGTGATGGCCGGGGCGGTGGGAATGGCCAGGCCCTCGCCCGCCTCCTTGGCACCATAGGGCCCCTCGGGCTCATAGGTGAACACGTCGGCCGACTCGCCGGGAGGCATGT
>JAHLLJ010000052.1 GCA_020444205.1 Deltaproteobacteria bacterium | reverse complement strand
GGAGAGAAACTGGAGAGAACTCATCAGGCCGTCGCGCCTGGAGGTGGACGAGGAAACCCACACCCAGTACTACGGCAAGTTCTCGTGCGAGCCGCTGGAGCGAGGCTTCGGCCACACCATCGGCAACGCCCTCAGGCGCATCCTGATCTCCTCTTTGCAGGGGGCGGCCATCACCAACGTCCGCATGGATGGGGTGTTGCACGAGTTTTCCACCATCAATGGCGTGATGGAGGACGTAAGCGACATCATCCTCAACCTCAAGGGCGTGCGCTTGAAGTACCTGGGTCACGATCCGGCTATCATGCACATCGACGCCAAGGGCGAGGGTGTGGTCACCGCCGGTGACATCCAGGCACCCCCGGACGTGGAGATCCTCAACCCCGAGCACGTGGTGGCCAACTTGGGCCCCGACGGAAGCCTCAGGGCCGAGTTGACGGTTAAGACCGGCAAGGGCTATGTGACCGCCGACCGCAACAAGAGCGAGGAAGACCCCATCGGCGTGGTGGCCTTGGACGCGGCCTTCAGCCCCATCGTTAAGGTGAATTACGTGGTGACCCAGGCTCGCGTGGGCCAGATCACCGACTACGACAAGCTGACCCTGGAGGTGTTCACCAACGGAGCGGTGGTGCCCGAGGACGCGGTGGCTTACGCGGCCAAGATTCTCAAGGAACAGCTGAGCATATTCATCAACTTCCAAGAGGAACCCGAGCCTCACCAGGAAGAGTCGGAAGAGGAGCCCGCGCTCAACGACAATCTCTTCCGCACCGTTGACGAGCTTGAGCTGTCCGTGCGCAGCGCCAATTGCCTTAAGAATGCCGACATCAAGTACATCGGCGAGTTGGTGCAAAAAACCGAGGCCGAGATGCTCAAGACCAAGAACTTCGGCCGCAAATCCTTGAACGAGATCAAGGAAATGCTGGTTGAGATGGGCCTGAGCCTGGGCATGACCGGCCTGGACGACTTCCCGAGCAGGGAAGAACTCGAGGCGAGGACGAAAGAAAAATGAGACACCGTAAAGATAACCGCAGGCTTTCGCGCACCACGCCCCATCGCAAGGCCATGCTGCGCAATATGGTCACCTCGCTGTTCGAGCATGAGAAAATCGAAACCACCGAGGCCAAGGCCAAGGAGCTCAAGCGGGTGGCCGAAAAGATGATCACCCTGGCCAAGCGCGGCGATCTGCATGCCCGGCGCCAGGTGGAAGCCTATATCCGCAGCCACAAGGTCTGCACCAAGCTGTTCGAGGACGGCAAGACTCGCTACAGCAGCCGTCAGGGCGGTTACGTGCGTGTACTGCCCACTAGGGTGCGCCGGGGCGACGCGGCTTCCATGGCCATGGTGGAGCTGGTGGACGAGGCCGCTTCCAAGTAGGCTAAGCGCCCGCGCCAAGCAAGTTAGGTATATTGGGTCCTCCATTCGGAGGGCCCAATTTTTATTGCGACGGCTTCGCCAGTCTCCGTACGGCGGCGTCACTCGGTCCTCGGCGTAGGCAGACTACGCCTGCGTCCCTCCTTTGCCTGCTGCCTTGCCCGCGAACACCTGACCAAGCCGTTAAATGTTTTACCGGCACGGACAGCGCAGCGACGAAGAGATCTTTATCCAGAAATAGCGTAGGTTGGTGTAGAGGGCAAAGCCCGAAACCCAACAATTACCTTATTCATACCTGTAAAAACGATATAATTCTGCAAAGCTGGTCAGCCCAGGCGAAGCACAGCCCCCGTCTTCTGGCGAATTCAATAGATCAATAGAGGAAGACCTTGCGCAACACCAAGGTGACCGGCGGCTTGCCCGGCGGATTCTTATAAAGGTAGCGCAAGCGAACGCTGGTCAGACGCTCCACTCGCCGGCCAAGGTAAAGGCCGGTAAAATAGTCGTGGGCCATGAAGGCCTCCCCGCTGGCGGTGTAGACGATCCAGGTGGAGGCCAGGCGGGCCGGCCGGTGCCTCGCCACAAGCCCTACCTCGCGTTTGTCCAAATCCCATTCCGCAGTGTCGATGCCCGCCCTGAGCTGATAAATATGCGGCAGGTCCTGTTCGTCGGTGGCGATGAGCTGGGCAATCACCTGCCCTTGCTCCACCTGAGTCCCGTCGCTGAGCAGGCTGACCACGAACACCCGGCTGAGGTTGCTCAGCCAAGTGGGCGGCTTGAACTCGATCTCCGGATTGTGGGGGCCCAGCACCGTTTCCTCGCGCAACAACACTGCCCGGGCGCCGTCGGAAAAGTAAGACGGCAGATGGGCATTGGCCGGAGGTTGCATTAGCCAAAATGGGCTAAGCGCGGCCAACAGAACCAGCACCGAGCAGTACACGCCCACCACCTTGCGGTCCCGGCCCAGGCGCGGGCTGTCGCTGCGCCCCAAAAGGGGCTGGGCGTACTCGGCCAACAGTCCCACGCAGGTGACCATAAAGGCCCCCAGGCCTACCGCTCTGAGCCAGACGGCGTCGGTGAACATGGCGCCCACCCGGGGGTACCACCAGGCGGCGGCCAAGGTGACCGCGGCTCCCACTCCCCACCAAACCACCATCAGACCGCGCAGCAACCAGTAGAAGGAGAGGGGCCTGGCCTCTTTGGCCTGTCCCGCGAGCTCTTGGGCGTTGCGGCGGGCGCGGGGGCTGAGAAGGCGCAGGCAGGCCAACCCCACCATGATGGCGCACACCGCGGCCAGGGGCGCCAGGGGCAGCCAGCTTACCGCCAGGGCCGGGCCGGGGCCCAGGCCCACGGCCAAAAATATAATCCAGGCCAGGCGGCGGTCACCGCCCAAAAGGCGCACCACCGGCAGGGTGGCTCCGGAGATGCCTCCCCACAGGGCGGCAGAGGCCAGAGGCATCCACAGCTCGCCCACGGGTGGCGGCCATTGGGCGGTAAGGTCCGGGCGCACCCAGGGAAGAATGAGCAGACAGGCGGTGAAGGATATGGCTGCCCCAGCCAGCATGGCCAGAAGCTCGCCCTCGGGCCGGGCGCTGATCTCGCTGCGCAGGCGCAGGCTCAGGCTGGCCAGGCTTAGGGTTATGCCGCCCAGATAAACTATGCCCAGCCACAGCTTGTAGTTGCCCAGGCCCATGGAGCCGACCAAAAGCACCACGAACACCAAACCCAGACCCAAGGCCGCCGAGGAGCAGGAGCCCGCCCTTAGCAGATGGTGGGTGCCGTCATCCCGGGGTTGGGGCCACAAGGCCCGCCAGGCGGCCCCCAGGCCCAGGGCCAGCAGCCAGCCCAGGGAAAACCACTCTTGCTCGTGCCCCAGGCGGGGCAGGTCTATGCGGGGCCATAGCCACCACACCGACACGGCCACCACCAGGGCCAGGGCGGTTTCCAAGAGCCATCCGCCCAGGCGGCTTTTGGGCTCAGTTTGCAGCGGCCACCTCCTCGTAAGCAGCCAGGGTACGGGACGCAGTGCGCTCCCAGGAAAAACGCGCGGCTTGCTTGGCTCCCAGGGCTCGATAGCGCGCGGCCAGCTCCGGGTCGTCCCGTAGGGCGGCCAGGGCCTGGGCCATGGCGCGGGCATCGCCGGGGGGTACCAGGAGGCCCGCATCCTCCACCACCTCGGGCACTGCCGCGGCTCTCACTGCTGCCACCGGCGCTCCGCAGGCCATAGCCTCTAGGGGCGGCAGGCCGAAGCCTTCGTAGAGCGAAGGAAAGGCAAAGGCCGCCGCGCCCGAGTACAGGGCGGGCAGGTCTGCGTCGGGCACAAAGCCCAGGAACTTCACCGCCGAGGTCAGGCCCATTTGTTCAACAAGCCCGGCCAAGGCTGGGTAGTGTTTGTCGCTGTCCACCTTGCCGGCCAGGGCCAGCACCGCCGGAGTACCCTGCTCTTGCAATATTAGCAGGGCTCGCAGCAGGGTTGGCAAGTCCTTGCGCGGATCGATGCCGCCCAAGTAAAAGAAGTAGCCACCCGCTTGCAGGCCGTAGCGCCTGAGAACCTCGTCGCGCACCGTAGGGTCGTCCACCGGAACCAGGCCGGGGTCGGCAGCCAGAGGCACAACGGTGACCCGCTCGGGAGGGATGCGGTACAGCTCCACCAGGTCGCGCTTGGTGCACTCGCTGATGGCCAGGATGCGTGCCGCATGGCGCAGGCAGCGGGTCTCCAGCCAGCGGGCCGCGCGAAAGGCCAAGGCATTGCGCCCCTTGAGGTAGATGTCTTCCATGCGCTGGAAGATGAGGTCCTGGCAGGTGAGCACCGTCCTGGGCCCCAGGCGGGCCGGGGCGTCGGCATGGCTGAGGATGTGCACCACCCGGCCTTGCTTCCAGGCCGGAGCCAAGGCTCTGGGTAGGGTCCAGTACTGGCCTATCAGGCGCTCGCCACCGGGCAGGGACTTGGGACCTGGGCCCACGGCCAAACGCGGTGACTGTGGCGGCAGTTCTGGTTCCGACAGGTCGCTCCGCTGAATGAATGAAAGGTCGGCGGGGTCCACCTGCTCCATCATAGCCGTGAAGAGGCTCTTGGCGTAGCGGCCTATGCCCCGCTGGGCGTGCTCCTTGTAGCCCGGCTGCAGGCCCCGGGCGTCGATGAGGGGCCGGGCCTTCACGGCATCAGCTCCAAGCCCATGCGCTGGGTGAGCACTTCCCTCAGGTCGGCGGCCACCCTCTCCGGCGCAAAGCGCTGCAGGCGCTCGGCTCCGGCGGCGCGCAGGCCCGAGGCCAAGGCCGATTCGCTGAGCACCTTGGCCACCGCCTCGGCCACCCGCTGGGGCTCTTTGCTATCCAGCAGGATGCCGCCACCCCCCAGGGTGCCCGGAACTCCGGCGGCGGCAAAGGCCACCACGGGTATGCCCAAATGCATGCATTCCACCAGGGGCACGCAAAAGCCTTCGTGTTCGGACAGGCACAGATAGCAGTCGGCCCGGCGGTAGTAGGCCATGAGCGCGGCCAGGGACACGTGGCCCGAGAAGTGCACGTCCGGCACGGCCAAACGGTCCACCAGATCGCGCAGGCCCTCGGCATAGGTCTCACAGCCCACCTCGCTGCCCACGATGAGCATGCGGGTGCCGGGCACCAGGCGCGACAGCCAATACTGGGTCTTGATCAGGTCCTCGATTTTCTTGTTGGGCACCAGGCGGCCCACGTGCAGCACCGCCGGGCGGGTATCGTCAAAGCGCTGGGCCACAAAGGGGTCGGATGGCGTGGCCAGCACCGAGGTGTCTATGACGATGGGCACCGTGGCCGTGGCCGGGCAGCCCGCCTCGCTTAGCTCCTCACAGTTGTAGTCGCTCACCCCCATGCCCAGCTCCACCGCCGGGGCGATGCGCCTTAGCTGCTCGCGGCCCAGGCGGGCCCGGGCCGCGCTCTCGGGGTTGCACAGGTCCAAAAACTCGGCCGGGGTGATGTTGTGATAGCGCAACACCCGGCGGCCCGGCAGCTCGGGCAGCAGCTCGGCCACGGGATGGCCGATGGAAAAATGAAACAGCAGGATGTCCTGGGGCCGGGCCTGCTTGGCGTACTCCTCAATGGGCCGGGCCTTGTCAGCCAGGCGGGGGTGGATGGAGTGGGCGAAGATGTCCGAGCTGATCCCCCAGGAGCGCAGGGTCTTCTGGATGGCCAGGGCGTCGTTGCCGATGGCGTCGCCAAAGCTGAAGTCCGGCACCATCTGGTGCACCGCCGGGCCCGAGGCCAGGCGGGGCCGTTTGGGGGCCAGGGCTTGCTCCACGGTGGTGGGCGCGGGCGTCGGTTCGGCGCTCACCGTCTCGATGACCCTCAAGTAGTTGTCCACCACCACCGGCCAGGAAAAGTTGCTCTCCACGTACTCCGCCCCGGAAGCGGCCATCTCTCGGCGCAGTTCGGGGCTTTCCAGCAGATAGTCCAGGCACTCGGCGAAATGGGGGTAGTCCTTAAAGGCCAGGCCGCCCCCGCTGGTCATCACGTGGCCCTTGGTTACCGGGCAATCGGCATGCACCATCACCGGAGTGCCGGCCAGCCAGGCCTCCATGATCACCCTGGAGAAGCTCTCCATGATGGAAGGCTGCACAAACACCTGAGCCGCCGCATAGGCGTCGTGCTTCTGTTGCACGCTGACAAACCCCAGGTCCAGCACGTGGGCCTCGCCGCCCGAGGGGATCTCGGCGGGCAGGTTGCCCACCAAGACCAGCTTGAGCCCGGCCGGGCCGCGCCCCTCGGCCTTGTAGCGCAGGAAGTAGTGCACCAGCAGGGGGGTGTTCTTGCCCGGATCCTTGCGACCCGCGTAGAGGATAAAGGGATCGTTCAGGCCAAAGTCTTGTCTAAAGCGCGCCGGGTCGTGGGCCCAATGGGTGTCCATGCCCTCGCCCACGATGACCGGTTCGGTGCGTCCCAGGTCGTAGAGGCTGGCGGCCAGGTCGCGCTCCGGAGGTACATGGAAGCAGACCATGCGGCTGGTTTCCATGGCCCGCTTCACCGCGGCCATGCGGGCGTAGCCCTCGTCATGCAGGCAGGGGATGATCAGGCTCTTGGCCGGGTGGATCAGGGGTCCCCACACCGAGGAGGTGAACAGATACGGTATGTAGAAAAAAGGGCCTTGCTCGGGATGGGCCGCGATGTGGGCCAGCAGCTCGGGGCTGTAGACCATGTTGCGGTAAAAGTCGCGTTCTTCGTCGGGGCTCAGAGTGGCCCCGGCCAGCACCCGCATGTTCAGGCCGTCAAAGCGGGCCGCGTCGCGGGGGCCGACGGGGAAGCGGCGCACCTGCACCCCGTTCTCCAGGCTCTCGCCCACGGAAAGGGTGTCGTGCTCCCAGTCGCTGCCCAGGCCGCTTAGGTTGGTGGCCAAGGCCTGCACCCGCACCCCGGCGGCGGCCAGGTTCTCGGCGGTGAGGCGGGCCTCGGCCTCGGCCCCGCCGGGCACCTGCTCCCCGTACCAGGGCAGCACAAAGGTGCAGGAGAGAGCCTCGCCTGGGCGCGCGGGGGCCATGCCTACTTGCGCCCCACCACCGCGTAGTCCTGGAAAGAGTAGAGCAGGTCGTTGAGCCGCTTGACGGTTTCGTTGAGGGCCTGGGCGGTGGAGTCATCGCCCGGCGCGCTGGGCAGGCGGTACTGCTCGGGATAGGGCGAAAGGTAGAGCACCTCCACCTGGCGTAGCCCGGCCCCTTTCCACAGGAAACGGGCCGCCTCGGGGTGGATGGGCCGCTGGTGGGTTAGGTCCAGGTAAAAGGCGCCGGACAGGGTGGTCAGGCAGGCCGGGTTCACCGTCTCGGCGATGAGATGGCCTCCCTCGGCCAGCTTGAGCGCGGCTACGCTGACCAGCTCGTGCAGCTCGTCGGTGGTGAGGTGCTCGATGAGCTGGGCCATGAGGATGCCCCCCAGGCTGGCGTCATCCTGGGAGCGCAGGTATTCGATGGCATCGCCCTCGGCCACCTCCAGGCCCCGGCCTTGGCAGTGGGCCACCATCTCGGGATTGAGCTCCACGCCCTTGGCGCTGAGCCCCGCTTCCTTGGCGGCCTCCAAAAACTCGCCCCGGCCGCAGCCCAGGTCCAGCAAGGGAGCCTGGGGGGTGACGCTCTTGGCGAAGAAAGGCAGATAGATGCTCTGGCGCTGTTTGATCAGTTCCCGCCCGCCCCGATGGGCGTTCTCAAACTCTAGATAGGCCGCGCCCCGGCTCTGGAAGCGGGCGCGCCGCACCTCCTCGGCCCCACCTGGAGCAGCTTCGCCCTTGGCCTCCTGCTCGGTCACCACTCGCTCCAGGCGGGCCAAGAGGGCCTCGATGCGCGGGGCGGTGCGGGCCAGGGAGACCTCCAGCTCGTCCAGGCGCTTTTCCGCCTGGGGCAAGCGGGAGCGCACATTGGCCACCAGGGGCAGCAGCACGGTGATCAGGTGCACCACCTCGTCGTTGAAGCGGGCCTGGCGGGCCAGCCACACGCTCATGGGGAAGCGGCTCACCTTGTAGATGAGCTTTTTGAGGCTCACGATGAGCTTGCCCGCCGCGCCGGTGCGGTGGGTGTCCACCCCCCAGCCGGTGGGCTCCCAATACTCCTTGAGCTTGGCGTGGTGCAGCTTCATCAGGTTGCCCGGCTCATCGTCCACCGAGCGGGCGGCCAGGGCCGCTTCCTCCACCCGCCTAAGCTCGGCGGGGTCGTAAAAGCCGCTGGCCTTTTTGTCTTCCACCGCCTGATCAACCTCGGCCAAAATGGCCTCCACGTCCACCGGCGGGGCGTTTTTCTCTTCTTGGCTCATGCCTCGTCTTCCCGTGCGCTCAGGCTCCAGGTATGGGGGGGCCGCCAGATGCCTTCGTCGCGGGGGCCTCCGCGTACCGACAGGGAGGCCACTTGGGTGAGGTAGTCATAGGCCCGGCCGTCGGCGGCGTGGGCGGCCACGTCCAGGGTGTAGGTGCCGGGCACCAGGTCCAGCCGCTGGGCCGCGAAACGCACCGTGCCCTGGGGAGGGAACCCGCCCAGATCGGCTTGGTCAATGGCCGTGTTGCTGCCGTAGCAGAGCACCCCGGCGCTGCTGTTAAGGGCCACCCCAAACACCAGGTCGTCCACTTCCTGGCGCATGGCGTAGTCGATATCGATGTTCATCGGCTTGCCGCTGGTGAACACCGCGTGGTTTTGGCCTTCCATGTCCAGCAGGCGCACCCCGGTGATCTCCACCTCGCCCTGGCCCCAGCGGCGCTCGGCGGCCAATTCCCGTGCGCGGGCCTGGGCCTGGGCCCGGCCCATCTCGTCCTCGCGCTTGGCCACCCCCTGGCGGTAGACGTCGATGACCTGGGCCGCCTCGCCTCGGGCAGCCACCTTGCCGCCGTCCAGCCAGATCACTTCGTCGGCAAACTTTTTCACCGCGATAAGGTCGTGGCTCACCAGGACGATGGTCTTGCCCGCGGCCTTGAACTGATTGAGCTTGGTCTCGCACTTGTGGGCAAAGGCCTCGTCGCCCACGGCCAAGACCTCGTCCACCAGAAGCACATCCGGGTCCACGTTCACCGCCACGGCAAAGCCCAGGCGCACGTACATGCCCGAGCTGTAGGTCCTCACCGGGGCCTCGATGAAGTCGCCCAGGCCCGAGTAGGCCACGATCTCCTCGTAACGGGCGGCGATCTCTTTCTTGCTCAGGCCCAGGATGGTGCCATTGAGGAAGATGTTCTCCCGGCCGCTGAACTCGGGGTGGAAACCCGCCCCCAACTCAATGAGGCTGCTCACCCGGCCTTTTACCGTGACCGTGCCTTGGTCGGCTTTGTAGATGCCCGCCAATATCTTGAGCAGGGTGGACTTGCCCGAGCCGTTTTCGCCGATAATGGCCACGGTGCGCCCCGGCTCTATGCTCAGGTCCACTCCGTCCAACACGGTGAGATAGTCGGCATCGGTGCGCCGCTTGAAGGGGCGCAGTAACAGCGACTTCCAGGTGGTGTAGTCGCGCCGGAGCATCTCGCGGCGAAAGCGCTTCACCAACCCGTTTATCTCTATGGCCGTGGCCGTGCTCATATCTTCTCGGCGAAATACTCCTTGTAGTGCTCGAAGACTACCACGGCCACCACCAACAGAACCAGGCTGAGCCCGGCCACCCCGGCCAGCTGCCCCCAGGCGGGCCAGCGCCCCCAGAAGAACAGGTCATGGTAGGCCAGGGTGATCACCGCCGCCGGGTTGAAGTAGATCAAAGGGCGGAAGGGACCAGGCACCTGGGTCAGGGGGTAGAGGATGGGAGTCAAAAAGAACCACAAGGTGAGTAGGTTGCCCACCATGTGCTTGGTGTCGCGCAAGAACACGTTGGCCGCCGAAAGCAGCAGCACCAGGGAGTAGGTGAACAGCAGGTGCACCGCCGCCACCACGAAGAAGGCTACCAGGCACCAGGTAAAGGCCACGCCGTCGGCCAGAAAAAAGGCGAAGAGAATAGGCAGGCTGAGCAGGTAGTTGACGAAGTTGGCCATCACCTTGACCGCGGGCAACACCTGTAAGGGGAACATCACCTTGGTTACCAGGCTGCCGCCTTCGGTTATGGCTCCGGCGCCTTCGTTGACGCTGCTGGAGAAAAATACCCAGGGCAACAGGCCGGTGAACATGAACACCGCGTAGTGCTCCATGTCGATGCGGAAATACACCGAAAACACCAGGGCATACACCCCCAGGAGCATCAAGGGGTTCAAAAAGGTCCACAAAAAGCCGAACAGCGAGCCCCGGTAGCGACCCTTGAGCTCACGCCCCACCAGGGCCCACACCAGGGCGCGGTGGCGGGCCAGCTCAGCTAAGTGTCCGGTGATGCTCACAATAAAGGTTTCCTAGTATGCATGGGGACTGATCAGCCCCCGGAAGGGGGTGAGCAGTATGATCTTGATGTCAAACCACAGCGACCAGTTCTCAATATAGTACAAGTCGTGCTCGATGCGCTTGTTCAGGTCGGTGTTGCCCCGCCAGCCGTTAATCTGAGCCCAACCGGTGATGCCCGCCTTGACCATGTGCCGGAGCATGTAGCCGGGAATCTGGCTGCGGAAGCTGGTGATAAGCTCGGGCCGCTCGGGCCGGGGGCCCACCAGGCTCATCTCGCCGCTCAGGACGTTAAAAAACTGGGGCAACTCGTCCAGGCTGGTGCGCCGGAGGATGGCCCCCAGACGGGTGCGGCGGGGGTCGTCGGGCTGGGCCCACACCGGGCCGGTCTCGGCCTCGGCCCCCTGGCGCATGGTGCGGAACTTGAGCATCTCGAACTCCACCCCGTCCAGGCCCATGCGTTTTTGGCGATAGAGCACCGGGCCGGGGGAGGAGAGCTTTACCCCAATGGCGATCATAGCCATCAAGGGGCTGAAAATCATGACGAAAAGTAGTGATCCCGTGACGTCGATGGCCCGTTTGAGCACCCGGGGCCAGCCCTCCAGGCGGCTGCCCCTGAGGCCGATGATGGGCATGCCTTCAAAGGACTCCACCGTGCTGCCCAGGCTCATGAAGCGGTAAAGGTCGGGCACGATGCGCACGTCCACCATCTCCTCGGAAAGGCCCTCCAGGATCAGGGGCAGCTCTCCGTGAGCGCTCAGGGGCAGGGCGATGATCACCACCTGGATGTGCCGCTGGGCCACAATGGCGGCCACTTGGTCAAAGGTGCCCAGCACCGTCAGCCCGGCCACCTGGCTGCCCACCTTGTCTTCCTCGCGGGAGAGGAAGCCCACCAGGCTGAGGCCCAGGACCGGATTTTTCTCAATATTTTTGGCCACCTGTCCAGCTAGACCCGCCGCGCCCACGATGAGCACCCGCTCCCCGGCGTTCTCCGGGTAGGCGCGTCGCCAAAAGTGGCGCAGGACCGGGCGGTAGAGCAAAAGCCCGGCGCTAAGAAGCACGAAAAAGTGTAGGAAAACCAGGCGGCTGAAGTCGTAAGGCCGTAGGAACCAGGTGAGGGTCACCGCCACCACGATGCCGATGAGCACCCCGCGCAGCACAGTCCACAGTGCGTGGCCCGTGCCCGCCCAGGGGCGGCGATAGAGCCCCGACAGGGGCAGCACCACCGCGAAATCGGCCAACACCAGCAAAAACAGCATTATGTACAGGCTGAGCGGGGCGATGCCCTTGGTCACCGGCAGGATAGGCAGGTAGAAACGCAGGAAATAGGCGCCGAACCACGCCAGCCCCACCAAGGCCAAATCGCCCAGGTAGAGGATGGAGCGGAAAAACTTGAGCCGTTGCTGGAACATCGACTAAGCTAGCCCCCGCGTGGCTGAACCGATACCCCGGCGGGCGGGGATGGGGGCCGAAAAAATCAGAGACCGCGGGCCTTTTCGTTGGCCTCTTGCTTCTTTTTGCAGTCTATGCAAAGGGTGGTGACCGGACGCGCCTTGAGGCGCTTTTCGCTGATATCCTCGCCGCAAGATTCGCAGATCCCGAAGGTGCCGTCGTCTATGCGCTCCAGGGCCTCGCGTATTTTGCTGATGAGTTTGCGCTCCCGGTCGCGGATGCGCAGCAAGAAATTGCGGTCCGACTCCATAGCCGCCCGGTCGGTGGGGTCGGGAAAGTTTTCTTTACTATCGGTCATGCCCGCCACGGTGCGCTCGGCTTCTTTTGCCAGATCGTCCAGCTTTTCATTTAAAAGCTTGCGGAAGAACTCGAGCTTCTTTTCATTCATGCTTCGCTCTCCGTAGCTGGTGGGCCGTCTAAGATAGCGGGTAAATCTAGCATGCCCGCCGCCGTGTGTAAAGAGACGTGGCGCCTAATCTTCCCGGGTCCAATGCCCGCTGGCCCCGCCTTGTTTCATCACCAGCCACACCCCGGTTATCTCCGCTCCGCGCTCCACACCCTTTATCATGTCGTAAAGGGCCAGGGCGGCCACCGAGGCGGCGGTCATGGCCTCCATCTCCACCCCGGTGGGGGCGGTGGTGGAGGCGGTGGCCTCGATGAGCACCCCCTCGGCTTCGGGGATGAGCTCCACGCTGACCGAGCTCAGGGGCAGGGGGTGGCACAGGGGGATCAGCGCCGGGGTCTGCTTGGCGGCCATGATGCCCGCCACCCGGGCCACGGCCAGGGCGTCGCCCTTGGGCAGCCCGCCGGAAGTGAGCAGCTCAATGGTGGCCGGGCTGAGTCGCACCCTGGCCTGGGCAATGGCTTGGCGCTGGGTGGGCGGCTTGTGCCCCACGTCCACCATGCGGGCCGCGCCCTTGTCGTCCAGGTGACTAAGCTTCACCGGCTTCTCCTTAGTCCGGATAATTCTAAAATAAAGCTAATGTCTCTTTCATAAGGATAGCATTGCTACTAATTCTTTGTTCATAGCCGCTCATCCAACCTGAAATATACGGGCTATTTTGAAAAAAGGCCCCGTTTCTTTTTTTTGCGGGATTTGGGCCCCGGCTCCTCGTCGGCCAGGGGAGCGGCCTCGGCGTCGCCCAGGGCGGCCAGCTCTTCCATGAGCTCGCGCTGGCGCTTGTTCAGCTTGCGGGGGGTGCGCACTAGTAGCTGCACATACATGTCGCCCCGGCGCTCGCCCCGAAGGCCCGGCAGGCCCTGGCCCTTTACGCGCACCACCTCGCCGGTGTCGGAACCAGCGGGGATGCTCATGGGCTGGGAGCCGTCCACCAGGGTGTCCACGGCCACCTCTTGGCCCAGGGCGGCCTGGAACATGCTAACCTCCAGGCGGCGGTACAGGTCCTTGCCCTGGCGCTCGAAAACCTTGTGCCTGGCCTCGTGGATCACCACGTAGAGGTCGCCGGGCTCCCCGCCGTTGTAGCCGCCCTCGCCCTCGGCGCGCATGCGCAACCGCTGGCCATGGGCAATGCCCGCCGGGATCTGCACGTTGATCTCTTTTTCCTCGCGCACCCGGCCCCGGCCCCGGCAGTTGTCACAGGGGTTGGTGACCACCCTGCCTTCGCCCCGGCATTGGGGGCAGGTGGTGACCACCCTGAACAGGCCCTGGGCCCGGGCCACTTGACCCTGCCCACCGCAGACCTGGCACACCATCGGCTCCTCGCCGCCGGCCTGTCCGGTTCCATTGCACTCGGAGCAGGCGGCTTCGCGCTGGATGGTGATGGTCTCGCTGAAGCCGGTGGCAATCTGCTCCAGGGTCAGCTCCAGGTCGTAGCGCAAATCGCGCCCCGGCCGGGGGCCGCCCGGGTTGCCCGAGGGACCGCCTCCAAAGGCGCCGCCGAACAGCCCTTCGAACAAATCGCCGAAGGTGCTGAAAATGTCACCCATGCCGCTGAAGCCCTGGAACCCGGTGTTCTTGAGCCCATCATGGCCATAGGTGTCGTATAGTTGACGCTTTTCCGGATCGCGCAACACCTCATAGGCCTCGGCGGCCTCCTTGAAGCGATCCTCGGCCTCGGCATCGTCCGGGTTGCGGTCCGGGTGATATTGCAGGGCCATGCGGCGGTAGGCCTTCTTGATGGTTTCCTGGTCCGCCGTGCGTTCGACTTCGAGAATTTCGTAATAGCAGCGTTTAATCATGGCTGATTAGATCAAGGCCTTCTAGGACTGGTCTTTGGATTTCCCGTCCCCTTTGGCGTCTTCGGTTGCATCCTCGGCCTCTTCGGCCAGGGCCGCCGCTTCCAGGGCCATCTGGGCCTGGGCCAGGCGGTCGCGCTCGCGGGCCTCGGCCTCGGCGCGTTCCTTTTCCGCCTCCGCGGCGCTCACTGGGTATACGTAGCCCGCCGCGATCTCGCGCAGGGCCACAACCACTTCCTTGTTTTTCACCGGGATCATGGGCGGAGCGCCCTCCCGGAGCTGGCGCACCCTCTTGGCCGTCAGGTGCACCAAGGAAAAGCGGTTGGGCACCTCCCTAAGGCAATCTTCCACCGTTACTCGAGCCATGGATTCCTATCCTTCTATTTGGGCCCCGCCGGGGCCTTGGTGTCGCTTTTAGGCCAAGTGGGCAGGCCCTTTAACAGCCCGGCATCCAAGCCAAAAACCCTGTCGTCGCCCTTTAGGCGGGCGCTCAACAGGCCGCTTGCCTTGTCCACTTGCCCCAAAGTCAATTCCTTGACCATAACCGTGGCCGCCTCGCCCTTGGGGGTGGCAGAGGGCTTTATGGTCAATTTAATCACTGAATTGGGTTTGTCCAGTCCGGCCAGGCCGGTGGTCCCCAATAATTTTCGCCATTTCAGGTTTACTAAGTCCCATACCAGTAGACTGGCCACTTCGCCGCTTTTTTCGTCACCCGGCGGTTGGGTTCTCACCCATTTCCCAGCCTCTTTGCCAAACTCCATGGTCTTGCCGCCGCGCTTCACGCTAAGCGCCACCACGTTGTCGCGTTGAACCTTGAACAAGCGCCGCTGGCTGAGCTTGAAGCGGTTCATCTGGCCCAAGCGCTGCAAACTGGTCTTTTTGACCACCATCACCGGACCGCCGTCCAGGCGGCGCACATAGCGCTCGTCGCGCCCAGTTACCATCCGGCCGATGAAGACGCCCTTTTGGGCGCCGCCGGCCATGTCCAGCACCACTCCGCCCCAGGGCTTGCTCAGGCCCATCTCCTCTGGGTGGATGCCCTGGTCCAGGATGTCCACGGCCATCAAGCCGTGCACCATGAACAGCATGTCCTCCACCGCGTTGGGATCGGCCTCGCCCCCATCGGCAAAGCGCCACACCGGCTCAGCCCCGGTTTTTTCCCGGGTGAGGCGGATCACCTGCCCACCGGTGTTGAGCTCCACCTTGGCCACCTTGCTGACCACGAAGTCCAGCACCGCCTTGTCGCGCATCTCGAACAGGCTGCGGTTTACCGCGCCGCGCACCAGCGGCGGCACCAGCCAAACCTCCTGGCCGCCGGGCTTGGCGGCATAGGCGAACTCCTTGGTGGGGCTCAGGTTGCCCACCAAAAGCTCGGCCTTGTCGCCTCCCCGGTCGGTGAGCACCAGCTTGAAGGCCGGAGGTTCCAGACCGAACTGCTTGAGGTCGCCTGGCTCGCTGATGCGCGAGGTGATCTGGCTGTCGAGCACAGTGGAGAGCATCTGGCCCACCTGCATGCCGTCGGCCGGATACAACACCGGCTTGACCATCTCCCAGCGGTGCTCTTTGTCGCGCCGCTCGATAATGATGGCCTTGGGCACTTCGTGTCCACTTATGCTCAGGCTCTGGATGTTGAGCGGGTCGGACAACTGCACCAGGCGGTTGGCCTCGCGCTCATGCTCCTGGGAACGGCGGTCCACCTCTCCGCTGAGCAAATACAGGGCCACGGCCACGGCCAAGAATATCAACCATATTACGACACGCCGCGCGTTCACCTTGCCCGCCGCCTCCGAATGATAATTACCACGCCAACCAGAGCCAGGATGAGGGGCCATACCACCAACGGTATCCAGAAGAGCAGGCGTTCCTGGATCGGTTGCAGCAGCAGGGGCTGGTTTTTGCGGGATTTGGCCCGGATGGCCACCAAGTCGTCGTCGGCCGCCAGCCAGGAAATACTGTTAAGGGCCAGGTCGTGGTTGCCCACCAAGTCCAAAAATTCGTTGTTGGCAAAGTCCGCGTCGCCAAAGACCACCAGGCGCGAAGTGCCCGCCGGGCGTTCCTGGTCCTTGCCGGTTTTGGCCTGGCCCTGTTTGCTGAGCGCCGCGCCCAGGCTGATGGGTCCCTTGCGGTCATCCTTGCCCGGCTTCAGCTCAATGGGCACCTGTTTGCCCTGGCCCTGCTTAATCTTGTCCATCTGGGCCTTGTACCAGGCCAGGAAGCCGCCATAGTCCGTGGCCCAGGAGGCGGGGCTGGTCTTTACCAGCTCCTCGCCCTTGATGCCCTGGGGCAGGTTGGTGACCAGCGACACCGAGCGGGCCTGGGGGAAGAAGCAGACAGTGCCGCTCATCATCTTGGTGATGTCGTGGAAGCCGTACTCGCTGGCCAGGGGGGCCAGGGGGCTAAGCCCGGCCAGGCGCGAGGCCTGGTCGATAACCAGGTCGTCGCCCAGCTCCACGCCCTTGCCCTTCAGCCACTTGTTTAGCCCGCCGTCGGAATCAGGGTCCAAAAGCAGTAGCACACTGCCGCCCTTGTCCCAATAGGCGCTCAGGCGTTCAACCTCCTGGGGCAGCATGGGTTTTTTGGGCCCGGCCATGATCACCACCGCCGCGTCCGGGGGTACCTGGTCGCTGGTGATGAGCATCAGGCTCTTGACCTCGTAGTTGCTCGACTCCAGGGCCTTGCGCAGGGAGGTGAAGTCCTCCTTGCCCACCCCGTCCAGGGAAGGCTCGCCGTGGCCGGTGAGGAAGTAGATGCGCTTCTTACCCTTTTGGCCCATGCGGATCAGGGCATTGGTAAGCGCCTGCTCCTCGGGCAACTGCACCTGTTCCTCGCGCCCGTTGCCCACCAGCACCACGGTGCCGTAGTTGCGCACCTTCATGGCCTTGGCCAGGCCGGGCTCTTGGTCCGGGTTTACAAAGCGGTAGGTGAACAGGCGGCTGGCATAGGCGTACTTGGCCAGCTCCTCCGCGGCCTGCGAGCGCCCCGCCTGGGTATCCTTGAAAAAGGCATAGGCCTTTACCGGCCCTTTGAGCCCCGCCAGCACTTTGAGCGTTTGGGGCGAAAGGGTGTAGGCCGCCCCCTGGCTGAAGTCCCAGCGCACATGGTGCCTGGCGCCCAAGGCCCCCAGGAAAATGACCAAGGCCAGGACGGCGATGATGGCCACTCCACTACCCAGGCCCAGGCGGGCCGAGCGCTTGGCGAAAAAGGCGCCCACCGCCTCGCGGGCCACCAAGGCGGCCAGCAGCACGATGAGCAGACCGGCTCCTGCCCCGATCAGGCCCCAGTCCCCATGGCGAATGCTGACCGCGTAGAACAGTCCTCCGCAGGCCATGACCAGCAGGCCCAGCAGGGCCAGCCACTTGGCCGCGTGGTGTTGCTTCATGCCTTCCACCGTTTGGCCTCCAGGGTGCGGATGCTAAGGAAAAGGAACAACCCGATGAACAGGACGAAGTAGACCAAATCGGCGGTGTCCACCAGGCCCTTGGGGAAGCCCTGGAAATGGGTGCCCAGGCTCAGCCCCTTGAGTACCTCACCCAGGGCCGGCTTGACCAGGGGCGCCGCCCAGCCCACCGCCCACAGGATGATCAGCGGCAAAAAACCGGCAAAGGCGGCCACGATCTGGTTTTCAGTCAGGGAGCTGGTCCACAGGCCAAAGGCCACGAAAGCCCCGGACATGAGCAAAAGCCCGCCGTAGCTTATGGCCAGGGGCAGCCAGGGAAGGGGAGTCATGAAGGCCAGTAAGATTATCTGCACCCAGGTGGCGGCCACCATGAGGCCCAGCACGCTCCAGGCGGCAAAGAACTTGCCCATGACCACGCTGAGGTCGCTCAGCGGATAAGAGAGCAGAAGCTCCAGGGTGCCGGTCTTCCGCTCCTCGGCCAAAAGGCGCATGGTCAACAAGGGCGCGGCGAACAAGAGAATCACCGACATGTTGCTCAGCAGCCCGCCCAGCAGATGGTCCTGCAGGTTCAACTCCATCATCATGGGGTTCTGCATGACCTGTAGGCTGGCCAGGGTGTAAAAGCTCACCCCCGCGTAAAAGAAGTAGCCGGTGAGCAAGAGGAAGGCCACCAGCACCACGTAGGCCACCGGCGAGTGGAAGTAGGAGGCCATCTCCCGGCGGTAAATGGCTAAAAAGGCCCTCATGCCGCCTCCTCCCCGGAGCCGCGCTCCTCGGTGGTCAGTTGCATGAACACCTCTTCCAGGCTGGCCGACACCGGCGAGAGCTCCATGAGCCCGTGTCCGGCGGCCACCACTGCCTGGGCCACCCGGGCGGCCACTTGGCCATGGGCCTCGGTCTCCAGGGTGAAGTAGCAGGAGCCTTCCAAATGGGGGCTGGACCCGGTGCAGGCCACACTGTCCACGCCCGGCACCTCTTGCAATAGGCGGGTAAGCGCCTCCTGGGGCCCTTGCAAAAGCACCTTGAGGCTGGCCCCGCCCTGACGCCCGGCCCTGAGCAGCTCAATGGGGCCTTCGGCCACCAGGCGGCCCTGGTTGATGATCACCACCTGGGAGCAGGTGGCAGCCACCTCGGGCAGGATGTGGCTGCTCAGGATCACCGTCTTGCTTCCGGCGAAGCCTTTGATAAGGCTCCGGATTTCCACGATCTGCCCAGGGTCGAAGCCGATGGTGGGTTCGTCCAGGATCAAGACCGGCGGGTCGCCCAAAAGGGCCTGGGCCAGGCCCACCCTCTGACGGTAGCCCTTGGAAAGCTGTTTGATAAGCTGGTGAGCTCGCTGGGTTATGCCCACCGCCTCCATGGCGCGGCCGGCCTCCTTTTTGGATTCACCCCGGTCCAGGCCCTTGGCCCCGCCCACGAAACGCAGATACTCCTCCACCCGCATGTCGGTGTAAAGCGGCACGTTTTCGGGCATATAGCCCACGGCGCTCCGGGCGGGCCCCGGCTCTTCCACCACGTCGTGGCCGTTTATCAGGGCCTGGCCGCTGCTGGGGGGGAAGAAACCGGTGAGTATGCGCATAGTGGTGGTTTTACCGGCCCCGTTGGGGCCCAGGAATCCCAGGATTTCTCCCTGGTCCAGGCTGAAGCTCAGGCGGTCCACCGCCACCGTGGCCCCGAAGCGTTTGGTTAGCTCCCGTACCTCGATCATCTAAGCTCCCTGGGTCGAAAAATTAGGAAAGGCTATCCAGGCAGGGCTGAGTCGTCCCAGCCAAGCTATTACTTGTACCAGCAGTCTGGATTCATGTAAAGGGTTGTTTTTTTATGCACAAGATGGCGAGAGCCTTAGATCGGGGGGGCGTTTTTCACCGGTCCGGCGGCGATGAGGTAAAGCGGCCAGGCTCCGGGGGGAAGCGCCGCGGCGGAGGTCAACTCGCGGTCATAAAAGGCTCCCACCCCACAGCATCCCAGGCCCAGGGCGGTGGCCGCCAGGTAGAGCCGCTGCCCGGCCCGTCCGGCGGCCAGCATGGCCTGGCGGTAGCCACGCTCCCCGGCCACGGCGCTCAGGCGCTCCGGGTCGGCCCAGAGCACCAGGCTCAAAGCAGCCTGGCCCACCCACATCTGGTCCAGGCAGGCCCGGGCCGCGGCCCCGCGTTGGTCGCCGGGCTCCAGCAGGGCCAGGGCCTTTTCCCCTGGGTAATAGCGGTGCGTTCCGGCGGGCAGCTCTCCTTCCGGTCCCAGCAACACTGTGACCCCCAGGGGGCCGTCCTGGGGTAGCGCGGCGGCCAGGAGCAAGGCCACCTGGCCCGCGCTGAGGCCCTGGGGAATGAAATTGCGCCGGGAGCGGCGGGCCAGCATCACCCGGCCCAGGGCAGGGCCGTTTGGGGGCGGCTCGGGGCTCAGGCGCACGGCTTTTTCCGGAGCCGGCCCGCTGGGCCAATGCAAGGCCGGGCTGGGGGCCTGACTCTGGCCCAGGGCGGCGGCGGCCATGACATCCGGGTCGCTCTTTTCCTCGGCGGACAGCGGCTCCTCTTGGGGCGGTTGCCAGTCCGGGAGCTGGCCTAAACGGCTATCCACCTTGCGCCCGGCGCTTACCCCGGCCAGCAAGGCCTCGCGCTCCGGGTCCAGGCCAAGCAGCTTGGTGCCAAGGGCCGGGTTCAGGCACAGGCGCTGCTCCAGGCCGCAGGCGGCCAGGGTCAGCTCCAGGCAGGCCAGCAGGTGCCCCCCGTCCAAAAGGCAGTAGCGCCAGGCCCGGGTGCGGTACTTCCAGATGCTGCGCCAGAACAGGGCGGTGAGCATAAAGCTCAGCGTTCTGGGTTCATTGCCCAATACCTGGGCCGTGGCCCCGGCCAGGTCGCCGGGCCGCAGCAAACGCGGGGCGTTGGCCTCGGGCGCATAGTGCCACAGACCGTCTTCCAGCCAGCCCAGGCCCGAGGCGCTGAAATAAAGCTCCGTGGGATACAGGGCTCCGGCGCTGGCCGGGGAGCGAAGGTAGGTGCCGCCGTGGGCCTGGGCGGTCAGCCCAGCGGCCAGGGCCAACAGCCCGGCCAGGCCCGCCTGGTCCAGGGGAGATGCCGTGGGGTCCGGCGCGGGCGGCCAGGCCAGCAGGCTGGGCCAGAATTCGGCGGAAGGCATGCGGGGGTCGCCAAGGCTTTGGGGCGGGGCGCCGGTGTAGCTTTTGAAAGGCCAGGGCTGGTTACCCCAGTCCATGAAACCTCCGCCCATGTCGCGGCGGCTATAAGCTGTTTTTAGATGATAAGGCTCCAAGGCGGGTCCCTCCCCCAGGCGGCGGGTTCGCGCCCGCCGGGCGGCTTTGCTTTTTCTGGCGCGGCCCATGCTTTAAGCTAATATTATACAGAACAAGGGGCCCGTGCCGGGCCCGGAGAGAGCGGCGGAGACTATGGCAAAATTCGTATGCATCCACGGGCACTTTTACCAGCCGCCCCGGGAGAATCCCTGGCTGGAAGCGGTGGAGGAGCAAGACAGCGCCGCGCCCTTCCACGACTGGAACCAGCGGGTCACCGCTGAATGCTACGCACCCAACGCCGCCGCCCGGGTGCTCAACCCGGCGGGCAAGATCGAGGACATCGTCAATAATTACCAGCGCATCTCCTTCAACTTCGGCCCCACCCTTTTGGATTGGATGGACAAAGAGGTCCCAGAGATGGTGACCGCCCTCCAGGAGGCGGACCGGCTGAGCCTGGAGCGCTGGGGCCACGGCAACGCCATGGCTCAGGTGTACAACCACCTGATCATGCCCCTGGCCACCCGCCGCGACAAGCTGATTCAGATACGCTGGGGAATCCGTGATTTCCGACACCACTTTGGCCGCGGCCCCGAGGGCATGTGGCTGGCCGAGACGGCGGTGGATATGGAGTCCCTGGAGCTGATGGCCGCCGAGGGCATCAAGTTCACCATCCTGGCCCCCAGTCAGGTCCAGGCGGTGCGCCCGCCCAAGGGCGGGGCTTGGCAAAAGATCGGGTCCGAGGGAGTGGACGGCTCCCGGGCCTATCGGGTAGCCACCCCGGCCGGGGACATGGCGGTGTTCTTCTACCAGGGTCCCCTGAGCCGGGGGGTGGCCTTTGAGGGCCTATTGGACGACGGGGCCCGCTTTGCCGCGCGCATCAAAGACTCCCTGCCCGCGGCCGACGATTCCCTTTTGATGCTGGCCACCGACGGTGAGTCCTACGGTCACCATCACCGCTTCGGGGAGATGGCCTTGGCCTTTGCCCTGAGCCGCCTGGAGCAAGACCCCGAGGTCCAGCTCATCAACCCCGCCACCTTTTTGGAGGCCCAGCCACCTGAGTGGGAGGCCAAAATCGCGGAATTCACCTCCTGGTCCTGCCCCCACGGAGTGGAGCGCTGGCGCAGCAATTGCGGTTGCGCCCTGGACCCCAGCCGGGGCTGGAGCCAAGCCTGGCGGGCTCCCTTGCGCCAAGCGGTGGACCACTTGCTGGAGCGCCTGGCCGGGCTGCTGGAATACGAAGGCGGCCGCCTGCTCAAAGACCCCTGGGCCGCCCGGGACGCCTACGTGGACTTGATCCTGGACAACAGCCTGGAGGCCCGCCGCGAATTCCTAGGGAAACACCAGTCCCACGAGCTGAGCTCCGAGGAACAGGTGCGGGTGCTCACGCTCATGGAGAGCCAGCGCTGGGGCCTGTTCGCGGCCACCAGCTGCGCCTGGTTCTTCGA
>JAHLLJ010000051.1 GCA_020444205.1 Deltaproteobacteria bacterium | reverse complement strand
CGTCGATGCGCCGGCCCACCCCGCTGGCGATCTTGTCGATGATCTTGAGCAGGTGTTCGTTGTCGCGGAAGCGTACTTGTATGCGCTCCAGGCGGCCGCCGCGCTCCACGTAGACCATGTTGTAGCAGTTGACCAAAATCTCGCTTATGGAGTCATCGACCAGCAGCGGCTCCAAGGGACCCAGGCCCATGACCTCGTTTTTTATCTCCAGGGCCAGAGCCTCGCGTTCCGGCAGGGTCATGGGCTCGGGCTCGGTCTCGATCACCAGGCGGATGGCCTCTTCCAGCTCTGGGGTTTCCTGGCCTTCTTGGGTGTTGGTAAGCACCGACAGGTCCAGCGACTCGATTACCTTGTAATGGATACGGGCCTTCATCTCCTGCAAGGCCATGTCCCGCTGCTGGTCCTGCTTGGCGTCGCCGCCCACGGGGCCCACGGGAGATACCGCGCCCAATCTGGCCCTGAGGCTCATTTGCCGTCTCCATTACCGCTGAACAGCTCCTTGGCCAGGGCAGTAACCGACTTGCTCCACTTGGAACGCGGCCAGTCGCGCACCGGCGGGCTTCCCGCGTTGGCCGCGGCCATGAGCACCGGGCTGTCGTTGGGAAGCATGGCCACGGGGGCCATCTTGAGCACCCGGGCCACCTCCTTGGCGGGCAGGCACTGCTTGGCCCCGTGCCGGTTTATCACCACCGACACATCGTCCATTTCCCTGCCAAGGTTGCGGCAGAGCTCCAAGGCGCGCTGGGCCGCCTTGAGCCCCAACACGGTGGGCTCGGTTACCAGCAGCAAGAGCTTGGCCCGGTCCAGGGCGGCCAGGCTGGCCTCGTCCACCCGCGAGGGCAGATCCGCCACCACCAGGCCGTGTTCGGCCAGGGCGAAATCCAGGGCCCTTTCCACATGGGCTCCCTTGATCTCCTCGGCGGCCACCGCGTCTCCCGGCGAGGCCAGCAGACGCAGGCCGGGCGCGGCGTCGGTCATCAGGCTGTCCATGAGCAGGCTGTCCAAGCGTTCGAACTCATCGGCCACGTGCAGCATGCTGCGGGTGGGCTCGATGTCCAACAAGGCGGCCAAATCGCCGCCGGCCAGGTCCAAGTCCACCAGGGCCACCCGCGCCCCCATGTCCTGGCTGGCCACCCAGGACAGATTCAGGGCCAGGGAGCTGGCGCCCACCCCACCCTTTACCCCCATCACCCCCAACAGATGCCCCTTCTGGTCGTTGGCCGTGGCAGAGGCCAGAAGGCGCTGCATGGCCTCGGCAAAAGCGGGTCCGTCGGCCTCGCTGGGCAGGTATTCCCTTACGCCCAGGCGCATGGCCAAAAGGATCGCCTCGGAGCTGATGTTTTGAGCCCAGGCCACCAGCGACCCGCGGGGGACTCCCCGCCGCAAGCGGCTAAGAAGTTCGCCCAGCCCCTGAGCCTCGGGGTCGAACTCCACCAGGAGAATCTCGGGCTGCAGCTGGATGGCCTTGCGCTCAAACTCCTCGGCGGCGGATTCCAGGCCGAGGAGATTGGCCTTGGGCGCGCCGGACACCAACTGGCGCAGGCGTTCGCCTCCCTGACGGGTGAGGTGATATGCCATTACTTGAGGATCGTTGTTGCTCACGGACCTTACTCCTACTGAATCAGACTTGGCACCGTAGCCCTGGTGCCGTAGTTCCCCCCCCCGCTGTTGCTTCCGATCAGCGCGCGGTCGCATTGCAAGTAAAAGCGCACTTTGGACGAATCGGCTTCGGTAATCACCAGGTGGGCGAACCCGGTTATCGTGGACATGGTGGAGGTGCTTCCCGGCTCCACCACGGGCACCAGGATCTCCCATGAGTCGGCGGAGCCGTCTCCATTGGTGTCGCTTCCCCGAGACTGGAACTCAGAGGCCAGGGAGTTCATGGTGGCGGTGCTCAGGTTTCCGTTGATCACGTTCAGGCTGTCGCCCACCGTGAGCTCCGGAGTCTGCAGCGAGCCGTCTATGTAGTTCTGCACGGTCACGTCGTTGGTGGGCCAGGTGAAAAAGCTGGTCCACTCGGCGGTCTCGTCGTTTTCGTTGCTGAATAAAAGTTCGCTGCCGCAATCGGGGCTGCCGGCATTGGTAAGGGCGGAGGCGTGGATGGCCAAGGGCAGGTCTACCTCTGCCGGCTCGGCAATACCGGCCCAACCCAGGAAGGCGATGGAGGTGGCCTGGATATCCACCGTGCCAAAACCCAACAGCCCGGCGAAAAAGGTCTGTACCGGGCCGTTGGCCAAATCGTCGCGGCGCAAGGTGGCCTGGAAACCGGTGATGTCGTCGGGGTCGCTGCTGCCGGTGAGCCCGGGATCAAAGGCTTCGGTGGACAGGTCCCAATAGCCGATCACCGCGTCTTCGCTACGTAGGGAAAGATTGATCCCATCGGCCTGGTTGGCCAAGGATACCTGCTGGGCGGTGGTCAGGGCGGTTGCCGGTTGGACCGACATCTCGCCGCCGGAGCTGAAGGAGACCATGGTGGCCGCTCCGGCCAGGGCGGCGGCGTCGGCGGCGTTTTGCAGCTCTCCCTTGGTGGAGTAGAGCAGGCCCAAGTCCACCGCTGCACCGCTGATGCCCACCAGTGCGGTGAGCAAGAAGGCCGCCAAGGCCGCCGCGGCCCCGCTTTGACCACGCCAAAGGCGGGACAGGCCGGGGCGGTGCTTGGCGCTATGGGCAGGCGCGGACCGCATTGTGCTTCTCTCTATTCCACCAGTTTGGGCGTGGTCGCCCGGCTGCCGAAGTTGCCTCCGCCGGTAGTGCTGTCGGGCACCACCAGGCCACACTGCAACACGGCGGTGATTTCCTTGTAAGGAGCGTTGCGCACCTCGGTGATGACCAGGTGGGCGAAACCCGCGATGGTGGCGGTGCTGGCCCCGCTGCTGGTGTCGCCGATCACCGGAAGCAGCACTTGCCAGGCGTCGGCCGAGCCGTCGCCATCCAGGTCGGTGCCATCGGCCTCAAACCGGTCGGCCAGGGCTTCGAAGGTGTGGGTGCTCAGATTGCCGTTGATGACGCTGACTTCGTCGCCCACGTCAAGCGCGGGCACGCTGAGGGTGCCGTCCACGTAATCGCGCACGGCGGGATCGTTGGTGGGATAGGTAAAAAAGCTGGTCCATTCGGCGTTCTCATCGTTTTCGTCGTGGAAGTAGATGGTTTCGCCGCAGACGGGGCCTCCACCGGAGTTTAGGGCTTCTTCCTTTACCGCAATGGGCAGGTCCACCATGCCGTCACCCACCGAACCGGCGTAGCCCAGTTCGGCGGTGGACAGGGCGGTTACATTGACCACGCTAAAACCCACCGCCCCGGCAAAGATGGTTTCCACCGGGGAGTTGGCGATGTCGTCGCGCCTGACCAATACCCGGCAGGCGCTGAGATAATCAGGATCGCTGGTGGCACCGATGTGGTCCGGGTCGAAGTCCTTATCCGGTTCCACCCAAAGCCCCAGGGTGATGTCTTCCAAGAGCAACTGGAGGTTGACTCCCATGGCTTGGTTGGCCAGGGCGACCTGCTGGGCCGTGGTGACGGCCACGTCCGGCTGGGCGTAAATGTTGCGATCCGCATCCCAGGTGACCAGGGTGGAGGCGCCGGCCAGGGCGGCGGCGTCGGCGGCGTTTTGCAGCTCGTTTTTGGTGGCGTATAAAAGCCCCAGGTCAACGACCGCGCCCATCATCCCCACCATCACGGTGAGCATGATAGCCGCCATGGCTGCTATGCCGGCCCGCTCCCCCCGTAGCAGCCTGCCCAGTTTACCAAGCCAAGTCATGTCCAAATCGGCCCTCCAGCTCCTGAGGGGAAAGTGGCGGACCCTGGGATTTGGCCATCTTGGGAGTGGCCAGCTTGCCCAGCATGTAAAATGCGAAATCATCCGGATCGCTGAAAGTGGTGACCGGGTTGGGCCCCAAGTGCTCCTGGCCCGGGCGCACGATGCGCGGTGTGACCACTATCAACAGTTCGGTCTTGTTTTTCTTGAACTCGCTGCTGCGGAACAGGGCACCCAGGATGGGTAGGTCGCCCAGTACCGGGAACTTGCTCACCGATTGGGTGATGTCATCACGGAACAGCCCGGCTATGGCAAAGCTCTGGCCGTCGGCCAGCTCCAACTGAGTCTTGGCCTTGCGCGTGGTCAGGCCCGGGACCGTGAAGCCCTCCACCACCACCGCGGTGGTCCAGTCCAGCTCGCTCACTTCCGGGGATACGGTAAGGCGGATGCGCTTGCCGGAGCGCACTTCGGGCAAGAAGCCCAACTGGACGCCGAACTTTTTATAGGTGATGGTGATGTTCTCCCGCTGGGGCACCGGGATGGGGAACTCGCCGCCGGCAAGAAAATCGGCCTTTTGCCCGCTGGCCGCCACCAGGTTGGGCTCGGCCAGAATTTTGGCCAGGCCGTTTTCTTTTAGCAGATCCAAAAAGGCCGAAATCTGGGTTTGCCCCTCATGGAAGCCGCCCATGGCGTTGACCTTGTCTGAAAGCAACAAGGTGCCATCTGTTTGGGGGGCTATGAGGCCGCCCAGCATGGTGTAGAGGAAGTCGCCGGTGAGCGGGTTGAGGATTCGCAGGTTGATGTTCATGCGCTTGGTGACCTTGCGGTTCACCTCGGCAAAGCGCACCTGCAACTGCACCTGCTGGTTGCCTCCCACCTCCAAGAGACTGGTGGTCTTTTTGGGGGCATAGGCCTCGGTAAGGGCCTCGGCCCGTTTCTTGGCTTCCGTGGAAGAAACTTGTCCGGAAATCACCACCGATCCGGCCAGGCTGCGCACCTCTACCGGCTCGTTGGGCAGAATCTGATAAAGCTGCTCCTTGAGGTTGCTGAGGTCGCGGATCACCACCACCTCAAACACCTCCAAAAGGCGATCTTTCTGATCCCAGAGGCTTACGTTGGTGGTGCCCACGCTAAGGGCGTTGAGATAGAGCTGGCGGGGGGTGACCATGACCACGTCGGCCACCTGGGAGCGGCCCACGCTGACCCGGCCGGCGGGCACCGGCAGCTTGAGCAAACGGGAATGCCCCAGCTTGAGCACCTCCCGCCTGGGCTCGGCCGCGGCGGCCTGGCCCGCCGCCACTAGGCAGCTCACGGCCAACAGCAGGGCCAGGAAGACATTTGACAAGCGGACCTGGGCAGGCACTGTCCTGACCTCCTTTAAAGGATCTGACGGCTTAACTTGACCCCCTTGAGCACCTCCACCACCGTGCCTTGGGGCTGTTCAGGGCCGGCTTGCGCGGCCGGGGCCTTGGCGGGGGTCTTGGGCACCAGGCCCGACAAGGTAACGCCATTGCCCCGGTTGGGTTCGCGATCAGACTGGTTGCGCAGGGCCAGCACCACCCGGCCTTCGTTGGAGGACAGGGCCAGGCGCTCGGCCTGCACCGGCTTGAGCTGCAGGGTTACCACCTTGACCTTGTTGGTGCGGCCGCGGCCCTTGCTGTCGCGCTGGATTTTCTCGCCCACGGTCAGCACGCTTATGTCTTGCAGCACGGTGCGGCTCACCGGGTCCTCCCGGTAGGCACCGCCGGCCAGGGTGACCAATACATCAACCTTGTCACCCGGCTGCACGAAGCCCCCCACCCCAATTACCTCATCCACTTTTACGGTCATGGCCCTGAATCCCGGCGGCACCACCGCCGAGAGCCCTCCCGCGGCACCCTTGGGGGCCAGCTTGGCAGCCAGCACCACCTCGCCCATGACCATGGGGCCTTTGAGCACTCTGCCCAACACTTGCTTGGGTTGGGCGAAGCGTCCCTGCGGCAGGGCTTTGACGGGCCAAGATTGCACGGAGACGTCTTGGGCGGACAGTTGTTGGCCGGCGGGCAGAACCCGGGCGGCCACAACCACCGGCGCTAGACGCAGCTTTTGGCCTCCCTTGACCGCAGTTTGGGACTTGACCCACTGGTGGGCGCCCCAAGCGGCGGCTCCGGCCAACAACACCGCCAGGATTAAAAAAACAAGCGGACCTTTACGAGACATGCAACACCTCACTCATGGCGCATCACCGTAGTGGCGCTCAGGTTCACCTCGCTGAGATTGGACGGTATCAAGGCCCCCAGCACGGGCAGTTGATAGGTGCTGTCCACCTGCACCGTAACCAAGGTGCCGGTAGTATCTTCGGCTCCGGTGGAGCTTACGCTGAAGGTTCCGGGAAAACCGGCGGTGGTGAGCAAGTTCTGCACGTGGGTTTCCACGTCGATGTCGGTGATGTCCCCGGGGTTGAGCAGGCTGGCCATGCGGGCGCCGTCGCGGCTGGCATTGACCAGCATCTGTTTGGCGTACCAGGCCGAACCCAGCTCCACCACCGCGAACACCAGCAACAAGAATACCGGCATGAACAGGGCGAACTCCACGGCCACCGAAGCGCGCTCATCAAAAAAGCGTCTAAAAAATTTCATTTAGTACGCTCCCCTGACCAGGGCCAGCCAAATGGCTCCGGCGCAAATGGCCAGACCGTATGGCAGATTGAGGCCCTTGGCCACAGCCCAGCCATGCCTAAGGCAGCTTGGGCCGTGGGCCACCAAGACCCTAATTAGGGCCAGGGCTCCACCGCTCAGTACGGTGAGCAGGAACAATTCCAAGGCACCCCACGGCCCAACGAAGATTCCCAGGGCGGCCAGGGCCTTTACATCACCGGCACCGATCGCGCCCAGGAAAAAGAACACGGCCATGAGGCCGAAAGCCACCAGCCCGCCTCCCAAAGCCGAGACCAGGGCGGACCAGCCTCCGGCCATGAGGGCCAAAACCAGGCCGCAGCAGGCGGTTAGAGCGTTGAGGGCGTTGGGGATACGCAGACTGGCAAGGTCGTAGCTGGCCATAATCAGGCCAAACATAACCATTATAATAAGGTTGCCCTGGCCGGCCCCCATATGGGAGGCCAACCAGGGCAGAAAAAGGCAGGCGGGGAGCAGGCCCCAGCTGGGTCCGCTCAACTGGGAGATTGCACTGCTCTCCGCCCGCGCCAACATAAATTCGGCCTTTTCCCCACTGGGCAGGCCTAGCTGCCGCCGCTGGTGTTAAGGGCGGTAGTGGCGCCCTCGATCTTGGAAGTGACCGTGGTGCCCAGAGTGTAGGCGGCGGTGGCGATAGCCGCGCCGATCAGGGCCAGCAGCAACGCGTACTCCACAGCGCTGATACCAGAGTCATCGCTAATGAGCCTCTTGATTTCTTGCCAGGCCTTCATAGTTTCCTCCTGCTTTGGGGAATAGGTATGCGTTTGGACCTTTTTTGTTTTTGCTTGTGCCTTTTCTATTAACAAGAATGGTGCCAACCGGCCCAAAACGGCGAAAAACACCTAACAATGAGCGTAATTGATCTAGATTATGTAATTATTAAAGATATTTAAAGCTTTGAGATAATTGGGGGGTCGGGCGGAAAGACGGCGAAAAATTAAGCGGCGGGAAACCCCGAAATTGCCGTAATTACGATATCGTAATTACGATATCGTAATTACGGCCGTTTTCAGCGGCGGCGGCGGGCTTCCAGACCAGGGTGGCTGATGCCCAATTTATCCAGCTTGTAAGACAGGGCCCGGGGGGAGATGCCCAGCATCCCGGCGGCTCGGCTTTGCACCCAGTCGCAGTTGCGCAGGGCGTCCTCGATGGCCAGGCGTTCCAACTCTCCCAGGTCCAGGGTGGGCAACTTGCCGTTATCGCTGCTTTGGGGGGACTGCTGATCCAGGCCCAGGTCCGAGGGCCGGACCTCGTCTCCAGCGGCGAACAGCACCGCTCTTTCCACCGAGTTGCGCAGCTCGCGTATGTTGCCCGGCCAGGGGTACTCCTGGATGGCCTGGGCCGCCTCCTTGGAGAAGCGGCGTTCCAGGCATCGGGTTTCCCGGCAGAACTTCTCCCGGAACATCTCCGCCAGGGGCAGGATATCCTGTTTGCGCCGCCGCAAGGGAGGAATATAGATGGGGGCCACCGACAGTCTATAGAAAAGGTCTTCCCTGAAATTGCCCTCGGCCACCGCTTGGTCCAGGTCAAGGTTGGTGGCCGCGATGATGCGTACATCCACTTTGATGGAGCGCGACCCGCCGATGGGCTGCACCTCTTTTTCCTCTATGGCCTTGAGGGTCTTGGCCTGAGTGGCCGGGCTCATGTCGCCCACCTCGTCCAGAAACAGGGTGCCGCCGTGCGCCTGCTGTACGCGGCCCGCCCGGGCCTTGTGGGCCCCGGTGAAGGCGCCCTTTTCGTGGCCGAAGAGCTCGCTCTCCAACAGGGTCTCGGTCAGGGCCGCGCAGTTCACCGTGACCAGGTTGGCGTCCTTGCGGGGGCTGTTGGCGTGGATGGCGCCGGCCAACAGGCTCTTGCCGGTACCGGTTTCGCCGGTGAGCAGCACGGTGACGTCGGCTTCAGACACCCTGGCCACCTTGGTCAGTACCTCGCGCATGGCCGGGCTTTGGGCCACCAAGGCGTCCAGGTGATAGATGTAGGGCTGCTCGTGGCGCAGGTAGTCAACCGCGTAGTTGAGCTGGGCCTTGTTGAGCGCCCGGCGCACGGTGAGCCGCAGGTGCTCCAGGTTCAGGGGCTTCTGCTGAAAGTCAAAGGCTCCGCTTTGCATGGCTTCCACGGCCACATCCACCGTGCCGTAGCCGGTGATGATGATTACCGGTGTGCCGGGCAGATGCTCTTCCACATAGGTCAACATGTCCTCGCCGCTGGCCCCGGGCATGCGCAGGTCGGTGATGACCAGGTTGAAGCCGCGTTTTTCCAATAAGGCTATAGCCTCATCGCCCCTGCCCGCCTCGGTAACCGCGTGGTTGTCCATTGACAGGGCCTCGGCCACTATCTGGCGGGTGTCGTGGTCGTCGTCCACCAATAATACTTGATGTCTGGTCTGCAAACTTTTACCCTTGATTTTCGCCTATATAACGCCTTAAGAACGGAAGCACTTCGCGAGTGAACTTGAGCGGTTTCTCAAAGTAGGGCCTCCGGCGGTTTACCAACTCCTGGCGGGTCTCCTCTTCCCAAAAAAAGGCGGTAAGAAAAATTACGTCATCGAAGTCGAAGTCTTTAAAGAGCCAGTCGGCCAACTCAAAGCCGTTGGCTCCCGGTAGCTTAATATCCAATAGAGCGGCGTCGGGAAAGCGGTTGGTCTGACGAAACCAGGCCATGGCTTCTTCCGCGCTTCCCGCGGAGGCCACCTCGTATCCGTCGGACTCCAACCAGTCCCCGAAAGTCTGGAGTACTCCAGGCTCGTCATCCACGATTAATATAAGGTTCAACCCTGCCCCCCTTGCTTTTTTTCGGGATGCAGGCGGTACATGCTCGCCTTGCCCACCTGCCCATCATATACCAAATCTACTTTGCCTTGGCTCAAGCGTTCCAGTTCCCTTACCGTGTCCTCAATGTCCTCGATGGCCAACTCGGCATTTATCAGCCCCTTACTCAGGGGACCCTTTTCGTCGGCCAGCTTGTGTTGCAGCATTTCGTTGACCCCCCTGATCACCGAAAGGCTGTTGCGCACCCGGTGGCTCACCGTGCCGGTGTAGCGCCTGAGGGCTGTTTTTTCCAGCATACGGTCCTCGCGGCGCAGATACAGCAGGGTGTAGGCGCCGCCGGCCGCGGCCAACAGCACCAGGCTGATTAGGGCAATGACCCCAAAGCGGTTCAAGGTGCGTTGGCCCTGGGCGCCCATTCCGGCGGTGTTTTCCACCACCGCCACGATGAAGCCGTCTTCCATGGTGCGCCAGTAAAGTTGGGCCGTGGTTCGGCCAAGGCCCTGCGTCAAGCCGCCGCCGGCCCCGAATTTGCCCGCTTGGGTGGCCTCGCGACCCTTGGCCATGGCTTGGGGCAGGGCCCCGGATTCCACAAAGGCCTTGGCGCTGGCCTCGGCCAACTGGTTGGTGGCCACCCCCAGGGTGCCCTTGGAATCCATGAGCCAAAGGCTGACCCCCTGGGCACCGGGTTTGATCAGGTCGTTGAACAACTGATTGATGGCTATCTGCTGGATCACCGCGCCTTTGAGTTTACCCCCCCCGCCGCGCCACGGGGCGGCCACCACGAACACCAGCCTACCCGGGGCCTTGATCAACGGCGAGACGAATGCCTCCCGCTCGGGGTCGTCCTGGAAGGCCTGTATCACAAAGCCATAGCTGCCCAGCCATGGATTCTCCAGCCAGGGCTTGGCTTGTTTCAGGCGGGCCAAATCCTCAGGGTCCAAGGGTTCTCCGGAATCGTTGATCACCGCCGCCTGTTTGCCGGGCCGCACCTTGCCGCCCAGGTCCACCACCGCGGTGCCTTCAATAATGGAATGGCCGTCAGGGTACACGTACCAGGCCAGGGTGTCGGCCATGAGTCGGGCTTCGTCATAGGTGCCCAGGTGCAGGGCGTCGTCGCCGGTATCGGCCACCGAGTCCCACTTGGCGTCGTAGAGCTGCTCTTGCCACAGGTTGAGCTGGTTGTTGACTTGGCGGTGGTGCTGGTACATAGCCTCGGTTTTTAGGTCGACTCGGAGCCAGATATAGCTGCCGGCCAAGGCCATAGCGGCCACCAAGGTGACCAATATGAAAAAGGCCCAGCCATCTCTGTAGGTCTGCCGGTTCATGGCCTGTCTTGTACCTGGAGCGGGAACTTGACGGTGAACACGGTGTGGCCCGGGCGGCTTTCCAGATTGTAGCGGGCGCCATAGGGGCTCAAAAGCTGGCGCACCGAGTGCAAACCCAGACCGACCGCCTTGGCGTCATCCTTGCCGTGACTGAAAAATGGCTCGAATATACGGGTCCTTATGTCTGGGGCGATCCCCTTGCCGTTGTCGCTGATGGAAACTTCGAGCCAGCCATGGTTGGAGCGAGTGCTCAAACCAAGCTCGCGGTCCTTCTGGCCTTGGGTGGCCTCCACCGCGTTGAGGATGATGTTGCGCAAGGCCTGAGAAAAATCAGAATAAATACCCTTGAAGCCCGGCAAGTCCGAGTGAAGGTCCCAGGAAACCTCCACCCCGTGCTTTATCTCCAGGTCGTTGTTGAGGAAGGACATCTCCGCGCGCAAGATATCGTTGAGGTTCAGCGGTTGTTTGTGCTGGCGGGTGTCGCCGTTTATCTTGGCCATGAGGTCGCGGGTAGTGGCGGTTATCTGGTCGACCTGGTTGATGATCCGATCGCCGCTACGGCTGAGGGCGGCGCTCCATTGCTCCAGGTTTTGGGACAGGTCGTTGTTTTGGCGCAACAACTCCTTGAGCCTGGTGTTGGTCATCTCCGCCGAAGAACGGATTACGCTCAAGGGGCCGGCTAGATTGTGCAAAAGGCCGGCGGCCAAGGACCCCAGTTCGGTCAGGGAAATGTTTTCCCTGAACACCCACATCTGGGTATCGTCCTCCAGGCCAAAGGCCAGCCCCTGCACCAGGGCGCCCGGCCCCTGGGCGGTTTTCACCCGGCTGAGGAAGGTGGCCTCGTCGCTCTGTCCCAGCTCGGGCGGCGGTGGGTCCATGATGTCGCCGGGGCGCAGTTGGCGAATCTCGTCTAGATCGCGTGACAAGAGGATTTCCCCTGCCGGGTTTAGGTAGCTCAGCGTCCCTTCGGTAATGACCGCCACTGCGTCTTGGCTTACCGAGGTCGCCAAAAGAAAACGGGTATGGTAGTCGGGCAGGCTCAAGGCATGTCTCCTTGCCTTAATGATTGACTGGCCTCAGTGCCGGGCAACTCTCCGGCCATGCCCATTACGGTTTCCCCAGTAAGGAGAATCGGATTAATGACCAATGCTCCGGTTGCGTACCACTCTCGTTGGCCGAGTCACCTGAACGGGCGCACCAGCTTGCTGGACCCAACATATACCAAAGTGGGGTTGCTTGGCCAATCCGCACTGAGGGCGGCTTAGGCAATGGCAGGTTCGCACCGCCGGTCGGGAGCGCTTATGGCCCGCCAAACCATCTCGAACAGCTGGGGCGACTGCCCGGCCAGGCTGTCTTGCTGGCCGCGGTACACCCACATGAAGAAGCTGCGTTGCACCAGCCCGTGCATAAAATCCAAAAGAACCTGGGGCCGCACCTGGGAATTGAGGATGCCATGCTCTTGGCCTTGGCGCAGGGCCTCCAGGTACAGGACAATCATTTTTTTCTGGGCAAAGGTGTGGTCGTTCATCCAGGTGATCAGCGGCACAGTCATGAAAATGATGCGGCCCAGTCCGGGGTTGCGCTCGTAATAATCCAGTTGCAGCCAAAATACCTTGCGCAGCTTTTCCTTGAGGTCCTCGATGCCCTGCAGATGGTCCATAATGCGTTCGGTGAGCCCTTCCATCCACTGATCCACAAAGGCGAAAAGCAGATCTTCCTTGCTGCGGTAGTTTTTGTAGATGGTGCTGAAGCTCACCCCAGCGGTTTTGGCCAGGGTGCGCACGCTGGCGCGGTGAAAGTCGGCGTTGGAAAATACCTCCAGCACCGCCGCCTGCAAGCGGTGATGTAAGTTGGGCTCGAAGATGTCTTTGGGGCGGCGGTGGGCGGATTTGATTGCGGCTAGGGCGGTCATGGCCTCTCTGCTCCCTTGCCTTCCGGCTGCGGCGGCGAACCTGCCGCGCCTGGGCCTATAAACCAGTGGAACATAATTACGCCGCAATGTTGCTGTTAACAAGCTGTAATATCGGCATTAATTTGCATTGATTACCCGGTGTGCCCATGTTCGGGACAACGGAGGGAACATCGTTACCTAAAATGCGCTGCCTGTCAAGCTTTGGGCTGGTGATGTTGCGAGCCATATGGGGGGCGGCGGGGCCCGAAACCGCGTCGGGCCCCGCCGGGATGGGTTCGCTTCTATTTATTAACGCTTTTGCCGCCGTGGTCAAAACCGCCGGCCTCGGACTCATCCAGGGGTGTGGTCACCGGGTGCTTGTCAAAGTAGGTCAGGGAGCGCTTCACGTCGTCCAACAATAAGTCGGCCAGGTCGCGGCTCACGCCGTGGCGGATCAGGGTGCGGCACACCACCAGGTCCTCGCGATCGGCGGGCATGGAGTAGGCCGGCACCTGCCAGCCCCGGCTGCGCAGATGGTCCGAGAGGTCATAGAGGCTGTAGCCGGGGTCAATACCCTCCTTGAAGGTCCACAGCAGGGCCGGTATGCCGCCGTGGCCGTTGTAGATGACCTCGAAGGGGCCCAACTTTTCCATCTGCTCGCCCAGGTACACCGCGGTGTCATAGCAGGCGCCCTGGATTTTCTTGTAACCCTCGCGGCCCAGGCGCAGGAAGTTGTAGTACTGGGCCACGATCTGGCCGCCGGGCCGGGAGAAGTTCAGGGCAAAGGTGGGCATGTTGCCGCCCAGGTAGTTGACGTTGAAGATCAGGTCCTCGGGCAGATCATCGGCGTCGCGCCAGATCACCCAGCCCACGCCCAGGGGCGCCAGGCCGAACTTGTGCCCCGAGGTGTTGATGGACTTGACTCGGGGCAGGCGGAAGTCCCACTCCAGGTTCGGATCGTGGAAGGGAGCCAAGAACCCGCCGCTGGCCCCGTCCACGTGGATGGGGATATCCCAGCCCTTTTCTTCCTGCAGCTTGTCCAGGGCCTGGCTGATGCCTTTGACGTCTTCGTACTGGCCGGTGTAGGTGACACCCAGGGTGGGCACCACCCCGATGGTGTTTTCGTCGCAGTAGTCGGCCACCACCTCCGGGGTCATGATCAGGCGGTCGCCTTGCATGGGGATCTCGCGGTGCTCCACATCCCAGTAGCGGGTGAACTTGTGCCAGCAGATCTGCACCGGGCCCATGACCAGGTTGGGCTTGTCCGTGGGCTTGCCCGCCGCTTTCATCCTATCGCGCCAGCGCCACTTCAGGGCCAAGCCGCCCAGCATGGCCGCCTCGGAGGAGCCGGTGGTGGAGCAGCCCATGGTGTTGGCCGCCTCGGGCGAGTTCCACAAGTCCGCCAGCATGTGCACGCAGCGCGCTTCCAGCTCGGCGGTCTGGGGATACTCGTCCTTGTCGATCATGTTTTTGTCCAGGCACTCATCCATGAGCTGGTGAACTTCTTGCGGCAGCCAGGTGGAGCAGAAGGTGGCCAAATTCATGCGCGCGTTGCCGTCGAGCATCAGCTCGTCGTGCACCGCCTGGTAGGCGTGGATACGGGGCACCTCCACGGGGGGGCATTTGTATTTGGGCATGCATACGCCCATGTCGTGGGCTGCGTAAACGTCGTCGAGCAACTGATCTCTTACGGTGTCTTTTTTATGCAACGCCATGGGAAAATTCTCCAGTCAACCGGTTAACGGCCTTATGGGCCGGCAGTCAGCTCTATATATCTACTGTTGTGGGGCCTCGGGGATGTCCCTTTTCCAGCCGGGCTTTTTAAGCGAGTTGATCAACAGGGGTAGGCCCACGAAGACGACCATGCCCGCGGCCACCAGGCCCACGTACAGGGCCGGGTTGCCCACCGGCAGGTTGCTGGGCGGGAAAAAGCCCACCACCAGGGCGAAGGTGACCCCCAGCAGGCCGATGCCCGCCAGGAAGATCATGCCGAAGGTGCCGCCGGGCACCTTGTAGGAGCGGGGCAGGTCCGGCTGGGTGAAGCGCAGGCGGATGGCCGCCGTGTACATGAGGATGTACATCACCAGGTACAGGGTGATGGTGATGGCCGAAAGCAGGAAGAAGGCCACGCTTACGTTGCTCATGATGAAATACAGGCAAGCCAGGACGCTGACGATGATGCCCTGGATCATGAGGATGGTTACCTGTATGCCCTTTTTGTTTACCTTGGCCAACAAGGGCGGCAACTCGCCGTTCTTGGCGGTTTCCAAAAGGCCCCGGCTGGGGCCGCCCAGCCAGCTCATCACCCCGCCCATGGCCCCGTAGGCCACGAACAGGCCCACCACCGGGGTGAGCCAGGCAATGTTCCACTTGGACAGCAAGCTATGGAAGGCCTGCATGAGCCCGGCGGTGAGGCTGATCTCCTCGGGCCGCAGCACCGCGGCCACGGCCAACGAACCCAGGGTGAACAGGAAGAAGATGATCAGCGCGGCCAGGAACATGCTCAAGGGGAACTGCTTGGCCGGGTTGGCCATCATGTGGGCGTGCACCGCGTGCACCTCCACTCCGGCGAAGAGCAGGATGATGCCCGCCAAAAAGGCCACGCTGCCCAGGCCGGTGATGTGAGGCATCAGGCGGGCGTGGGGATGGCCCCCCACCGCGCCGGCGGTGGAGTGGAGGAACTGTAGGGGGTTGCCCTGGTCCACCCACAGCAGGCCCAGCACGATGATGAACACCCCCGGCAGCACGGTTCCCAAAAGAAAACCGTATTTGGTGATACGCGAGGCGGTGGTGGACCCGGCCAGGGTGAGGAAGGTGGAGAGCCAGTAGACCACCAGGATCACGCTTCCGTTGAAATAACCGTTATCCGCCAGCTTGGGGTCCATGAACAGATAGGCCAAGGCCCCGGCCGCAAAGCCCAGCACCGTGGGATACCACACCACGTTTTGAATCCACTGCAACCAGATGGCCGTGAAGCCCCAGCGCGAGCCAAAGGCCTCCTTGACCCAGGTGTACACGCCCCCGCCCCTGTCGCTGAAGGCCCCGCCCAGCTCGGCGGCCACCAAGGAGGCGGGTATGAGAAACAGCACCGTGGAAAACAGAATGTAGAAGATCATGGAAAGGCCTTCTTTGGCCATCATGGGCAGGCCGCGAAGGCTGATGACCGCGGCCGCGGTCATCATGGTGATGGTGCCGACGGTCATTTTCTTGCTTGCCGCCATTTGGGGTTCCTTTCCTTTAGTCGCCGCCAGGGAGAGACATAGGTGCCGTAAAGAGCATTTGCGGGTGCCAATGCAGCGCCCGAATCGGCGGGCGCCGGGAACAAGCTTGCGGGGATCACTGGCAGGAGGCGATCCGAACCCGAAGTCAGCAATATGTAAGATGCTATGTCACAAAACAATTCCCGGTCAAGTGTGGGAACTGTTTATGACAGTGATGTAGCTGGATTGCAATAATCCAATTTAATGCGGTGATTAGAAATGGAGCCTACAAGGAGGCGGCCAGGCGGTGGGCGGCGCGCAGAGGCTCGGGCTGGCGGAAGCGCCCGGTGCAGGCCATGGTCAGCTCGATAGCGGTGGGCAGGCTGACCCGGTGCCCTGGCGATACGAACAGGGGCTTGACCCCGGCGCGGGTGCGCAGCACCGCCCCCACCAGGCGGTCCTGCAGGAAAAGAGGAGACCACTCGCCGCGCTCCTGGCAGGGCTCCTTATAGCGGCCCACCAGACGGCTCTTGGCCACCCCGATGGTCATCAGCCCGCTGAGCACCCCCAGATGACAGGCCAGGCCCAGGCCCCGGGGGTGGGCGATGCCCTGGCCGTCGGCCAGGAGTAGATGGGGCTTCTGAGAAAGGGCCTCCAGGGCGGCCAAGGCGGCCGGGGCCTCCCGGAAGTTGAGATAGCCTGAAATATAGGGAAAAGGGGCCTCGCGCACCGCAGTGGCCGTGGACAGGAGCTCCAACCCCGGAAAGGAGAGCAAGGTTGCCGCGGCCCGGGCCTTGCCGCCCCGGTAATGCACATCCACTCCGGCAACAACGCGCACCGGTCCCCGGCGGTCGGCCAAGCTCACCCGGCGGGCCAGGCGACTTTGCTCTTCCCGGGCCTGGGTAAGATCGCGGGGCCAGTGAAGGGGGAGAGGCATGGTGCTTGGCTCCTGTTTCAAAGTCTCGCGAAAAATATAACCCTCAGAGGCGGGGTAAGGCCAGGCTTGCCTATATTAAGAAGGGATGCTAACTGAGCACCTGTCTTGGTCATTTTGTCCCAGCTATAACGAGGTAAGCCGTGTCCCCCAGAGCGATTGAATTCCAAGCAAAACCGGCTACGGCGCGTGGATGACGCCTCCATAAGGGACACTATCATCCCTGGCTGTGCCGGTGCTGGGTACAGGCCTTTCCATGTTAAGACGAGCGTATTTTGCTTAACTGGCCTCGTACGGTTTTATGACCTAACGCCACCCAGCCACCATTAAACATGCGGGCCGAGCCTGTATTCAAACAAAAACGCGGCTCCCGCTCTAGCGGGGCCGTTACTTTTTGGTGTCCCTAATCTAAAGGCAGCTTGGGTTAAGGCTTCGCCAAATTGAGATGCCGCAAACGCGACACCGGGCGCACCCTGGGCAGCACATCGTCCAGGCGGCCCTCGCGCACCAGGCTGGCAAAGGCTTCCACCACCTTGGGGTCGAACTGGGTGCCCGAACCTCGCTCCAACTCGTTGAGAGCGTCGCGCAGGCCCATGGCGTTACGGTAGGGGCGGTCGCTGGTCATGGCGTCAAAGGCGTCGGCCACGCTTATCACCCTGGCGGGCAGGGGTATGCCCTCACCGGCCAGGCCGTCGGGATAGCCCAGGCCGTCCCAGCGCTCGTGGTGATGGCGCACGATGGAGATTTCATCCTGGCTGAGCTTCAGGGGTTGGATAATGGACTGGCCCCAGCTGGGATGCTGACGCACCAGTTCCTGGTCCTCGGGAGTGAGCTGGCCGGGCTTGTTGAGTATCTGCCGGTCGATGGCGATTTTGCCCACGTCGTGCAGCATGCCCAGGCGCCTGAGCATGTCCACCTCCTGAGCCGGCATCTTGAGCCGGGTGGCCAGGCGCACCGCATAGGTGGTCACCCGCTCGGAATGGCCCCGGGTGTAGGAGTCCTTGGCTTCCAAGGCCTGGGCCAGGGACTTGACCGTACTCAGGAAGGTTTCCTTGAGGTCCCGGTACATGCGGGCGTTTTCAATGGCCAGGGCCACCTGGTTGGCGAACACCTCCAGATAGTCGCGATCCGCGCTGGTAACGGTGAGTGTGCCTTGGGGCCGGTCGGCGGCCAGGATGCCGATCACTACGCCCTGGGCGGTCAGCGGCAAGATGACGATGGCCTGAGGCTGGTACTTGCGGATAATCAGGTTCTTGGGGTTCAGGTTCAAGCTGGCCGCGTCCTGGGTTATGAGCGGCTGGCCGCTCTGGGCCACCCGGGCCAGCAGGTTGGAGGTGCGGTCCAGGGAAACCGAGTAGCCGTCCATGGGGGCCAGGTCGCTGGGGTCCATGCCCACGCCGGCCTCGTAGCGCAGCACCTGTTTGTCCTGATCCACCAGCATGATCATGGCCCGTTTGTAGCCAATGGTCTTGAGGAACATGCTCAGTACATTGGGTATAAGTTTGCCGTAGTCCAGCTCGGAGAGGATGGCCCCGCTGGCCTGCTGGATGGCCAGGATCTGCTCGATCTTGCGCATGAGCTGCTGGTTGAGGGTCTGCACCTCGGAGTATTTGTGCTCCAACAGCTGCTTGTCGTGCTCGATCTCGGCCAGGCTTTCGCTTAAGAGGCTGCGCTGGTTTTGGATAATCAGGCGCACCCGCTGCAACAGGGTGGGGTTGCGCCAGCGCACCCGAAACTCGCAGTACTCATCACCTTCAAAGTAGCAGGAGGTTTCCTCCACCCGGGAAGGCGGCAGGCCCCAAATGGTGGGGATGGCCGAGTAGATTCCCTGGTTGACCAGGCAGAAGTCGTCGGTGAGCTCCAGGCCCTCATGCCAGTGCAGGCGCATCAGGGCCTGGTCGGCGCTGGCATTGACCAGTTCCAGCTCCTTGGTGCGGTTGAACTTTTTGTTGATGGTCTCCAGGCGCCGCACCGCCACCTTGGGCGAAGCCCACGCCTTGAGCAGGATTTGCTGTATGTATCCTAACCTTTGGTGGGTTACCGACTCGAAGCCGATCTGATAGGCCACCCTGGGGTCGCCGGTGAGCTCGCGGGCGTTGGCGTACATGCGGGCGACGACCCCGGTGGACACCCAGTTGTGGGAGTCGCGCAAAAAAGCCAGCGGATCATCGACCTCACCAAGCTCCTCCTCTAAACCACGGAGGAGCAGATGGGGCGAGCCATAGTGACGTTCAATGTAGTCAATAATGGCCCGCGTATTGAGGCAGCTGTTGTGTCGCTCCACGCCCTGACGCAACCCTTCGCCGGACAAATGGCGAATAATCTTATTTTACAGTAGCTTGCCCTGATATTTTCCACGGGGCCCAATGGGTTGTCAATAGGCATTCGCAAAAAAGCCGGGGCGTAATAGATAGTTAAATTGGTAGGAGACTATATATAGTGCAACTTGATGCCTTAACACCCCAATATAGGCCTCAACTCAGGCTGAAGGCCCGGCTGCCGTTTAGGGCGGCGGTATCCACCTGCACCCCCAGGCCGGGTTCGGTTAGGGGAGTAGCCGCCCCTCCGGGGCCGAAGGTAAAATCCTGCTGAGTCAGGTCCCGGTCCATGAAAAAACGGGTGAGGCAGCCTTCCAGATAAATAAGCTGCTGATGCACCGCGGCAAAATGCCGCCCCAGGGCCGAAAGCAGGCCAAGCTCCCCCACCTGGCAACCCAGCATGCAGGCCAGGCCTTGCCGCGAAGCCATTTCCAGCAGGGCTTTGGTGCGCGCCGGGCCGCCGCACTTGCTCAGGCGCAGGTTGAATCCGATCCCCGGCCGGTTATCCATAAGGCGTTTGGCGTCGTGCATGGTGCATAGGGATTCATCGGCCAACACCAGGGGCTCGGTCTGGGCGGCTACCTGGATCAGGCCTTCCAGGTCTTCCTTGGCCACTGGCTGTTCCACCGCCTCCACCTTGCTGGGGGCCATGGCCCGGATTGTCTGCACCGCCTCTGCGGCGCTCCAGGCACCGTTGGCGTCCACTCTCAAGTGCACCTGGGGGCCCAGGGCCCGGCGCACCTGGGCCATCAGCTCCGCCGCCCCCTCGCGGCGCACCTTCACCTTGACCTGTTTGAAGTTCAGGGCCTTGGCCTGATCTAGAATAGCCGGCAACATCTGTGGGGGCAGCAGGGGGATCACCGCGCTGTAGGTGACCGGCCCAGGGGCGGCGCTGGAGAGCAGGGCGCTTACCGGACGCTCCATGATTTGACCGGCCAGGTCCAGCAGGGCGGTCTCCACCGCGCAGGCCGCCGCCGGGCAGCGGTCCACCACTTGGGAGCCTGCCTGTTTCTCCAGCCAGCCCAGGGCCTCTTCCGGCTCCAGGGAAGCCCCCAGGGTCAGGGGAGCCAGGTCCCGTTCCAGGGCCTCCAGGGAGCCTTGCACTGTTTCGCCGGTTACGTAGCTGCGGGGGACCCCCTCGCCATAACCCACGTGGCCCTGGCCGTCCACCAGGGCCACGACTATGTTGTCCGTGGCTGTGTTGTCAGCCAAGCTGTGGGACACCGCCAGGTTGAAAGGCCAATGGATCAAATATGCGTTCAGTTGTTTTATCTGCATTAACCGCTTCCTGGGGCGCCGGAATGAACTGGGTGAGCTTCTTCCATTCGTACCAATGATCTGGCTGCTCGAGTATGTATTCGGTGAGCACCGACAGGCACTGAACCGAGACCTGTTTGGCCCCTTGGGCCGCCGGGTGCTTCGCGGGACTCAACAGCTCCAGCTCATAGCGCCGTCCACCGCGGCGATGCACCAAACCCATCAATACCACGGCTTTGGACTTGCGCGCCAATATATCCATGGAGCGGTCCAGGGGAACCGTGTGCCCCAGGAATTGGGTGGTCTTGTCCTTGTATGGCCGCCACATGTTTATCTCGTCGCACTGGGTGACCACGATACGGCCCCGCTTTAGGTGATCCAGGGCGGTGAAAAAGACCTCGCCGGACTTGGGGTCCATTAATTCGGTGCCCGCTCCGGCGGCCCGTTCTTCCAGGATGGCCTTGAGGCGCGGGGTTTTGCAGTGGACCATCACCGAAAGAGGGTAGTCGCGGAAAGCCAGGGCTCCGGGTAAAAACTCCAGGGCTCCGTAGTGACCGGTTATCAAGATGACTCCCCGGCCCTCGCTCAGGGCTTGGTCCAAAAGCTCCTGGTTGCGGATACTCACCCGCTTCAGGCAATTGTTGCGGATGGTGGGGTAGCTCTTGAAGGCCAGGTAGAGCTTCTCGTGGTAGTGATCCAGGATGCCGCCCCTGGTCTTGGCCCAGCGGCGCTTGGCCTGGCGGGGGCTGTCGGCCTCGCCCAGGGTGCCCTCCAGGGAATGCTGGATGGCCTCGCGGTCCTTGGTGGCGATGTTGAAATACATTGCGCCCAGGGCCCTGAGGTAGAGTTTGCTCAGCCACGGGGGCAGGGTTCCAAATATCCAGGTGTTGCACGGTAGCTGCAAAAACGAACTGATGTCCTTGAGCTGCAGGCGGTCTTTGAGCAGAGTGATCATCCAAGACCGGAATCGGCGCGCCAAGGAATCTCGTCCCTCGGACTTTGGTCTGGCCTTGGAAGAAACTCCGCCAAGGGAGCGCCCCAACGCCAACTTAATAGTCCCTCCCGAATTTGAAACGCTCATGCTAGGTCCTCCCGGCGGTTGAAGTGGAAAATTCAATCCTCCACAGCAACGCCATAGTTGTTATTCAGGGAGCAGCGGACAGTCCGGGCGAAAAAAAAGGCAGGAGACAGCCGTTGAAAACCCAGCCCTTCTGCCTTGGTCCAACTACACCGGACATACCCCCTGGTTGGACTTGTCTTTTCCAATTTTATGAAACAATTGTATACTATACGGTAACAATACCTTATGCCAAGTAAATTTTATTGCAGTGTTTTTTTGGGTATACGGCAATTTCCCGACAAAAAACCCACTCGTCTTGCCCATGAAGATATTTATTATGCTAACTTGTTAAACTACCGTCTTGCGAACATGCCAAGGGCCGTTAAATGACCCTCTTGCGTAAATTCAAGCAAAACTTGTGGACCACCGAGCAGGGAATATTGATCCTGTTGGGCGTGGTGGTGGGGGTATTGGGCGGCTACGGCGCGGTGGGCTTTAGGTTGCTCATCAATTTTTTGCGCACCCTGTCCTATGGCAGTGATGGGGATTTCCTGGAGGTGCTGGCCGCCACTCCCTGGTGGTGGCTATTGCTGGTGCCCGCCCTGGGCGGCGTGGTGGTGGGCCCCATGATCTATTTTTTGGCCAAGGAGGCCAAGGGTCACGGAGTTCCCGAGGTCATGGAGGCGGTGACCCTGCACGGAGGTCTGATCCGTAAGCGGGTGGTGGTGATCAAGTCCTTGGCCTCGGCCATCTCCATCGCGGTGGGCGGTTCGGTGGGCCGGGAAGGGCCTATCGTGCAGATCGGCTCGGCCATCGGCAGCACCGTGGGTCAGTTCCTGCGGGTCAGCGCCGGGCGCATGCGCATCCTGGTGGGCTGCGGGGCGGCGGCGGGCA
>JAHLLJ010000050.1 GCA_020444205.1 Deltaproteobacteria bacterium | reverse complement strand
ACTGCTCCATGTGCATCGAGTCGCCCAAGTTCGTGGAGTGCAACCGGCATCCCAACATCGAGATCATGACCTACACCGAGGTTGACCGGGTGGACGGTAAGGCCGGAGACTTCACAGTCACCCTGGAGAAAAAGCCGCGCTACGTCGTGGAGAGCAAGTGCACTGGTTGCACGGTGTGCGTGGAAAACTGTCCGGTCACCTATCCGGATAAGTTCAACCAGGAGATATCGGACAACAAGGCCATCCACATCTATTTTGCCCAGGCTATTCCCCTCAAGCCATACATTGACCAGAGTTGCATTTACCTCAAGGAAGGCAAGTGCCGCATCTGCGAGGCGGTCTGTAAGACCAAGGCCATAGATTTCAGCCAGACCGGCGAGGAGGTGAAGATCAAGGTAGGGGCGGTCATCCTGGCCACCGGCTTCGACCCCTTCGACCCAGCCAGCAACCAGGAGTATCACTACGGCGAGTTCGCCAACGTGGTCACCAGCATGGACTACGAGCGCCTGCTCTGCGCCACTGGGCCTTATGAGGGCGAGATCCTGCGGGCCTCGGACGGCAGACACCCCCATAACATCGCCTGGATCCACTGCGTGGGTTCGCGGCGGGTGACCCCGGGGGACAACAGCTACTGCTCGGCGGTGTGCTGCACTTACACCCAAAAGCAGGTGATTCTAACCAAGGACCACGATGCGGACGCCCGCTGCACCATCTTCCACAACGACATCCGCTCCTATGGCAAGGACTTTGAGCGCTTCTTCCAGCGATCCGAGCAGCTACCCGGCACCCGCTTCATCCGCGCCTACCCTTCCATCGTGCGCGAAGACCCGGTGAGCAAGAACGTGACCCTGCGCTACGCCACACCCGAGGGGGTGAAGGAGGAGGAGTTCGACATGGTGGTGCTTTCGGTGGGGCTCAACCCGCCCAAGCACTTTGCGGAACTGGCCGCCAAATGCGGGGTGGAGTTGGAGTCCCACGGCTTCTGCCAAAACCAGCCCTTCAACCCCATGCAAACCTCACGGCCGGGCATCCTGGTCAGCGGCGCCCTGCAGGGCCCCATGGACATCCCCGAGTCGGTGGTTACCGCCAGCGGGGCCGGGTCCCAGTGCGGCCAGCTACTCAATTATCGCCGGGGCAAGCTGTCGCGGGCAAGGGTCTATCCCCCAGAGCGGGACGTGTCCCAGGAGGAGCCCAAGATCGGAGTGTACGTGTGTCACTGCGGGGCCAACATCGGCCGTATCGTGGACGTGCCGGGCACGGTGGAGTACGCCAAGGGCCTGCCCCACGTGGTGCACGCGGAGGAGAGCCTGTTTATCTGCTCCACCGAGGCGGCGGCCATGCTGGCCGAGGATATCGAGCAGCGGGGTCTCAACCGGGTGATAGTGGCTGCCTGTACTCCTCGCACCCATGAGCCCCTGTTCCGCGACACCCTGCGGGAGGCGGGCATCAATCAATACTATTACGACATGGCCAACATCCGGGAGCATTGCTCCTGGGTGCACTCCAAGGAAAAGGAGGCCGCCACGGACAAGGCCCAGGACATCATCCGCATGTCCGTGGCCCGGGCCCACTTTTTGGAAGCCTTGCAGGAGTTCGACCTGCCGGTGGACAAGCGGGCCTTGGTGGTTGGCGGCGGGGTGGCGGGCATGACCGCCGCCCTGTCCATCGCCGAGCAGGGACACGAAGTCTTTTTAGTGGAAAAAGCCTCCGAGCTGGGCGGCCTGGCCCGCCGCATCCATCGCACCCTGGAAGGTGTGGACGTGGGGACCTTTGTAGACGAGCTAAAGGGTAAGGTGCTGAGGCATCCCCTGATCCACGTGTATACCAGCGCCACCATTGATCAAGCCAGCGGCTATGTGGGCAACTTTGTCACCAAGATCACCTCTCCCCGGGGCCTAAGCGAGATTAAGCACGGGGCCACGGTAATCGCGGTGGGGGCCGAACTGTACCAGCCCACGGAATACCTCTATTCCCAGGACTCCCGCGTGATGAACCATCTGGAGCTGGAGGAAAAGATCGCCCAGGACGATCCGATGGTGCGGGATTCGCGCAACCTGGTGATGATCCAGTGCGTGGGCTGCCGCAACCAGGAGCGGGCCTATTGCAGCCGGGTGTGTTGCGGCGAGTCCATCAAGAACGCCCTGGCCCTCAAGGAGGCAAATCCAGAGCGGGACATATACATCCTCTTCCGCGACATGCGCACCTATGGCTTCAAGGAGGACTTTTACCGGGAGGCTTCGGAACGGGGAGTGCGCTTCATCCGCTATGAGCCTGAGGCACCGCCCCTAGTGGAGCGCATGGATGAAAACGGCGAGGCCCCACTGCGGGTGGCGCTTAGAGATCCCGTCCTGGGTGAGGAATTGGCCATTGACGCCGACGTGGTGGTCCTAGCCGCGGCGGTAGTGCCCAACGCGGCGGCCAAGCAGATAGCCCAGATGTTCAAGGTGCAGCTGGGCCCGGACGACTTTTTCCAGGAAGCTCACGTGAAGCTCAGACCGGTGGATTTCGGGGCCGAGGGAGTCTTCCTCTGCGGCATGGCCCACTACCCCAAGTTCCTGAACGAGACCATAAACCAAGCCTATGGCGCGGCCGGCCGGGCCCTGACCCTGCTGGCCAACGACACGGTGCTGGCCTCGGGCTCGGTGTGCGCTGTGGAGGAGGAGCGTTGCATCGGCTGCGGAGCCTGCGTGGATGCCTGCGCCTACGGAGCCATTGAGTTCAAAGACACCAAGCGGGGCAAAAAGGCCGAGATCATCCCCATCCTGTGCAAGGGCGACGGCCTATGCAACAGCAAGTGCCCCACCGATGCCATTCAGTTAAAGCACTACACCGACCAAGAGTTATCCCACCAGATAAGAGCCGCCCTGCACGAGGAATTGGAGCTAGAGCAAAGCGTGGACGCCCAGGCGGCCGGAAAGGTGGCTTCCCATGGCTGCTAACCCCAGATTTACTCCCAAGATGGTGGGCATCATCTGCAACTGGTGCTGCTACGGCGGGGCGGACCTTTGCGGGGTTTCGCGCTTCCAGTACCCGCCATACATCCGCCTCATCCGGGTGATGTGCTCGGGCAGAGTGGACATGAAGCACATCATCGAAGCCTTTGCCGAGGGCGCTGACGCGGTGTTCATCGGTGGCTGCCATCTGGACGACTGCCACTACATCACCCACGGCAACTACGAGGCCCTGAGCATGGTGCAGCTAACCCTCCGCCTGCTGGAGCGTGCAGGAGTGGACCCGCATCGCCTGCGTATCGAGTGGGTCTCGGCAGGGGAAGGCATTCGCTTCGCTAACCTCATGAACGAGTTCAGCCGGGAGATCGAAAACCTGGGCCCTCTGGGGCAGAACGAGGGCATGGAGACCGAGGAGCTAAAGGCCAACCTCAGGGAAGTGATGCGCTTGATCCCCTATATAAAGATGGCCATGCGCGAAAAGCTGGCCCTGCATCTGCGCGACGACCCAACGGCCTATGACCATCTTTACAGCGCGGAGGAGGTGGAGCAGCTCTTTAGCCAGGCACCCACCTATGAGATCGACCCGGAGAAATGCCGGGCCTGCATGATCTGTCTGAAAAGATGCCCGGTGGGGGCCATCATAGGGGCCAAGAAAACGCCCCATGTTATCGACCAAGACCTGTGCATCAAGTGCGGAACTTGTCTGGCTGCCTGCCCTGACCGCTTTGGGGCCATAAGCAAAGTTCCAGCCTGATTTGGATTTTTTGACGCGGGGCAGCTCGGTGTATGGCCCGGCTCCGCCCGTGTGGGGAGGGGCGCGCATATTCGACAGCTCGGTGAGCGGCCTGGGCGGCTGCCCCACCGCCGTGGGGGGCATGGGCAAGGTGGCCAGCGAGTGCCTGGTGAGCATCTTAGTAAAAAATCCATCAGTTCCCGCCCAGATGATAGCGAGCGCGAAAACTTTTGCCGATTGTGCTGAAATAACTCGGCCTGTTTTGGCCGTCCCGCCAGGCGGGAATTCATCCCAAATCGGGCTGAAAAGGGTGCAGGCTTACTGCGCCACAGTGGCGGTTGCGGGCAGCGGGTAAAGCTCGTTGGTTATGAATACCTTCGGCCGCGGCCTTTGTCTCTGTCGCCTTGGCCGCGTAGTAGCCCATGATTCCTTGGAAGAGCCAGCTTTTGAGCGTGGACAACCTATCAAGTATCTGCTGAGCCGCCTCCTTTTGCTCGGCGGTCGCGGTGACTGAGGGCACTACCTCTTTGGCTGCTTCCCGAAATTATCTGGCACTAGACTGCCAGGCGATGTTGTAGCGGCTCTCGACATAGGCCTCGTAGTTTTGGCGCAAGCGGTCTGTGGATGACGAATTGCTATATGGCTATATCACGCATTACATCATCGGTGTGGCGCTCGCGGTCCCATACGTGCTCTGTTGGGGTCTCTTGGTTGGCGGATCTGCATCACCAATATGGGCTCTTGTTTACGGCACCGCAACGACGGTAGTTTCCTGGCTCTTCGTTTATCCTTCCATAGGGCTGGGTGTATTTGGGAGGCGGTCTCCAGAAGGCACGAAAGCCTCTATATCTCCACTGGCCAACCACCTTTTCTTCGGATTGGGCATGGTGCTTGCGATCGCATTATTAGACTAAGGTGAAAGGCATCTGGAGCCCCAAGCCCCGTCTGGTTGTCCAATTACAATACGCGCAATTGCTCCTTTATTTATCGGGCCTTCCTGCGAGTGGGACCTTTATCCGACAACTTCAATCCAACCGCAACATATTTTTGTGCCGTACTAATCGCTGCGTTCATGCTTGCACCATTGATGCAAGCGGTCTTTCAGCCAGGAGCCCAGAAGGTGTACATGGCCCGCTGTCATCGCCTTCCTGCCTGCAGTCACCGATTCGGGGAAACAGCCTGTATGACGCCACCCGCCCGGGTATATTTTTCAGCATCCTTTCACCTTGGTACTCGGCTTTTAAAGGAAGGAGGCCGAGCACCTGCCGGTAAACCGCAGCGGAGATGATCACCCCACCCGGCGGGGCGATAGCCTGCAGACGGGCCGCTGTGTTTACCGCCTCGCCGTAGACCCGCTCGCCCTGGTGCAGCACGCTGCCCTGGTCGATGCCCAGGCGAAAGCACATGCGTTCTGCCACGGGCAGCCGCCGGTTGCGGGCCCATAGGCTCTCCTGCATGGCCAGGCCGCAGCGTACCGCGTTTAGGGAACTGTCAAACACAGCCAAGATGCTGTCTCCCGCCATGTCAACCACCCGACCGTAATACTGCTCTACCTGCTGGGCAATCAGGTGCCGATGCCGATTTATGGTCAGCACTGCCCCGACATCGTTGCGGCTGATCAGGCGGCTAAAGCCGCTCACGTCCGCGCTCAATATGGTGCTCACGCTTCTGGTCAACGCTTGATACATAATTGCCTTCCCCGATCAGCATCATTGGAACAGACAGTGAAAAGCCGCTTAATCCAAGGACGTAGCCAGTGATAGCGGGGTTACAAGAACGGCCTGGACATGGAGGCCACAGGCGAGAAGTCTGGTGAAGGTTTTTGCGCCGGCCCGTGGGGGCAGCGCCAGGGCTGTAACCTTTTCCCGGACCGGTGCGTCTATAACGGCAAAAATCGAAAAAGTATTCGATATGACACCGATTCAAGGAACCACTTGACGCAAGGAGGCGAAGATCATGCCCGCTTATGAAACCTATCATTTTTCACTTTGGTGGATATTCCCCCTGGCGATGATGCTCCTGTGCTTTCTCATGATGCTGGGCCGCAAGAGGGGCATGGGCTGTTGTTTTACGCCCAGGACCAACGGCCGCTCCCACCGGGAAGAGCAAACCTCGGCTAAGGAGATCCTGGACATGCGGTTCGCTTCGGGGGAGATCGACCAGGACGAGTATCTGGCCAAGAAAGAGATCATCTTGGGCTCCGACGCGCCCCAAGAGGCAGACCAGGGAGAGAACCATGCCAGTCTACCTCAAGGATAGTGGCTCGCTTCAGGCGCTGGAGCAATACGGTTCGGTGCTCATCGTTCCCTGCCGGTTTTGCCCTGCCGCCAGCTTGGCGGTAAGCAGGAGCCAGCCCTACTTCGAGTTCCTGACCAACTGCATGAAAACCGCGGCCTATGAAAGCTACCTGGAGGACACCAAAGCGAGCCTGACCAGCATGGGCGTAAAGGCCGACATCTTTCGGAGCAGGCTGGTCCACCAATTCGTCATCTGCATGTGGACAAAAAAGCGGCGACGGCAACTGATGAAGGCGGCCATGAACTACGACGCACTGCTGGTGATGGCCTGCGAGGCTGGAGTGAGGACAGTTTGCGACGCGGTAGAGTCAGCCCCCTGCAAGGTCTACATGGGCATGAGGAGCGAAGGGATCATGAGCATTCTGCCCAGGTGGCAAAAGCCGGGCAAAATCTTCATCGACCTGAAAAGCGTCATCCCGCTGATTCACAAGACCACGGAAGCCGATCCCTGGATCAGCTTGTGATTCGACAAAGGTTTTGAACCAGGCTCAAGACTCCATGCAAATGGATCATTTACCAAAGTCAAAACAGGACGACAGGAAGGAGAAACGGACAATGGGAGAAAACAATTTTTGCGAAAAAACTCAGACCCTGATTGCCATCGGGGCGGCCACGGCCGCCAATTGCATCCCTTGCTTCGAGCACCTTTATGAGAAGGCGATCACCACTGGGATCACAGGGGAAGAAATCAGTAAGGCGGCTGAAATCGCCGCCAATGTCAAAAACGGCGCGCACAAGGCGGTCTCCGGTGTCGTCGAGGAACTAACCGGATCTCAGGAAAACGGCTGTCTGTCGTGCGGCCGTACGGCGGGCGGCTCTTGCTGCTGATGGCCGCCACCGCTCAAGACTCAAAAGCAGGGAGGAACCAAAATGCATAACTGCGAAAACTGCAAGCTTCGTAAGAAGTACGATAACGCCCCCGGCAGCATGCTGGGCAGGATCTGGAAGTGGCACACCGGGTGGTGCCCGGGATGGAAGTCCTATTTAAAATCGATGCCAACCGAGAGGCGCCTGTCCGTTCAAAACAGGTATAACCCGGCCTCTGCCAGATGAACTCCGCGGCCTAAAGGCCGCCGCACCATAGCCGCCAATTAAGTTGCCACATGCGGTCTCGCATGACATAAAATGACGGTAGTGCGGCGGCCAGGCCGGGGTGGCTCCGTCCTAGCGAACCCAAGCAGTCTTTTTGCCTACCGGTATGGTCCACGACTCATCCAAGGGCTCTCCATCGACGATCTCTGCGTCAAAGAATGTAACCTTTTGGCAGGGAGACGCGTCATTGCGGGTAGAAACCCAAAAGGAGGGCTGAGATGGACGAAAAGACCCAGCTGCTTATCTGCCTGGCCTCCGCGGTGGCGGCCAACTGCGTGCCCTGTTTCGACCATTACTACGGCAAAGCCCAGGCATCGGGCCTGTCCAACGCCGAAGTGGAACAGGCCGTGGCCCTGGCCAACCAGCTCAAGCAGGGCGGAGCCATGGTTATGACCGACGGAGTGCGCGAGATAATGCGCCAAGAGCGGAGGCCCCAGCCCTGTTGCTCCGACCCTCAGGGAGGGTGCTGCTGTGACTGAAGATGAATTAAAGCCGCCCGACTTTTGGGAAATCTACCACGAGTTTTATCATTCGGTGCGCTCGTTCATCGCGGCCATGCTTCGCGATGACTGGGCAGCCGATGACTTGGCCCAGGAGACATTCCTCAGCGCCAAGCAGAACCTCGCGTCCCTCAGGGAGCCCGGCAAGCTCAAGCCCTGGCTATACCGCATCGCTCGCAACAAGTGCCTGGATCACTTTCGCCGGGCTGCGGTTTCCCGCGAGCAGGCCGACGAACGTGCTGGGGAAGGGCCCGACCTCAAGCAGAACCTGGTCCAGCTTCAGTTGGAGCGCAGCGAGATGAGCTCCTGCGTGCAGGAGAAGATCGACAAGCTTCCCGAGGCCTACCGCACGGTGCTCATCCTCTTCGACCTAGCCGGCATGAGTCACCAGGAGATCGCCGAAGTGCTGGAGGGAAAGGAGGGCACAGTAAAGGTGCGCCTGCACCGCGCTCGCAAGGCCCTCAAGGAGATACTTGCGCGGGAGTGCACCTTTGAACAGGACGAACGGAACGTCCTGGTGTGCCTTCCCGTGGAGGACGGCTCCTAGCCACGCCATATAGGCCGTTCCCAGCGGCATCCCATTTCAGCTTTATATCATTGGCATGCCGCACCTCCCGCGCTGTACCATGACTGTGTCTACGGCTTGCCCGCGTAGCTGGCGTCCCATGCCGAAGAGTACCTTCCGGTCAAATAATCCAATCCCGTTTTCCGTTGAAAACCCGTCCCTGGCCGTAACCTCCTCCCCGCTCGCCACGTCTTTATAAGCGAATCTCGCGGATATTACCTGACCCGCTCAAGCCAAAATCACCACACGAGGAGGTGGAAAATGAGTTGCGACAATAAGCAAGCGGCCGAGTTCAGCACCACCAACGGCGTTTGCCCCATCGGGGAGCTCACCGGAACCAGGAACCTGGCCGAGGCCAAGATCCCGGTCCTGTCCTGCGAAGGCGCCTGCATCAGGGGCGAGATAGCCCGGCTGGCCGCCAACTGCATCACCAGGGAGCCAGGCTTTGCTCGGGGTTGTCACGGAGAGTTGATCACCGTGCCCCAGTCGGCCATCGCCCAGTGGATCAAGCAGTCTAAGAAGGTCGTGCTGATCGACGGCTGCTTCCTGCGTTGCCATGGGCGCATCCTGGAGAACCTCATCGACGCCGACCGGCTGGTGCAGTTCGATGCCTTGTCGCACTACAACCGCTACACCGACATCTTCGACTACGATGACGTGCCCGAAGAGGAGCGGCGGGAGGTGGCCCGCTCTGTGGCGGACTGGGTGTTGAACAGCCTGGAAAACCCCTGCAGCCAGGGCGCCACCGCCTGCGGGCAGGCCGCCGCCCAGGGCGGCTCTTGCGGCCAGGCCCCGGGCCAAGGCGCGGGCTGCTGCGGTTAGGGAGAGGGCGGCCCGTCATGGTGGACCCACTGCGGACGGGAGGCCGTTTTCCGGCCGCGATACAAGAGGAGGTGAATGATGGCCCAGTTAAATCCGGAGTTGGTCAGGGATATGTTAATCAAGCAGTGGATGACCCACGACGCCATGTGGTTGGCCCACAGCATCCAGGAGGTGGGGGTCGAGGTGGCCAACCGCCTCAACCGCAAGGCGGTGGGGGGCATGGCCCGGGTTGAGGCCAAGCGCTTGGCACGGCTGGCGGGCATCGAGAAGGTGCGGAACTTGGCCACCCTGCGCTACTTCATGGATCAGGCCTATCGGGTCGTGGGGGCCGATTGGATGGGCCTCTCCTACTCCTTCCAGCCGCCCAGGCGCATGCGCGTGGACATGGAGGAATGCTTCTCCTTTCTGGGGGTCAGCCGCCTGGAGGCCATCGATCATTACGACTGCGGCGTGTTCACGCGGGTGGAGGGCTGGCTGAAGGAACTGAGCCTTGAGTTCACAGTGGAGCCAAAGGTGTCCAAATGCGCGGGGAGTCGTAAGGGCCGCTGCCACCGTGAGTACACCTTTGCCTGCCTGTCTGGTTAGGCCTGTAAAAGGTGTCTTTTCAAGCCGCCCTTTGCCGTTTAGCCCTCCGAAAAATATCGATTGCCAGTGTAACTTTTCCCTCGGAGACTCCGTCTATGGGATTGAAAGCAATACAATAAACGTAAAGCATCGTGCCGCTTTCTATTGATTGACAACAATTCCGAAAGCTGCCGATAGACTGTTACAGATGGCTCATTCAGGTGACGACATGCCTAAGCTGGTTCACAAACTGTTTGCACTCATTACGTTGCTTACGGCAGCTGTTGCCGGTTACGCGTCTTATGCTGCTTTCCTGGTCTTTCTATATTCGGGTTCTCTGGATTGGATACGACTGGAATTGAGTGAAGTTGAAAAGGGCATGTTGAATGCAATCCTCTGTCTCTTTTTCTTTCTCCAACATAGCGGGATGATCCGCCGCTCTTTTCGCAGGTGGTTGGCAAACTTTATTCCAACCCAATATCAGGGTGCCATCTACACGTTGGCCTCAGGTGCTTGCTTACTAATTGCCGTTGCCTTCTGGCAGGGATCCGATGCAATCCTTTTCGAGGCAAACGGTCTGATTCGCGGGGTCTTGCGCGGATTTTTCGCTCTGTCTATGCTCGGAATGGTTTGGGGCCTGTTGGCGCTGCGCTCCGTTGACATGTTTGGCTTGTCTACAATTCTCAAGCGTTCCGACACCAAGCCTGTACATGTAAACCACCTTACCATTCGTGGCCCTTATCGCTGGGTACGCCATCCTCTTTACCTGTTCATGATCATCCTGTTCTGGTCCGCCCCCACCCTGACACTGGATCGCTTGTTGTTCAACACGTTGTGGACCCTATGGGTCGTCGCGGCGACGGTGTTGGAGGAACGAGACCTCGCCGTAGACTTTGGGGCGGCTTATCGAGATTATCAGGTAAAGGTGCCGATGCTGATCCCAAAAGGTTTTCGGCCGGCGTACCCCATCGCAAAGTCGGCCCAGAATATCGGATAGCTGTTATAAGTAACGGGAGCAGTTCAGGGCAAGAAGTGCAAGGCCACCCTGCCTTGCAATACCACCGTCCGCCCTGCCTATTTGTTTAGGCGAATTCGGCGGTGTGAGTGGCATGGAGTTTGTGCAATCGGTTGAAGGAGGCGATCTAAGGATAAATATAATGAGCGTAAATTTGGTCAAGCTTATGCTAAGCAGGGTCAACTGCCTTGGTAGTCAACCCGAATATAGCCAGCAAATCCTATGTTAAGTTTCACCGAGGCCGTCGGACTTAAGCAAAACCAACTAAGGCAAGATCATGATTGACAGCATGAACAACAGGACTATATCTCTAAAACAAGTGTCACGGTTTTAGACCGCCAACTGTCCCGTGTTTACTCCGCCATTTACAATCCCGAACTGTAAAAAAGGTGTCCGCATGCAGGTTTTGAGCAATGACAGGATAAAGGAACTTGAAAAGCTGGCCGCCCGGGCGCGTCACGAGGTGGTGAAAAATGTCCATATCGCCCAGAGCGGCCATGTGGGCGGGCCTCTGTCATGTATCGATGTGCTGATCTACCTTTACTTCGAACACCTGAATATAGACCCCAAAAAACCCGATTGGGACCAGCGCGACCGCTTCATCCTTTCCAAGGGCCACTCCGCCATAGCGCTTTATGCCGTGATGTCTCTGCGCGGATATTTTCCTATCGAGGAGTTGGCCACCTTTGACGCCATAAACTCGCGCATGCAGGCCCATCCCGACATGACTGTCACGCCAGGCTTGGATATGTCGTCCGGTTCCCTGGGCCAGGGGTTATCGGCCGGCGTGGGGATGGCCCTGGGCGCCAAATATCTGGGCAAGGATTTTCATACCTTTGTCATGATAGGCGACGGTGAATCGCAGGAAGGGCAAATCTGGGAAGCCGCCTGGGCCGCCTCGCGGTACCGGGTGGGCAACCTCACCGCCATCGTGGATAACAACAAGCTACAATACTGCCTATGGCCCGAAAAGGCGCCTGGTGAACCCATGAGCGGCTTTACCGCCAAATTCCAGGCATTTGGCTGGCACACCCAAGAGATCGATGGTCACGATTTGAGCCAAATCCACGCCGCCGTCTCCCAAGCCAGGCGAGTTGAAGACAAACCAACCGTAATCATTGCCAACACTGTCAAGGGTAAAGGGATTTCCTTCATGGAAGACAGATGCGCCTGGCATGCGCGGGTGCCTTCGGAGGATGAATTGATGCAAGCCATGCAGGAACTGGGCGTTTAATTTTCCATATCAAGGATGTCAAAATGAGCCAATTCATTGCCCAAAGAGTGGCCTTTGCCAAAAGCCTCACAGATATCGCCCGTGATAATAAAAAAGTGGTGGCCCTAGACGGCGACCTCTCGCCATCCTCACAGCTGACCCTGTTTGCCGCCGAGCTCCCCGGCCAGTTCTATCAGATGGGCATAGCCGAGCAGAACATGTTCGGGGTCGCGGCCGGCATGGCAAGCCTGGGCTTGATTCCCTTTGCGGCTTCTTTCGCCTGCTTCACGGCCAAACGCGCCTTGGACCAAATAAGGGTGGTCATCGCCCAACCCAAGATGAACGTGAAGATGGTGGGCGTATACTGCGGCCTGTTAACCGGCAAGGTGGGTAAAACCCATATTTCGGTGCAGGACATAGCGGTGTTCCGCGCCATGCCCAATGTGGTGACCGTCTCGCCCATTGACGGAATCGAGGTCGCTTCCGCGATGAGAGTGTTGGCCGAATATCAAGGGCCTGTGTATCTGCGCCTCACCCGCGATCCGGTTCCGGTGGTGCTGCCGGATGACTACGAATTCCAGATCGGCAAATCCGTGAAGCTAAGGGAAGGCAGTGACTTGACCATTATCGGCACCGGGGACCAGTCTCAACGATGCCTTGCGGCCGCCGACGAGTTGGCCGAGGAAGGCGTTTCGGCGCGCGTGGTCCACATGCCCACCATCAAACCGCTGGACACACAAGCCCTGCTTGATGCGGCCGAAAGCACGGGAAAAATCGTAACCGCCGAGGATCACAGTATTCTGGGCGGCCTGGGTGGAGCGGTGTGTGAGTACCTGTCGGAGCATCACCCGGTGTCGATAAAAAGGGTGGGGCTGAAAGACACCTATGCCGAATCCGGCGGCAATGACGATCTTATGGAAAAATACGGTTTGACGGCAAGTCACGTGGCCAAAGCGGCGTACCAATTACTCGGATAATGGCACATTAAACGGGACTGTACGTCGTCAAAGTGTTTGGGACAAGAATTGGTTTTTCCTAATGGAGACATTTCCTGTAGACCTCGGGTTTAATAATCTGTTCGTTTAAGGGTTTCAGCCCCAGGTTCTGGCGCCTCCTGCGCCGGATTATCCGGTCCTTATTCAGGTTCCTTATTAAGGTTCCTTGCAGTCACGATTTCCCTAAATCTGCCTTAATACAAACATGTATATATCGGCCCGGTCGTCCAGATTGACTCTAAGGAGGTTTTGCAAGTATCAATAGTTTTGGTCTGAGCAATAATACAACCTGTGCTAAGTATCTTGCGCTGCTCTGTTGGGCGACACGAAGTTAGATAGCAAATCCTAGGTTAAGTTACGCCGAGTGCGCCTGAGTGAAATCATAGTGGGTTGGTTAAATTATTTTACGGTACAAAATAAAGAGGAATTTTCTTGGATTGTGGACCGGCAAATTGCATCCGTGACCTGCACAACTGACGCGGCAGTCTATTCCTTGATCAGGTTGTCCAGATAGTCCAGTAGATTGTTTCTGTCCAGATATTCGCGGTGCACCGCGCCGGCTAGTCCCCTCAACTCGTCCTTGAAATTCTGGATGATTACCTGGTTGTCGGTCGTGAAGCCAGTGAGCTTACCAGTTCGCGTGCCCTGGAAACGGTGGGGAGCCAGGCGCGTGATGAGCAACTTGTCGCTTTCGCCGGTGCTCGGGTCGGGGGCCTTGAGCACGAAACTGAAGGTGGGGCAGCTGTTGATAAGCAAGAATTTCCATTTGGCGAAACGCTCCACACAGGCCATAACGTTCCGCAGGTGCTTTACCCGCCATTTTTTTTCAACCGGGTCCTCGCAGAGCAGCAGGTAATCCTCCAGGCACTTCTTGCAGATGTACTGCTCCACTGGGTGCTGGGCCAAGTTCTTCTCCATGACTTGGCGACGCTCCCGGCCGATGGTCTCCACCAGTTCGCCGTAGATGGGGTGGGTCTCGGCCAGGCGGCGCTCGGAATACAGGCGGTGGCCCGGGGCCCTCAGGCAAACCGTGGGCTCGGAGCTGACCACCACATGGGGGCCGGGCAGGCGCTCGGCGGCCAGCATCATCAAATCCAGAGAGTAGCGATCACGCACCGGCAAAAGGGCCGAGGTGATGGTGCCTTTTTCAGCGGTGGCCAAAAAGATGGGGATGTCCTGCAGGGACAGCGGTGCCCTGTCAAAGATGTTAAGCATCTGGTCGGTCTGGCCCAGGTCCAGGTTTAGGGCCACCGCCAGAGCGATGAGCTTGTCCCGGGCCACGTTGGCGATGATGCCCTGTTCCAAATCGCGGATATAGGTGTTGGATAGGCCCGAGATCACCGCCACCTGGTTGCGCGGCATGGGGCTTTGGGCCAAAAGCTTCTGAATGAACTCCGCGCTGGCCTGCTTACGATCGTACAAGGTTTATCGGCCTCCAGGTGGTGACGGTTGCTACATCCATAATATGTCGGGCCCTTTTTGTCAATGAACACCCGTTTCTCGGGTTGGAACATATTAATAAATATAATTAATATCGGATAATTAATCTAGCATGATCTATAATTTTAAATGGATTTAAAATTATAGGGTTGACACGCTTAAAACCGATTTGCTAACAAATTTGAGACCAGGCTGGCGTCGGCCCAAAGCCGGCGTCCCCTCCGACCGCCCTCTTTGTCCGGGAGACGCGCATCATGAAGGTTCTGTTTTCGGTGGAAGACCACATCGCCTACATCACCATCAACCGGCCCGAGGTGATGAACGCCATGGACCCGGAGACCTACCACCTGCTTTCCCAGGCCTGGTGCCAGGTGCGCGACGACCCGGAGATCTGGGCGGCGGTGGTAACCGGAGCGGGCGACAAGGCCTTCACCGCCGGGGCGGACCTGAAGACCACCATCCCCCGGCAACCCGAGAAGTACGAGTTTTGGCAGACCCAGAAGGAACAGATTCTCAACCGGGGCCTGGAGGTGTGGAAGCCCATAGTGGCTGCGGTGAACGGCTACTGCCTGGCCGGCGGCATGACCCTGCTTTTGGCCACCGACATCCGGGTGGCCTGCGAGGATGCGGTGTTCCAAATTCCCGAGGTGAAGCGGGGCATCCTGCCTGCCAACGGGGGCACCCAGCGCATCGCCCGCCAGGTCCCCTATGCCGTGGCCATGGAGATGGTGCTCCTGGGGCGGCGGCTCGACGCCCAGGAGGCCTTGCAGTTCGGGCTTGTCAACAAGGTGGTCCCCCGCGACAAGCTCATGGAGGCGGCCAAGGAGTATGCCCAGGCCTTGGCCGCCAGCCCACCTTTGGCCCTACAGGCCATCAAGGAGTTGGTGGTGCGCTCCCAGAGCATGACCCTGGACGAGGGCATCCGTTTGGAGACCACCGTGTTTGAGCTGCTCAAGACCACCGAGGATGCCAAAGAGGGCCCCAGGGCCTTTGCCGAAAAGCGGCCTCCGGTGTGGCAGGGCAAATAGCAGGCAACCGTGGCTGGAGACAACTATGTCGGTGTTCGAAAAGATCAAAGTCCTGGACATGAGCCACGCCTTGGCCGGTCCCTTTGCGGGCATGCTTTTGGCCGACTTCGGGGCCCAGGTGGTCAAGGTGGAGCATCCCCACGGCGACCATTTCCGCCCCCTGTTGGGTGGGGCCTATCACGCAGCGGCCAACCGCAACAAGCTCGACATCTCCCTGGACCTCAAGAAGCCCGAGGCGGTGGAGGTGGTCAAGAAGCTGATGGCAGAGTCAGATGTACTCATTGAGAGCTTCACCCCTGGGACCATGGACCGGCTGGGCCTGGGCTACGAGGTGGCTCGGCGAATCAACCCCCGCATCATCTACTGCTCCATCTCCGGCTTCGGCCAGACCGGGCCCTACCGCAGCCTGCCCGGCTACGACGTGGTGGCCCAGGCCATGTGCGGCATCATGATGTGCACCGGCCACGAGGGCAGCCCTCCGGTGAGGATCGGGGCCTCCTGGATCGATATGGGCGCGGGCATGTACACCGCCCTGGCCGTGCTCCGGGCCCTCATGGAGCGCCAGGAGGGCGGCCAGGGACAATGCGTGGACATAAGCCTGATGGACACTGCTCTGTCATGGATGTCGCCCCTGATCGCCCGCTACAGCATGAGCGGCGACCTGCCCCGGCCGGCGGGTTCGGCCCTGCCCGCCTTTTCGCCCTACCAGGTGTTCAAGGCCCGTGACGGCTACTTGTTCATCGGCGCTTCCACCGAGCGTTTCTGGCGGTTGCTGTGCGAGGCCCTGGGGCTGGAGCGTCTCCAGCAGGAGCCTCGCTTTGCGGACAACGCCGCGAGGGTGAAAAACCGCGACGAACTCACCGGTCTCATCGAACAAGCCCTGGCGGAAATGGACCGGGATGAGGTGGTGGGTAAACTGCGCCGGGCGGGAATGCCCTGTGGGCCGGTGTTGGACGTGGGCCAGGTGTTGGATGACCCCCACGTGAGGGCGCGCGGGGTGCTGGACCATCTGGAGCATCCGGAGCTGGGGCCGGTGACCCAGGTGAAGACCCCCATCGCGGCCGATGGAGAGATGCCGCCCATAAGGACACCCGCCCCAGGGGTGGGCCAGGACACCCGCCAGGTGCTGGCCGAGTTGGGCTACAGCGCCCGGCAAATCGAGCAATTGCTGGCCACGGGCGCGGCCACGGCCTCGCCGTCACAAGACTGACCTTTTATAGAGAGGCGAATCAGCCATGCGGCCCCTTCGCTCCATGTTGTTTGTGCCCGGACATAAGCCCTCTTGGGTGGAGAAAGCCTGGAAGGCCGGGCCCGACGCCCTGATCCTGGATATGGAAGACGCGGTGCCCCTGGCCTCCAAGGATCAGGCCCGTCAATCGGTGCGCCAGGCTTTGGACCAGGCCGAGCCGCGACAGTTCTACTGCGTGCGCGTCAACAGCCTGGCCGCGGGCATGCTGGATGAGGACCTTGAGGCGGTGGTCCACCCCAATCTGAGCGCGGTGATGCTGCCCAAGGTTTACCGCCCCGAGGATCTGACCGAGGTGGACCAGGCTCTGGGCAAGCTGGAGCAGGAGCGGGGCATGGCGTTGGGGACCATCACCACACCGCTGCTCTTGGAGACCGCCCAGGGCATGCGCCATGCCTATGAGATCACCGTGGCAAACCACAGGGTCAACGCCATCCTCATGTCCGCCGGACCTGGTGGCGACGCGGCACGATCCATCGGCTACCAATGGAGCAAGCAAGGCATTGAAACCCTCTATCTGCGCTCCAAGATCGTCCTGGACGCTCGAGCGGCCGGAGTGACGCCTCTCATCAACTCCTGGTACGACGTGGCCGATCTGGAGGGCCTGGCCGCCGACGCCCGCCTGAACCGCAGTTTGGGCTACGCGGGCATGGCCCTGATCCACCCCAGCCACGTGTCAGTGGTCAACGAAATTTTTTCGCCCACCGAGCAGGAAGTGGCCTTTTACAAGGGCCTGCTCGCCGCCTTTGAGGAGGCGGAAAAGCAGGGCCACGCGGCGGTGGTCTACGAGGGTGACATGGTGGACTACGCCATGGCCCAAACCGCGCGAGAATTTCTGGAGTTCGCCCGCCAATTGGGGTTAACGGCCTAGACGTCATCACCGATGCTATCAGGCCGGCGGGCGGTTCCGATGTTTAGCAAGCGTTCCTAAGGGAGGGAAGCTATGAAACGGTTGTTTATTGTTTTAGCGGCGGCTATGGCCGTGGCAATGTGCCTGTCCGCCCCGGCTCCGGTCCAAGCGGCCGGAAAACAGTTCACCCTGGTCTACGAGTCGGTTTACCCCAAGGGGCATATGCGCTTTTTGGTGGTGGACGACCTGCTGGACCGCATCGAGGCCAACTCCAAGGGCCGTATCAAGTTCGAGCGCCACTACGGCGGAGAGCCGGTGAGCAAGAAGGAGGCCCTCAACGCCTTGACCAACGGGGTCATCGACATGCTCATGGCCTATCCCACCTATTACGACGGAAAGATCGCCATCGGCGACTGGCAGCAACTCCCGTCCAACTTCCGGGGCTGGGAAGACTGCTGGGCCCTGGGTGTGAACGGCGTGGTGGCCGAGATCATGGACAAGGCCTACAGCAAGGTGGCCAAGGTCAAGTACATCACCTGCACCCCAGTGGCGCCCTATAACTTCCAGGTGGCCACCCGGGCCAAGAAGATAAAGACCGCCGCCGATTTCGAGGGAATGAAGATCCGCTCGGCCGGGGGCTCTGCCTCCATCGCCATCAAGATGCTGGGCGCCTCGCCGGTTATGACCATCGGCGGCGAGTACTACCAGGCCATGCAAAAGGGCGTGGTTGACGCCGGCCTGATGACCACCTACTCCCTGAAGCAGTACCGCCTGTGGGAGGTAGCCGACCAAGTGGTCAACCCGCCGCTAATCGGCTACGCGGCCGGTTTCCTGTGGATGAGCAACAAGGCCTGGCGCAAGCTGCCCAAGGACCTGCAGGAGATGATCATCAAGACCGCCCGGGCTAAAGACCTGTGGGCCAAATGGGTGGGCATCTACGAAAAGGACCAGGACGGCCCCATCATCGCCGAGGCCAAGAAGCGCGGGGTCGCTTTCTACACCCTGCCTCCGGACCAGGCTGAAATCATGTACAAGAAAACCCAGCCGGTCTGGGATTGGTACGTGAAGCAGTGTGAGAAGCAGGGCCTGGGGGCCGAGGCCCGCCAAGTTAAGAAGGCGATCTTGGACCGCTTCAACAAGGGTAAATAGATCGTCCGCCCGGGGCTGGGAGGTTGCTGCCGACCAGCCCCGGGTTTTTTAACCACCGCGCCCAAAGGTAGCGAAAAATGAGCAGCGTGGTCCACAAGAGCAAGTTCGACCGCTTCGTGGATGCAGTGACCTGGTTGTCGTTGCAAACCGGTTGGCTGGCCGGGTCCCTGGCCGTGATCATGATGGCCGCCCTGGTCCGTGAAGTGGGGGGACGATATTTCTTCAACGCCCCCACCGACTGGGCGGTGGACCTCAACGCCTTTCTTTTGGTGGGCATGGTCTACATAGGCTCGGCCTTTACCACCTCGGTGGACGGACACGTGCGGGCAGACTTCTTCTACGGGCGTTTCACCAAACGGGGCAAGGCGCGCCTGGATCTTTTCATCGACGCGGTGTGCATCTATTACGCCGCGATCATGGTGTGGGAGGGCTGGCAACTGGCCTGGGAGGCCCTGGAGTACGGCGAGGTTTCCTCGGGCGGGGTGCGTTGGCCGCTGTTCCCCTTTGAGGTCCTGGTTCCCTTGGGAGCCGCCTTGGTCATCCTGCTGCTGGTGGTGAGGATAATCTGTAACGTACGTTATCTACTGGGCAAGGGCGAGCCCTACGCCGTCCAGGAAGGCGGTCACTGATGGAATGGTGGCTGCTTCTTAGTGTGATCCTGGTTTGCCTGCTGCTGCTCATCTTCATCGGGGTGCCCATCGCCTTCAGCCTGGGAGCCCTTTCCCTGACCCTGGTCCTGGTGATGCTGGGGCCGGACAAGTTGATGCTGGTGTCAACAACCGCCTTTGGGCAGATAAACAACTTCGCCTTGGCGGCCATCCCCTTATTCATATTCATGGCGGAAATAATTTTGCATTCCGGGGTGAGCACCGACGCCTTTGACATGCTCTCCAAGTGGACCGGCCGCCTGCCCGGCGGATTGGCGGTGGCCAGCCAACTCACCTGCACCCTGTTCGCCTCGGTATCCGGGGCCAGCACCGCCACCGCCGCGGCGGTGGGCCGCATTGCCGTGCCGGAGATGCTTTCCCGGGGCTATGAGAAGCGGCTTTCCTGCGGTTCTATCGCAGCCGGCGGGGCCCTGGGGGCGCTCATCCCGCCCAGCATCTACATGATTATCTACGGCACCCTGGTGGAGGAATCCATCGGACAGCTTTTCATGGGCGGGGTGGTGCCCGGCATGATGCTCAGCGGCATGTTCATCACGTACATTATCATCCGCTGCGCCTTCAGCCCACATCTGGCGCCCCGGGTGGAAGGCATTACCTGGCGGGAACGCTGGCGTTCGCTGTACAAGGTGTGGGCCATTCTTTTCTTAGCCCTGGCCATGCTCATCTCCATCTACCTGGGCATAGCCACCCCGGCGGAGATCGCGGGCGTGGGTTGCTTCCTGGCCCTGGTCATCGGCTTCGCCTACCGCCGCCTAACTTGGTCGGCCATCAAGGGTGCTTTTCTGAGCACCTGCCGCATCACCTGCTTCATCGGTTGGGTGCTGGTAGCCGCTTCCCTGTTCGGCTTCGTGCTCAGCTACCTGCAGCTTCCTCAGCAGCTCTCCTCGTGGCTGGTTGAGCAGTCGGCCTCGCCCTACCTAGTTATCGTAGGCATCAACATCATCCTTATCTTCCTGGGCTGCATCATGGACCCGGCGGGCATCCTGCTGGTCACCATCCCCATCTTCGTGCCCATCATCAAGGCTCTGGGTTTCGATCCGGTCTGGTTCGGGGTTATGTTTGTGGTCAACACCGAGATGGCCCAGATCACCCCGCCCCTGGGGTTGAATCTCTACATCATCAAGGGCATCGCGCCTTCCAACGTCTCTCTGAAAGACATCTTGATGGGCGCTATGCCTTTCATGCTCTTGGACTCGGTGGGCTTGGCCCTGGTTATCGTCTTCCCCCAGATAATCCTGTGGCTGCCGTCCACCATGATGTAGCTGGTTTCATTACCTAGGTAAGGGAGCGCGAGGCATGAGGTATTTCATAGACCTGCAAGACCTGAGCGGCCAGCCCTCTTTCACGCCGCCGGGGCATTCCGACACACTGAACCACTACCTGGCCCATCAGGGCAACGGGGCCCGGCATCTGGCGATTTGGCATGGCTGTATCAAGCCGGGCGGAGAAGCGCAAGAACACCAGCACACAGAGTCGGACCAGGCCTTCTACGTGCTGGGTGGGGAGTGCCTTTTTCTGCTGGGCGGGGAGGAGCATCGCCTGGGACCGGGCAACTTTGTCTTCGTCCCCCAAGGGGAATCCCATCGAATCCTATCCACCGGCGCACAGAGCCTGAGGCTTTTGGTAATCAAGGCGCCTCCTACGAAAGCGAATAGCTCTCAGTAGGTGATCTACCTCGGCAATATTTGCTTGCAAAAGCAAATACACTCGAGTGCTGCGGCGAACAAACCAAAGGCCGGCCTCGGGGCCGGCGATTCGGCCCCAGGGTTCGCAGTTGTACCTTTCCTGTTATATGTTTAAGGTGTTGCGGTTACTTTGTCCGGGACAGGAATCGCCTGCCTTCTCGCTACCCTCCAAATCGCCGGACGTTTGACCAGAGTGGCTACCTTTTTGCGCCAGGCTGCGGGGCTCGAGTGCACAACCGGAGTACGCCTTCACGGCGGACGACGGGTTATTAGAATAAACAAGAAAAATGCCGTCACCCCCGTCACCCAGCCACTGGCTGCCGGTGATGATGGTGACGGCACAAAAGCAACTTATTCCGAGCGCACCCAGTTTGAAGGGATGTGGACCGGTCCGGCGGAGGTGGTCCTATGAGCGCTCTTGCCGCGCTTTGCGAACTTGGGGCCCAGGTTCGCCTTGCTCCTGATGGTCGGCTGGTGGTGGCCGGATTGGACCGGCTACCCAAGCACCAGGCCGCCAAGGCGGTGGAGGTCGCCGCCGCCACAAGGCTGAAGTTCTGGCCGAACTTGGCACCCAAGCTGAGTTGGAGGGAGGTGCCCCTATTCCTGGAAATGTGGAAACCCCGTCTCGACCCAGCCACGCAGCCGCATCAGGTTTGGAGCCTTGGTCCTGCTGGTGTTGTGGTGGTCAGCGATACTGCCTGAACACGGCTGGCCAGCCCATTTGCGCCCGTTGCCATCCACCGGTAGATCCCACTATGTTCCCAATTCACGGACAGGCTGAGCAAGTGTCTGAAGACCTCTTCATAACACCTGCCATAACGCCCGTTATCTGCTGGATTGAATATTTTTTGCCGTATCCCAGGCATATTGTTCCCATCATACCGCATCCGCTCATAACGCTGACAAAACAGAAACACCGGCCTCAAAACACCACAACCATAACTGTTTCGGACAAAGCGACTTTTTAAAACTAAGCCTCACGTATGTCGACAATTCAGGAGAAACTGTAGGTTCCAAAATGGTGCATTGTATGTAGCTAAGCGCAGTGGGCCATTCGATCCATTTCGCAGGAGAAGATGCCGGAGCACAATCTAACGATAACCTAGCCGTCGCAAGTGCTGAGCGCCAGCACGGTCAGACCAACAAGTTTTATCCGGATGAGGTTGGCTATTGGCAGGATCAGTCAACCGGAGCAAACAACAACCTATGCCGACCCAGGGTCACCTTTTTCAGGCGGGCTCTTATGGATTTTTGCTCGCCAAAGATGTTGACCAACTGCCATTGGTCATCGCCATCAGGCATAACCAAATCCACATCCTCCAAGACGACTTCCTCTTTATCTCCTTTGA
>JAHLLJ010000049.1 GCA_020444205.1 Deltaproteobacteria bacterium | reverse complement strand
GCTCTCCGGATGACATCGATGAGGAGCGCAACCGGCTGGGGTATCGGTGCTGGACTTTTAGATTGGTGCCGTAGGTATGGGCTGGGCGACCTGGTTAGTCTGCCGGCGATGTACCTTGATTCATGATCCTGATGTATTGGGCGTATGAAAAGACTCTGTTGCGCTTTTGTTTGGTGATCTCTTGGACGATTCCCAGTTTTTGCAACTGACTTAGAGCCCTGTTAACGGTTGAGTTGGCCATGTCTATCTTTTCGGAAAGCCAGCCGGCCGTGGCGATTGGCCGCTCCATAAGCGCACGGTGCACCTGCAGGGCTGACGCTGCAGCCCTCCCTAAATCATTGATCTTTTGCTGGTCGATTTGGGAGCATGCATGAAGTTGTCGGGCGGTCTCCGCCGCCTGGGAGGCGGTGGTGGCCACCGCTTCGGCAAAGAAAGCCAGCCACAACTCCCAGTCGCCGGTCTGGCGGACGGTGTTTAAAAGCTCATAGTAATATTGTCGATGGGCCTTGAAATACAGGCTCAGGTAGAGCATGGGCTGGCGGAGAATCTTTTGCTCACATAGCAATAAGGTGATCATCAAGCGCCCCAGCCGGCCGTTGCCGTCCAGGAAGGGGTGGATGGTCTCAAACTGCACATGGGCCAGGGCCGCCTTGAGTAGTACAGGGGTTGGCTTGGGCTGGTCATGCAGGAACAGCTCCAGCTTGCCCATGCACTCCATCACCTGGTCTGGCGGCGGCGGCACAAAGGCTGCGTTTCCCGGTCGGGTCCCACCGATCCAGTTCTGACTGCGCCTGAACTCGCCGGGGGTCTGGTTACTGCCGCGCCCCCTGGTCAGCAGCACCTGGTGCATTTCTTTGATAAGCCGTAAGGAAAGCGGGAAGCCCTGGGACAGGCGGTCCAGACCGTGATACAGGGCGGCTACGTAGTTGCTCACCTCCCGCACGTCGTCCAGGGGGACTCCTGGCTCTTGCTCCAGCTCGTAAAGCAGCAGATCCGACAGAGACGATTGGGTCCCTTCGATCATGGAGGACAGGACCGCTTCCTTGCGCACGTAGGTGTACAAGAACAGGGGTGCGTCCGGCAGGTGGTCGGAGACGGCATCCAAGCGGCCCAGGGCCAGAAGAGCCTTGTCAAATTTTTCCTGGAGCTCCGGGGTCAGCTCAATGGGAGGATCGGGCGGCAAGGGCGCCGGCACAAAGGCGCGCACCGTTTCTCCCACAGTTGAGATCTCAACATAATGGCCCTGTAGATTCCGGTTCATGAGTTACACCTGAAGTGAAAATATGATTTGTGCTTATTTTCGGATAAAGCCTTATCCAAAAATAAGCGGGAGGAGGCTTGATTTCAAGGAATTTTTGGCTGGAAACGAAAAGAGATCAAAACTGTGCCGGGGGGTGATCCCAAAGTGTGCCAAAAAGTGCCCTAAAAAGGCCTAAAAAAGGCTCTCCCGGAAGATTTTAGAAGATCCTCCGGGAGAGCTGTAACCGTTTGAAAAGCGGTTATATTTTTGGTGGGCTGCCAGTGAATCGAACACTGAACCTACGGATTAAGAGTCCTACAAAATAGCCACTTTGGTCATTATTCGACTTTGTTTGAAGTTGGCGTTGCATGACATAACTAATTTAATACACAAGATATATTGGCAAATAAACTCTCTTGACTTTGTCTGCTGTTGTTGCTATTAATGAGGGACAAAACGAGGGACAAAATGGAGTGAGGCTAGAAATGGGAAGTAAGAAGCGGGTGAGGACCCGGCACACGGGGGTCTTTTATAGGGAACATGATTCCCGGCAGTATAACGGCCGTAACGATCGTTATTACCTGATCCGCTATCGCTTTCAGGGCAGACAGGTTGAAGAGGGCATTGGCTGGGCCTCCCGTGGTTGGAACGAAATCAAGGCCCGCAACCTACTCGCCACCCTCAGAGAAGCTCACAAAACCGGGAAGGGACCTCGTACTTTGGCTGAGCAGCGGGAGGTCGCTGAAGCTGAACGAGAAGCTCTTGAAGCCGAAAGAACTGAGCAGGAGCGAGAGAGCCGCACCTTTGGTCAATTCTGGCGAGATACCTACTTCCCAAATGCTCAGCAGGAAAAAACCCAACGCACCGCCCAGCGGGAGGCGAGTTTCTTCAAAAAATGGCTGGGGCCCACCCTGGCAAATAAGCCCCTGTCCCATATAAGCCCTATTGACTTAGAGCGGGTTAAGAAAGCCATGGTGGATGCCGGAAGCGCTCCACGAAGTGTGCAATATATGCTTGCCGTGTGCCGTCAGGTATTTCATCACGCCCGCGACCGGGGCATATTCCATGGTGAGCCACCAACCACCAAGGTCTCCAAACCTAAATTCGATAATGCGCGGATCCGCTTTCTGACCCATGAAGAAGCTGGCCGATTATTGGACTCTCTGGGCAAAGTCAGTGCTGACTTGCATGACCAGGCCCTTTTGTCGCTGCACTGCGGACTTCGGGCCGGAGAAATATTCGGCCTCGCCTGGGGTGACGTTGACTTGGAACGGAAGCAACTCACCCTACGGGACACCAAGAACAGCCAGACTCGTGTCACCTTCATGACTACTCAGGTGCAGGAGATGCTGAATAGCCGCAAAAGGGGAGGGCCTGAAGAATTGGTTTTCCCGGCAGTGGGCGGAGGGAGACGGAAACAGATCAGCGTCGCCTTTGGCAAAGTTGTAAACAGTTTAGGCTTCAATAAAGGCATTACTGACCGGCGTAATAGGGTCACCTTTCATACCCTGCGGCACACCTTTGCAAGCTGGCTGGTACAAGGAGGGCAGCCTCTTTACTCGGTTCAGCAACTTTTGGGCCACAAGACCCCAGCCATGACCAGCCGTTATAGCCACCTCGCACCTGACCACCTCAGGGGGGCAGTTAAAACTATTGAGGCCACCGCATCAGGCTCCCGTAGCAAAGTGGTCTTGCTTGAAGACTGAGCCTAGGGCCTATCTTGCAATGGCCACCCCCATTTTTTTTTGGGCAGAAACCAGCCTGTAAATTGCTAGATATGCCAGGTGCCCGATTTCAGACTTAAATCCCTCCTAATTGCTTGACAAAAGTATTTATCTAGCACAATCAAGCGTTTAGTTGTTTTTTTATTTGGGGTTGGTACGCTGAACATAGTTGGGATGACTTCAAGTAGGAGGATTTTCCATGGCTAGAACCAAACAATTGTCTAGTGTCAGTGCGCCACCTGGCCCGCCTTGTTGGAGCGAGCGCGATGTGGCTGAATACTTAGGCGTCGCCCCTGCCACCGTAAGGTTTTGGAGGTGGGCGGGAACTGGCCCGAAATATTGGAGGGTCGGTCGAAACATTCGGTACAGCAAGGCAGACGTTGACAGTTATGTGCAGGCAGGCGGTCCTCAGTAACATGGGTTGGCGCTGCCATACAATCCGGACAAAATTGCCGGTGATAGGCGGACAGTATTGCCGATTGTTATGGGATAGGACCGGACAAAATTGCCGTTTAAAAGAAGAACTCTAAAAGAGTTCTTCTCGGAGTTAGTAAAACACCCGGAAACCCCAAAGCGGGCAACCGCCCGCAGCTAAGAAGAGGGTAGCAGGAGAAATCATTGAGCCTGCCATATCATCTGTCCAGAGAGTTGGCTTCTGTGTTCCGATTGGAGACGAAATTTTGCCGTTTCGTCTTCGACGTTCTGATAGCCGGAGACCTACTGTTGTTGGCGCTGTCTGAACTAGGAAAAATTAGTGCCCTCGATAAAAACGATAAACGCATTTTCTCAAACCTCTCCGTTTACTTTGTGCTGCGCCACATTGTCTACCGGACAATTCAATTTGCCCGCCCGCTAGAGTTCATTCGTGTTGCAGACATAATAAACGGTTTGCCCACCATTGGCGCTTTCGGCTGTGGAGTATCTGAGAGAACCGTACGCCCAATTCTAAAAGGCCTATCTCCACCAACAAGTGATTTCTTGATCCGCGTACAATTTCCGCGGGATGTTTCCGTTACGCCTATGTATGGGTTGAACCTGCCGGGTCTCCTGAGCCTGGCAGCTGTTACTTGGGATGCAGCCATTGCAGAGGTGGAGATTACTAGGTCAGAGAAGTACAACGCAGATGAGCGCGATTGGAAGGAGGAGGAAGCAAAACTCCAGCCCAGGTCACGCCTAGCTAAAACCACCATGAAAAAACTCGACAAATGTATTGCATATATTGACTATTACAAGAATTGCTATATCCACCTCAGCAAGCAGGCTGAACCGATTAACGACTTCGACGCTTTTTTGAAAAGCATTCGAGAAAAAGCGCCCTCACCTTATGAGCGAGAAAGAGCAGAGGACGTTCTTTAGAAGCAACCTTTACCCTGAGTGAAATCGATTTCATCGAATTGGCTTGTATGCCAACGAGACAAACGCGCTCGGGGCGGCGGGGAGAAGAGCAGAGTCAAGAGTTTCGGAAAATTTGCTTGTCTTAGCATAGGGATGTTGTGTATAGCCACAATAAGGTTTAACTAATTAACAAGGAGGTTATAGGGATGGCTACGTTTAAAGCGGGAGACATAGTACGACTAAAATCGGGTGGCCCAAAGATGACTGTGCGGAGCATTGACACCAATCATGGATTGATCTATTGCCAGTGGTTTGATAACAAAAAAATGTTCCAAGAATCCTTTGTACCGGAGAGCCTAGAACTCGCCGATTAGAATCAATAGAAGTCGATTTAGGTGCACTCCCGCTTTTAGAACCGTGAGGAGGGGATTGCAGGGTTAGTAACCAGCCCATAAGAAACCAGAATGCGCCCTCCATTTGGGTGGAAGGTGGTTATCTTTCCGTAACTAAAGCTGCCACACCTGGGTTGTAGCTCTAACAGCCTGTAATAGAAAGCATTGAGCCTCTACCTGTGACTCGCCCGTCGGTCTAAAGGCCCTCACCGAACCAGCAATCGTGCATTATAATCTATGGATATGTTACAAATATCTCCCAAATAAAGGTGCCTCCCCTCCTGGGAGCGCCCGACAAACAAACGGATAATCAATCCGGTTGTTTCTAGTCTCATCTTACAATTCATATTATTATTATTACTGGATATAAATATGATAGGCATTTGCATCGTTGATGCCTGATACAGGTATTTACCCCTCAATAATCCCTCATATTATGGTTGACAAAGGCCCCACTGGCTACTACTCTGTAGGTTAAATAGGCTTCTTGGAAGAGCCGGGGCGTTCGCTCATCGGCTCCCACGACGGCGCAAATCGCGTCGAAATCATTGACAGACAATCTAAGTGAGCAGGTGCCTTCATGGGCAAGATGCCCCTGCATCAACGCAACCCGTGGCATCCCCGCGCGAACTACACGCGGCGGGAGAAGCACGCGATTTGCCGAGCCAAGCTTGAGCGGGAGCTGATGAACGGCCGCAAGCCGACCGCTGTCCAAAAGCTCCTCTTGGATCAGGCGGCCTTGATGATCCTGGACTTGAGAGACGTTGAAGACGCCTACTGCGACCGGAATAAGCCCCTTCCCAAGAACTACTACACGCGACAGGCCAGGCTCCTAGCCATCATCGGCAAGCTGCAATCCGTTGGCTCCAAGGGTAAGAGGGCCAAGCCCTCCAAGGGAAGCGCTCCGGCTGCCAGCGGCTTGGACCTGGCCAACATCATCCAGGGGGGCGGCAAGAATGACTGAGGTCCGCCAAGGCACTTGTATCAGGGGAGACGCCTCCTGTCCTCCCCCCGCCTTTGGGCCTGGCCCCGGCCGTGGGCATAAGCGGGCCGACCGCACCAACGAAGGAATCCTAGCCCGTTGGCGCGAGCCCGGCCCCGAAGGTTTCTACAACTGGCTGGCAGACGTTGAACCCCGCATTCTCACCAGGGCCAACCAGTACGAGCCCTTTCAGCCCACTGACCGGCAACGGGAAGAGATTGACAGCATCCTGGCGATTGACCAGCGTGGCCGCTTTGTCCACACACTCTCTCTTTTGATTGAGCCCCGTCGCCACGGCAAGAACACCGTCTTTGCCCTAATCGTCCTGTGGCTGCTGACCTCCCGCGAAAACTGGGTCTGTCAACTCCTTGGCAACACCCTGGACCATGCCCGCCGAGTGCAATTCCGGTTGCTCAAGCGGATCATTGTCCACAGCCCCAAGCTTTCGGCCATGGTCCCGTCAGAGTGGCATACCGCCAACGAAATCTCTTTCCCTCCCCTGGATAGCCGTATCCAGCTTGGGGAGGGTGTCAACCTTGCCACCGCTTTTGGTGACCGGCTGTCCTGTTTGTGGGTGAGTGACTTCCACGCCTCCCCTGACCTGGGGCCGTTCAATGCCCTCCAGGCCGCCTTGCTGGATACAGAGGATTCCCTTTGCCTGATTGACTCCAACGTTGACCCCATGGATGGGCATGTCCACGCCTTGCAGAAAGGGGCGGCCGGAGACCCCAGCATATTCGCCCACCATGGCAGCTACCGGAACCTGAAGGACTTCGAGGCCAACGCCCCGGCCTGGATTGATCGGGGTAAGGCCCGGCGCTTGCAGAAGACCGCCCTCCCGGCCGACTTCAAGAGAGACATTCTGGGTCAGCGGTCAGACGCCAAGAACGCTCTCTTCCCCTCTGAGGTAATCAAGCGCTGCCAATCGGCCTACAAAACTCCCGTGGCTGATTTGAAATCGATTTCACTGGGCCGGTCCTACAAAATCGGCGGGGGCCTGGACCGCTCCAAGAATCTTATGGGCGGGGACAACACCGTCTGGACGGTGGTCGCCAAGATTGCCAGTCCGGAAAGCGGCGAGCCTGAAGTCTATGTCCTTAACCAGGTGGTCTTCACCCTCAACACCGGCCGGGCAATCAAGAAGGCCATTCTCCAGGACCACGAGCGCTACAGGCTGGACAACGTGGTCTTGGAGAATTACGAGGTCGCGGACCTGGCCCCCTGGTTGGCTGACCAGAAGATACCCTTTGAGCTTGTCTCCCCCCACGAGCGCTTGCAAAATTCGGCCTTCCCGGAGTTCGCCCGCATAGCGCGAGAAGGGAGGCTGCACTTCTCGTCAAGCCAAAAGCAGCTTCAGCAAGAGATGCAGACCTTCACCTATCAGGCAGGCCGGGCGGGTATGTACCGTTTTGGCCATGCCACCACCGCCGATCATGACGACTGTGTTTACAGCCTGAACTGGGCCATCTTCGCCCTACGGGAAGCGGTGCTGGCCGCTTATAGCCTGGGGTCTTTCGTCTGCCACAACCGGAGCCCGCACAGGGCCTATTGCTTCCTGATGGGCAAGGGTGACCTGGAGCTTCCGGGTTGCAAACAGGATTGCCCGGCCTACCAGCGAGTTGAAGAAATGTTCCGGCAGTTCAAACAGGTCAGCTTGGATGATGAACTGACCCTGCCTGAGTTCTACGCCGATTACGTCCGCTTCGAAGGCGCGCGGATCAGCCAGGCCGCCTAGGAGTAAATGAAGATGCTCTTCCACTCGACAGTGCCCGACCTAATCCGGCGATTGAACATCAGGGCAGATACCAAGGCCAACCAGCTACGCAAGCTGGACACGGCCAAGCGGCTGGACCTGTACACCGGCAGGCACGCGGCCCATTTGGAGGAGCAACTCAACCGGCTGTTCAGCGAGCCCGACAAGCTCCCCCAGGCCTGGCTCAACATCACCAAGAAGGTGGTCAACAACCTGGCCCAGGTATATCAGGAGCCGCCCACCCGAACCGTGGAAGGCACCGACCAAGACAGGGAGATGTTCGCGGAGATTGCCAGCCAGGCCCGGCTGGACGTGAAGCTGAAGCAGGCCACCCGTTTGTTGAAGCTGCTGAAGACCATGTGCATCAGGCCGGTCTGGCGAAATGGCCGCATGGATATTGACCTGCTGACCGGCAATATCTTGGACGTTGAGACCGGGGACACTCCCGAGGACCTGAAAAAGGTGCTCATCACCGACTACGGCCAAAGCAACCGGGTCCAGGAAATTGAATACTCCCTGTGGACGGCGGACGAGTTCCGGCGTCTGGACTACCGGGGCAATGAAATAAAATCCGAACCCAACCCCTACGGTGCGCTGCCCTTCCTGCCCGTGTTTGACTACGCGCCCACCGGAAGCGACTTCTGGCTGCCTGGCGGTGAAGACCTGATTCAGCTTCAGGAGGCCATCAACCTGAAGCTGACCGACCTTCTGTATCTGCTTTCCACCCAATCCTTTGGCGTTGGCTGGATAAAGGGCGTGCCTGGCGCTGGCAACCTCCGGGTTGACCCCGGCTCCCTGGTGGAACTGCCTGCCGAAAAGGAAGCCGCCCTGGGCTTTGTCCATCAAGAGGCCCGTATTGAAGAAGTGGTTGCCGCCCTGGACTGGCTTATCAAGCAAACGGGCATATCCCACGGTCTTTCTGCCGCCTCTTTGTCCACCGATCCGCAAGAGGCCTCCGGCCTGTCCAAGCTGGTTGACTCCCGCGAGCTTCAGGAAATGCGGGGGGACGATATCGCCCTTTGGCGATCCTATGAACATCAACTTTTCGCGCTAACTCGCCTGGTCTGGAACGTCCACAATCCCACGCGGAAGGTGACGGAAAAGGCGGCGATCAAGCTTGACTTCGCCGACCCCAGACCGGAAGTCGAGCCTCAGACCCAAGCCCAGGTGTGGGACTCGCTCTTGGCCATGGGGGTCATTTCCCCGGTGGATATCGTCCTGGAGCGCAATCCAGACCTCAAGACCCGTGAAGACGCCCTGGCCTTCCTGCTGCAACTGCAAGAGGAAAACCGGGCTCTGAGTGATTCGCAATCTCCCGCGTAAAGGAGCAAGTCATGGGTGACCAGGACAAGAGTCAGCAAGACCACGGCAACGGCACCGGTAACGCCGATCAGGACAAGGCCCAACAGGACAAGGGGACGGGAGCGCCTCCCGATAAAGGCGAACACATGATCCCCAAGAGCCGCTTTGACCAGGTGGTGGGCCAGCGCAAGGCAGCGGAAGCCGCCCTGGGCGAATTTGTGGACTCCCTGGTTGAGCAAGTGCCGGAAGGCCAGCGGGAGTTGATACCAGACCTCCCCCCGGCCCAAAAGGGCAAGTGGCTACAGGCCGCGTTGGCAAAGGGCCTTTTTGGTGGGCAGCCTGCCGCCAGCGGCCCCGACGCCAAAAGGCCGGGAGGTAGTTCCTCCCCTGACATTGATCAAATGAGCCCGCGCCAAATGAGGGCGTCGGGCTACAAGTCATAAGGAGCAAGACGCATGCTGACCCTCTTGGAAGCTGCCAAGCTTCAAACCGACAGCCTGAAGCGGGGGGTAATCGAAGAGTTCCCCCGTACCAGCCCCGTGCTGGAAAGGCTTCCTTTCCAGACCATCCAGGGCAACGCCTACACCTATAACCGTGAAGCGGCCCTGCCGGGTATCGCCTTCCGGGGCATAAACGAGAGCTACACCGAGAGCACCGGCACGGTGAACCCGGTAACCGAGGCCCTGAAGATCATGGGCGGGGTGAGCGACGTTGACCGCGCCTTGGTTAAGACTCAAGGCAATGTCAATGACCTCCGCTCCACCCATGACGGGCTGAAGGCCAAGGCCGCCAGCCTGTTCTTCACCAAGTGCTTTTTCAAGGGCGACAGTGAGGACGACGCCAAGGCCTTTGACGGCATGGAAAAGCGCCTGACCGGAAACCAGGTCATTGACATGGGCTCCAGTTCCGGCGGGGACACCCTTACCCTGGCCAAGCTGGACGAGCTGATAGACGCGGTGGTGGGCGGCCCTGACGTACTGTTCATGAACAAGACCCTGCGCCGCAAGGTCAACGCCCTGGTCCGGGCGACCGGCGCGGCCGTGGAAACCGTGTCTGACAGCTTCGGCCGCCAGATGAACGCCTATGCGGGCGTGCCCATCGGCGTCATTGAAAACGACCACGAGGACAACGCCATTTTGGGCTTTAGCGAGTCTTGCCCCGGTGGAGGCTCCGACGTGGGCGCGTCCATCTACGCCTGCCGCTTCGGCGAGGGCGAATATCTCAGCGGCCTTCAGGCCGGTGAAATGGACGTGATCGACATGGGGCTTCACTCCGGAGGCGTGGCCTACCGCACTCTGATCGAGTGGATTTGCACCATAGCGGTCTTCCACTCCCGGAGCGCGGCCCGTTTGCGGGGCATCAAGAACGCCTAAGCGGCCCAGGCCGAAAGGAGCATATCCAAATGTATGATGCTGACCTTCTGATGAAGGATGCGGGCCTGGTGGCCGCCGATGCGGCCGGGACCGTGGACGGCTCCCCCATGGTGTTCAGCGTGGGGCCGGGCCGGGTGGAAGGCTTTCTGGTGGTGGACGTGTCCGCCATCGAGATAGCCGACAATGACGAGCTTTACAAGATCAAGCTCCAGGGCTCCAGCCGCAAGGACTTCGCCCACAACGTGGAAGACCTGGCCATTCTGGAGCTAGGGGCAAAGGAAGTCTTGGGCGGTGACCAGGACAGCACCGCCCGGCGTTACGCCATCCCCTTCACCAACGAACGGGACGGCTACCTCTGGCCCCATCTCAGGGTCTACACCGACGTGAACGGCACCATAGCCAGCGGCATCAACTTCACCGCCTGGCTGACCAACGCCGTCACCACCCGAACCACTGGGATTTGCACCGCGACCACGACCACCACAACCACCACGACTACCACCGTGTAGCCGGGTGGTGAGTGGTGAGCTAGTTGCCCGATGCGCCTATGGACCGCCTTGACCAGGCGCGGGGTGTATCCCCAAAAAAGGCGGCCAACGATGGAACGGTTGTTCTTACCCTTCCTATCCTCCTTAAGGTCCCGGCCCCTAACCGGGGTCGGGACCATTTTCCCAAAGTGAGCCGCCATGGCTGATTACTTCACGGAGCGGACCAAACTCAATCACCGTCTGCAAGGCGTCATAAACGCCTTGGGGGATGAGATAGCCGAAACCCTGCAAGGGGCCTTGGCTACGGTGTCAGGCAAGTTAGCCGACTTGTCAGCCCAATCGGAAAAGACCGCCTCCATGCTGAAGCGGCAACAACGCTTGGAGCGGCACAAAGCTGAAATCGAAAAGGCCTTGTCAGAGGTCTACGCGGACATAGGCCAGGCCATCAAGGCAAGGTCCATGGAGACTGCCGAAGCCATCCCGGAGATTGCAGCCACCCTTTTGGATCAGAGCTTGCCCGAGGGGGTGGAGGCTGGATTGACCTGGCGGTCCATCACCAAACAGAGGCTTGCCGCTTACTGGGATTCCTTTCAAATCGAAGGGCAGTATTTCACGGACTGGCTGGCGAAGCTCCAGGGCAACGCGGCGGCCAGGATCGTCCAGACCACTCAAGAGTCCCTTGTCCTGGGGGAATCCTCCCCGGCGCTATGGAAGCGGCTCCAGGATGCCCTAAGCATGGGCAGGCAATCGGCCGCAGGGCTGGCCCAGACAGCCTTACACCATGCGGTGTCATGGGCTGAGCATCAAACCCACCTGGACAATGCCGACCGGCTTAAGGGCTACCGCTTCGTTGCTGAGCTTGACCGGCGCACCACGCCTCTTTGCCTGTCCCTGGACGGCCGGGAGTTCTCTCTTACCGAAGCGCCGATTCCCCCCTTGCACTGGCGTTGCCGGTCCTGGCTGCACCCCTTGTTGATGGACGTGGTGGTCAAGGGCAAGCGGGTTCCCTTTGAGGACGCCCTGGGGCCGGACTACGACCAGGAGGCCCGACGCATTGCCCGGATTGAAACCGAGCCGCGCACCATCCACCACCGGGACGGGACCACCTCCACCGCCTACCGAGGCTATGACGTGAAGTTCGTGCCCCGCAAGATGACCTACAACCAATGGATGACCAGCATGGTCCGTTCTGGCAATCCCCGCGACGTGGCCTTTGCGCGGGAAGCCCTGGGCCCCACCCGGTTCAACTTGGTAGCTAACGGCAAGCTCAAAATTGAGTCCCTTTACTATCAGGGGAGGCTCCGCACCATCAAGGAGCTAAAGGAGTTGATGCAGTGATTGTCTACCCCGAGTCGGGCTATGAGTCCTGGCTTTCCGAGGCAGAGGCGGACGCCTACTTTGCAACCCGTCTGAACGTCGATGAATGGACGGCCGCAACTTCGGACCTGAAGCTAAGAGCCCTGCAAACCGCCTTCCGCTCCCTTCAGGAGTTCGCTTTTGAGATTAATTTCGATGCGGACGGTACTTTGGCTGATACCTACTCTGATGAACATGCGGAGGCCATATTGAAGGCCCTCCAGGAAAGCCAGTGCGAGCAGGCCTTGCACGAACTGAAGCACGACCTGGAAAACCTGACGGCCAACTCGGTTAGTCTGGGGGGCCTCCTGAGTGTCAAGCTCTCATCTGATGCCAAGCCTGAGCGGTACAGCCCTAGGGCGGTTGCCATACTGCGGCCCCTTATCAAGGCCAGGGCAGTATCCAGGTATCGATGACTAGCCCGGCGAAAACTGAGGAATGGCGGGACGTGTGTCGGAAGTGCGCTCACCGGGGCGGCTGCAAACGGCCCTGTCGACCAGTGGAGTTACAACTAGCCCAAGGCAACCTGACCGTCTTTGAAAAGAGCTTCACGGACGAGAAGGGTGAGCCCATAACCATTCTCTTTCCCCGATCCAGGGAATTCCCCCGTTCCGCCCTAATGACTGAGGATGGGAAGACCCCCGAAAAGGTGGAGGCAGCTTTCAGCACAGAAAGCGACAGCCCCTTTGCTGGCTTTGATCCTGGCCACAAGCAAACAGGCATTTTTATTGACCGCTTCTTTCACCATTTCAGCTACTCGGACTTGGCGGTCAAATACGATATGACCCCTGACAATGCCCGGAAGACTTACCACAACGCGAAAAATCGGGTACGTCAGGTGGTAGATGCAATGGACGGTGGACAGGACACCCGCAACCTAGAGGCTTGGAAAAAGGCCGTAGAAATGCGATCAGGAAGATTCCCAAAAAATGTTAAATGGTTTCTCCTCAACAAGCTGTTTGGAATGCGTCCCTCTGAAATTGCCAAAATGGAGGGAGTAGTTTCCTCTGGTGTTCGCAGAGCAATAGCTCGTGTGGCAGATAGGCTGACAGCCGGTGAGATTAATATTTGGAAGGCAAATCCGAAGGAAATCGAAATTGCAAAAAATAAGTTAGAGTCAAAGCGAACGCTTCGTCGTAAAAATAGACACAACAAAACAAAGAATAACTGTGTTAATAAGAACAAATAACCGCTTCAGTGGTTCTACACCGAAATTCTGGTTTTGCTGAAAGAACGCTGTGCCGGTTAACTCTATTGATTGATCCAAATCCGTGATAAAGTTTAATTATCGATGGATGGTTGGCATTACAAACCATTACTTTGGCACCTCTTTTTTTTGCATCAAAAAGCTTGTCCCTAAGTCGTACTTGGTCTCCCCAGCTAAAAAGCTCTTCATTATATTTTCGGAAGTTGTTGTTATTATGTCTAACGGTATAAGGCGGATCAACAAATAGAAATGTTTTATCGTCTGCACAATCGATGCTTTTAGAAAAATCTTGAGCAACGATTGTACATTTATTAAGAAGTAGAGAGGTGGTCGGAAAATCATCGCTATCCATAATAACCTTGTCTTTGGTTCCAATAGGAACATTAAATTCACCTTGTTTGTTTACTCTATATAGGCCATTCCAGCATGTTCTGTTAAGGTAAATAAAGCGAGCAGCCCGATCGATTAAATCGCTGGGCGAAGAACCTCTTACCATGTAATAATGTTTATCACTGTGGTGCTCGTGATGGTAAAGTAGTTTCAGTTTCAAAGAAATCCAGTCCTGTTTCACTGCTAAGTAAGCATCGATTAGGTCATTATTGATATCACTAAGTAAGGCCCGCTGAGGTTGTAAAGCAAAAAATATAGCTCCCCCCCCCAAAAATGGCTCAATATAATAAGATAAATTTTGAGGGAAAAGATCACTATAATGGTTTATGAGCCACCTCTTACCTCCTGCCCATTTTAAAAAAGGAAAAATCTTTTTATTGGTTTCAGTTGTCAACCTATGCCTCACTGTTTTCTTGGGATGTTGCCTTGTCGAGACGAGACATAAATTCCTCTTCGAGCCAATCTAGAAATTCAAAGTCACCCGGATCATATTCACGATTTTCAGTTTTATGGGCAGGTATGCGTCTTATTTTGTTTAACCTTTCAAGCCATTTTGTATTTTTCGACTTTCCTTTCACCCCGGGTTCTGGTATGTCAAGAACGCTTTTAAACATAGGCCAATTTGAGCTTTTTTCAACTATCTTTTTAATATCAAGGAGATCTAAATATTCTTCTATCGGTGCCCTTTGGTCGGGTTCATCCTCTAATGATTTTTTATACGCATTTGTCATCATGTCTTTGTTGGCCACGCCGTTTTCCCAATAGTCGTTACCGTCTGGCCACTTTTGTTTGAACACCTCAAATACATATGAGACAATAAAAGAATTCAATTCTTTTACTTGCCTATCAGCATTTGCACTCATTTCTTCATTTTTTGTTTTTTCCCATTCAACATAGTCGTCCGGTTCAAAATCTGATCCGTTTTCTTTGAGTATAGTGCACAACCTGAAAAAATACTCTCTAGGCCCGCGAGAGCCATATGGGACTCTAAAACTGTCCTCGAATTGATTGTCTGGAGTAACGGTGATGTATTTTAATATTGGTGCTAGTTCCTTCAGGACGCTCCCAATCAATGTTTTTACGTCCAAATTTATAGCTTGAAAGCTATGCTTCTTCTCTAAAAAATTGATTATTTCTGAAAGTAATCTTATATGCCCAGAGATTCCGGGGTTGAAACAAACGAAACCACCTCTCCCCAATTCCCACCTTTTTAGATTTGCTTCAGAGATTGATGAAAAGTAAAGATTTAATCCTTCACAAGCACGTCTTGTAGTTTCAATATCATCAGTCCCACAGAAAGCTCCAGCTTCATATAATTTCGTCTTTAATATCGCTTTGCCGATCAGACCAGATCGCCTAATGGCTGATTTGATTTCGGGAATTGTAAGACAAGTTTCATCCGTTGCTGAAATGCCCCCTGTCCTGACTCTGTTATAGAATGGGCTGCCAATATCTGAGTTGATTATTTTTACTATCCTCGCACCAATAGAGCCAATTCTCTCGCTGGGCTTATCAGAGCCCCATTTTAAGTCTCCTTCCAAATCATCAAGCAAACTTCTTGGTACACTTTTTTGTTCATGATTAATTGTAATAAATAGATTTGCTTCCTCTGTTCTTGGTAGGTTCTCAAAAGCTAAAACTGTAATGTTTTGCTTTAAATATTTATCGTCAAGCTTTGAATAACCGTACAGGCGATGTTGTCCGTCGATTATCCAAGCCGATTTATACTTATCAGGTAGGTATAGGTAGCCAAAGTGTATATCTGCTTCATCATCCTTCATAGAAATATCGAAGCGGACTTTCGCGTTAAAATTTACCAACACATTTGTAGGGAAGAACCCACCTGATTCAATAAACCTACCAATCTTATTAATTCTGCCTTTTTCAACCAGTCTATTATATGTAGGAATGCCTAAAGGATCATCAAGTGCCCTATGATTAACGAAAGAAATTTTTAGCAATTGCTTTGGTGTTGTTACGAAACAGAAGAATTTTTTGCCACCTAGCTTTCCTTTTATCGCTGGTATTTTTTTGTTTGATAAACCTGGTATAGATTTTCCTGCAAAAAACTCTGCCAAAAACTGATATTTTGTAGCCGGGCCAAGGTAATTTGCTATCTGGACAAAATAGGGTAGTTGCGCTTCAGTGATTACTTGAATATTTCCAGCTTTTGCTCTTTCCTTGTCTGCATCAGACCAAATGATATTTTTTGTAACAAAAAGCCAAAGAAACTTTGGCTTGTAATCAGGACCATAGAATTTACGAACTGAGTTGGCAATTCCCTTTCTTATGTGGGCAAATTCTTCCAAATCCTTTTGAAGGTTACGTTTCTTCAAATCACTTGACGATTTACACTCGGCGACTATTACCGTTTCCTCTTCCTTGGCAAAGATATCAATTTGTTTTTCGCCGTCAGAGGCCATTTTTCTCTTATACCTAATTTTGAATTGTCGACCTTGATTCATATTTTCAAAGCCCATTCGGTACAGAAAACACCAAAACAGGTCTTCCAAACGCTCATCATGAAGCTTTGGCTTTTTCATCCTGACGCGTTTTTTTAGCTTTTTATCAAGGAGCCAGCCATCGCTTTCATAATCTGGGACACTCCGAGGGCTTACCGAAGTGAAATGGAAGTGCTTATTTCTTTTGTTAAATTCTTTTTTCAATGAAGATGGATCTGTGAGCAGCGGAAACAGGAATGGTTTCTCATCTTTGTTTGGCATAGGGAGCTCCCCCCAAGGGTAGATTTAGGAATTTATATTACATTTTGTTTTAAACAGTCAAGGTACTCAACAAATCCATAGTGCAATTACTTGTAGCCGAATATGGAAGTGTCAAAGTGGACGGCCAACGAAAAGATATTACTACCTCAGAGGGCCAGTACCGAATGCCAACCGCACCGAGTCCGATCTAGCATTAGAGGGTTGGAACAAAACAAATTCGTTGACTCCTGATTAGCCACACGAGGGACAATAAAGGGACAAATGGTGATTTTAAAAGATCAAGGGGCTAGGCCAATAAGGCCTAACCCCTTGTTTTAATTTGGTGGGCTGCCAGTGAATCGAACACTGAACCTACGGATTAAGAGTCCGTTGCTCTGCCAGTTGAGCTAGCAGCCCTCAAAGTTGTGAAGCTGTATTTATCAGGCGAGACTGATTACGTCAACAGTTTTCATCGCATATATGGCGGCACATCTCCAGTACATGATCCTTGCCCAGGGGTTGGTTCTCCAAGGCATCCAGCCAGGAATCTGGCAGGGCCTCCAATCCCCAATAGGCCCCGGCCATGGCTCCGGTCATGGCGCCGATGGTGTCGGTGTCCCCGCCTAGCCCGACCGCCAACACCACGGCTTGCTCAAAGCTCTCAGCCGCCAGAAAAGCACCCAAGGCCGGGGGCACTGCCTCGGCAGCAGACACATCGCAGGCGTAAGTTCCGGTCAGGTCTGCGCGGGCCGCCTCTTCATCGCCACGGAGCAGGGGAGGCATGGCTCGTAGACGCTGGGCCAAGTGCTGATCTATGGCTTCGATTTTGGTGGCAATGTACCCCACGAATTGAGCGGCTTGGGGCTCTTCACTTGTGGCACCCAGTTTCGCGGCCAGGCGCACGGCCAGGGCTTGGGCCGCGGCTCCAGCCAGGCCCCGGGGATGAGTATGGGTAATGCGGCATTGGGCCAGGGCGGCCTCCATGCAGGCCTCCTCGTCCTCGGCAAAAAACACCCCTAAAACCCCCACCCGCATGGCCCCGCCGTTGCCCCAGGAATCGGTGGCCACTTGGTTCCAGGGCGTCCCAGCGGCCAGGCGGTGCATGAGGGAGTTGATGCGCCCGCCGTAGCCCCGGATGGGCTCGTATAGGGTCAGGAAGCGCCTGGCCAAATAGGCCGGGTCCAGGCCGCCCCGGTGGGCCAGGGTCTGCAAGATGGCTATCATCATCTGGGAGTCGTCGGTGTAGGAACCAGCCGGGAGGCGGCCTGGCAGCATCGCGTCCAGGCGGCCATGGGCTTGCTCGATCTGAGCGGCGCTCCAGCCCTCCACGGGCATGCCCAGGGCGTCGCCGCACATGCAACCCAGGGCGGCTCCGGCCAGGCGGGAAAAGCTGAAAGCTGATGCGGGTGCTTTGCTCATGATGGCATTATAGCAGGCTATTTTCTGGCCGGTGGTGTTTAGGCGTGGTACCATTTCATCCCATTAGGAGGATTCAGCATGGCCACACAACCCTGCGTACCTTGCGCCGATTACCGCGCCGGTCAGCGGCTGCTCAGTCTGAAGCGGCAGTTGGCTACCGATGAACTCTCCGACGAGCAGCGGGCCCAGCTCGAGGCGGAAGTAGCCGAGCTGGAGCACCTGCTGGACATGGACTGATTAGCCCCCAGAAATTGTTCCGCATGGCGGATAGTCGTTAGTCGCTTAGCCGGGAAGTGCTCATGGCCGAAAGGTTGAACATCCGGCAGGCTGAACCGGCCGACCACGGTCAAATTGTTGGGGTGATACCATCCTGGTGGGGCGGCCGCGATCTTAGCTATGCCGTGCCCCGGTTGTTTTTGGAGCACTTCGCCAATACTTCGCTGGTAATGGAAGATGATGGACGTATGGTCGGGTTCTTGGTGGGATTCATGTCCCCCTCTCGATCGGAGGAGGGATACGCCCACTTCTTGGGTGTCGATCCCGCTTACCAAGGCCAGGGAATCGGCCGGCATCTCTACGAGCGTTTTTTTGAGCTTTGCCGCCAAAATGGCCGCACCGTGGTCAGAGCGTGTACCTCGCCGGTGAACCAGGCCTCGGTGGGGTTTCATAAAAAGATGGGGTTCAGCTTGTCGCCCGGCGACGGCGAAAGCGACGGGATTCCGTTTATCAAAGACTACAACCGGCCGGGCGACCACAAGGTGGAGTTTATCAAGCGCCTGCCTTAGCAATCAGCCGCACTAGTCCTCCTTCTCCAGTCCTTCCCGCTCCGATATTGGATTATTCTTCTTTGGCAAAGCAAAGGCCAATGCCGAAGGCGACCAGGATCGCCCCGGAAATACGCTGGCTGAGTTTCTTGAACCGCTCTGATTTGAATATCTTTGCCGCGATATTGCCTGCATAGGCGTAAACCATCTCAATCAAACTCGACACCAATATAAGGGCCAGGCAAAGGATGATCATTTGCGGCGTCAACGGCGCCCCGGCGTCCAGGAATTGTGGGAAGAACGCGCCCGCGAACAAGAATCCCTTGGGATTGGTGGCTGAGACTAGAAAGCCCTTGAGGAACAGCTTGCCGTTACCGGCCTGGGGCATGTCCGCAGAAGAAACGGGTTTGAAGGAGGAGCGTATCTGCGAGACGCCCAAGTAAAGCAGATAGCATACGCCAGCCCACTTAATAATCGTGAACAGCCAGGAAAACCAGGTCAAAAGCGCGGCTAGCCCGACCATGGACAGGCCCACCAGAAGGAGGGTCCCGGCTTTAATGCCCAGGATGGTGAGGAGGCCTTTTTTAAAGCCCACGTTAATGCTGTCGTTCACCACCAGCATGATGTTGGGTCCCGGCACCACCACAATGATCGCCACTGCGGCCACGTAGGCAAAAAATACTTCCCAACTCATACACAGACTCCTTATCCAAGGAGTTGAGGGTTATAGAAAGTAATTAACCCAGGTCCGACAACCTGTGGATGCCTCATAAGACTCAAAGGATGCCAGACAAGGCGTCTGCCGGGCTTTAGTCCCCGGACTCCAACTCCTCCAGCTCCAGGGCCGCCTTTTCCCACTTGGCGGTGAGTTTGTCCACTTGGTCCTTGGCCCTGGCATGGGCTTTGGTCAGCTTGGTCCAACGCGCCCCGTCTTCAAAGGCTGCCGGGTCCACCATCTCGGCCACCAGCTTGTCCAACTCGGCTGTGGCTTGATCGATCTGGCTTTCCAGCTTGCTTACCTTGTCTTTCAACGGCTTGAGGCGGCGGTAGCGCTGCTGGCGCGCCTGGGCCTCGGCCCGCTTCTGGGCCGCGCTTTTGGGTCCGCTGGCTGTGTCATTTGCCTCGGCTTTGTCATTGGCCTGGGGCGCGGGCTCGGGTTTGGCGTTTGGGGCTGGTGCCTCTGGTTTGGCCTGGGCCTGGTCGGCGTCCAAGCCCTGCTTCCACAACCGCTCGAAGTCGTCGTAATTGCCGGGCAGCAGGGTGACCTCGCCCGCGTTTACATAGGCTACCTGATTGGCTATGGCGTTGATCAGGTGACGGTCGTGGCTGATGAGCACCAAGGTGCCGTCGTATTGGCGAAGGGCGTCTTCCAAAACCTTGCGGCTGGCAATGTCCAGGTGGTTGGTGGGCTCGTCCATGAGCAGGAAGTTGGGCTTTTGGATAAGGAGCTTGGCCAGCACCAGACGGGCCCGCTCCCCGCCGGAGAGCACCTTGACCTTTTTGAAAACATCGTCGCCCTTGAACAGGAAGGCTCCCAGGATGGTGCGCTGCTGACCCTGGGCCATGAGCCCAGCCACGCCGCCCAGCTCACTAAGCACCGTGTTTTCCGGGTTTAGGTCTTCCATGGTGTGCTGGGAGAACACCCCCATCTTTACCCGGCCGCCCACCAGACGGCGGCCCTTGCGAGGCTTCACCTGGCCCGAGAGCAGGCGCAGCAGGGTGGATTTGCCCTCACCGTTGCGCCCCAGCAGGGCCAGACGGTCGCCTTTGCGCAACACCAGGCTAAGGTCTTTATAAATTGTCTTGGAATCGTAGCCGAACTCCAGGTTCAGCATCTCCACCACCACCTTGGCCGAAGGCTCGGCCTGGGGCAGCTCCAGCTTGATGGCCTGGTCCTCAGCGGGCAGGGTTACCCGCTCCATCTTCTCCAGCATCTTCAGGCGGCCCTGCACCTGCTTGGCCCGGTCCTTGCGCGTGCGGTTGCGGGCCACGAAATCTTCGATCTGGCGGATGCGCTCCTGCTGGCTCTCAAAGGCGGCCCGCTGAGCCTCGCGGCGGCGCTCCCGCTGCTCCTCGTAATGGCTGTAGTTGCCTCCGTAGGAATAGAGCTGTCCCGAGTCCAGCTCTACGATGCGGGTGGCCACCTTGTCCAGAAACACCCGGTCGTGGCTCACCAGGAGCAGGGCGGCGGGGTTGGTAACCAAATAGCCCTCCAACCACAGCAGGGACTCCAAGTCCAGGTGGTTGGTGGGCTCGTCCAAAAGGATCAGATCCGGGGCCGAAAGCAGCAGACGGGCCAGGGCGGCGCGCATGAGCCAGCCGCCGGAAAGCTCGCCCACGTCGCGGTTCAGGCGGTTCTGGTCAAAGCCCAGACCGGCCAGCACCCGCGAGGCTCGGGCTTCCAGGTCGTAGCCTCCCAGCTGCTCGAACTGGCTTTGCAGCTGACCCTGGCGGGCCAACAGCTCCTCCAGCTCGGCCTCGTCGCGCACCTTGCCCAAAAGCCGGTGCACCTCGTCCAGCTCGGCCTCCACCTGGGGCAGGCTGTCGCCAGTCTCCATGGCCAGCTCCAGCACGGTGCGGCCCGACAGAGACAGCAGTTCCTGGGGCAGATAACCCAAGCGCAAGTTCTTGGCCTTGAAAACCTCGCCGCTGTCCGGCTCCACGGTGTCCAGCATCAGGCCCAGCAGGGTGGATTTGCCCGCCCCGTTGGGGCCCACCAGGCCCAAGCGCTCTCCCGGCCCGATGTGCAGGCTCACCTCCTTGAGGACGTCCTGCTTGCCGTAGTATTTGCTGACATTGTGCAAGGTAATCATGGGGCCAGAAGATAACACCCGGGCGGCGAGTCGGCAAGCGGATGGCCTGACCTAACACCCCGTGGCCGTGCTATATTCACAGGCGGACTAAAAACGGAGCCGAAATGCAAAACGCCCCCTGGATCTACAACCTCATCAGCCTGGGCGGGCTGGCCGCCCTGGTGCTAATCGCCCGGCTATGCGGCCTGCACCGAGGCCCCACTGCCTGGCGCACCTTGGTCTGGGGCCTGGCTCTGCAACTGGCCATAGGGGGGTTGGTGTTCGCCCTGCCCGCCGGGCGCTACGGCCTGCTGGCGGTCAACGACGCCATGGTGGCTCTACTCAGCTACTCCCAGGCGGGCATCCGCTTTTTGTTCGGCCCTCTGGCTGATCAGCCCGGTGAGCCCCATTACATAGGCTTCATGCTGGCCATACACGCCCTGCCCACCATCGTCTTTTTCATGGCCCTGACCGCCGCCCTATACCAACTGGGCATCTTGCAGCGGGTGGTGCGTCTGTTCTCACGGCTGTTCGTAAAGACCCTGGGGGCCAGCGGGGCCGAGTCCCTGGGCGTGGCCAGCCTGATGTTCGTGGGGGTGGAGTCGGCGGGCATGGTGCGGCCCTTTTTGCCCAAGTTCACCCGCAGTGAGTTCTTTACCCTGCTCACCGCGGCCATGGCCACGGTGGCCTCTTCCACCCTGGGGGTCTATGTGATGACCCTCAAGGGCAGCTTCCCCAACATCGCCGGGCATCTCATCAGCGCTTCGCTTATCTCCGCCCCGGCCGCCCTGGTGGTGGCCAAGCTCATGGAGCCTGAAACCGGCGAGCCGCTCACTGCCGGGCAGGTGGTGGACCCGGCCCTGGGCAAGTACGGCGGTTTCATGGAGGCGATCATCGCCGGGTCCAACGACGGGGTGAAGCTGGTGGTGGGCGTGGCCGCCCTGCTGCTCAGCTTCCTGAGCATCCTGGCCCTGATCAACGGCCTGCTGGGCTGGCTCACCGGCCTGGCCGGTTTCAACCTTTCCCTGGAAATGATCCTGGGCTGGGTGGGATACCCCTTTGCCCTGGCCATGGGGGTGCCTCCGGCTGATG
>JAHLLJ010000048.1 GCA_020444205.1 Deltaproteobacteria bacterium | reverse complement strand
CGCTGGCCCACAGCACCACCAGCTCGCTGGGGTGCTTGAAGTCCACCACCGGGTAGAAGCCGCAGGTGTGCACCCCGGTGATCTCCCGGGGGGCGTGGCACACGTCCTGGCTGGCCACCAGGTTGGGCGAGCCAAAGGTGTTGGCCAGGCGTATCTGGGCAAAGTGATCCAGGCCCTTGGGCATGCCCAGGCCAAAGGCCACCGAGCGGGCTCCATCGCGCCGGCGTATGGCGTCCAGGCGGGTGCTGATTTCATCCAGGGCCTCGTCCCAGGAGATGCGCTCCCACTGGCCCGAGCCCCGCTCACCTGCCCGGCGCAGAGGGTGGCGCAAGCGATTAGGGTGGTCCAGGCGCTTGGGAGAGGCCAAGCCCTTGGGACACACATAGCCCTGGTTGAGCCAGCCGTCCGGGTCGCCCTTGACCTTGAGGATGCGCCCGTCTTTGACCGTGACGATGAGCCCGCAGCCGCCGTGATCCATGTAAGAGCAGTGGGTCTTGATCTCGCGCGTATTTTGGTCCATGAGCCCGCTTGCCTCCCCCCGGTGTCCCGGGGTTATAATTCCTAACGAAATGTAGAGATTTAATCACTGTATTGTCTGGTTGGCAAGCACGGCATTGGCTCTAGTTGAGGAGGGGTGAGGCATGGACCTGAAAGATGTGAACCAAAAGTTGAATCAGTTTATACGTCCGGCCACCTACCCGGTGGCTGTTAGCATGGTGGCTTCGCGTAGCGAGTTGCCCCCCAGCTTTGCCAAGGCGGCTGAGAAGCCCAGCCCCATGCTGGTGTGCCAGGGAGTCACCCTGGCCCGGCGCTACGGCTGGAAGGTGTGCCTGACGCCCCAGGACATGGTCTGTCCCCTGGGAGCCCTGGCCCTAGGCTTCGCCCCGCCCACCGATGATTTCATGTCCGGCCACACCGGGGTGCCCAACTGGGTGTGCGACGACGCGGCCCGCTCCATGGTGGCCGAGGCCATACCCAAGCTGCCCCACGGCCAGGGGAGCTATTTCATTGCCGAGCCCCTGGCCCAGGCTGATTGGGAGCCCCAAATGGTCATCGCCTACGGCAACCCGGCCCAGATGGTGCGCCTGGTGCAGAGCCTGGTGCATCACATCGGCCGCCCCCTGAACTTCAGCGCCCTGGGGGGCATTGGTTGCGCCTCGTATATAAGCCAGGCGCTCATCACCGGTCAGTGCCAACTGGTGCCCTGCGGGGCAGGGGACCGCATCTTCGCCATGGCCCAGGATGATGAGATGGCCTTTGCCATCCCCATGGGAGAGATGGACAAGGTGTTATCGGGCCTGGAGTTCACCGACAAGGCCGGGTTGCGCTATCCGGTGACGCCATATTTGCGTTTCCATACCGACATGCCGCCTTCCTACCAGGCCTTGATGAAAAATCTGGCCGCCGGGGAGTAAATAGCTTAGCATCGTCAATCCGCCCACCTGCCTGGGCTTTGCTTTTTTGGGGGGAGCAGTGCCGCGAGAGAAAGCAACAGAGGAAGTATTTCAACCGGACATAGGATTTTTAAGCGGCTATCGGGTGCTGGAGTTGGGCGGCCAGGAGAGCCTGTTCGCGGGCAAACTGTTGGCCGACCTGGGGGCTCAGGTCATCAAGGTGGAGCCGCCCGGCGGCGACCCTTCCCGCCGTTTAGGCCCCCAGGCCCCGCAGGTTGACGCAATTGAAGCCGGCCTGCTGTGGCAGGCCATGAACACGGGCAAGCAAGGTATAACCCTGGACCTGAAGCGGGGCACGGGGCGGGAGCTTTTTATGAGGCTCGCGGCCACCGCCGACGTGGTGATCCAAGGCCTGCCGCCGGGCCGCCTGGATGAGCTGGGACTGGGTTACCAAGACTTGCGCGCGGTGCATCCCGGCCTGATCCTGGTGTCCATCACTCCCTTTGGCGATAATGGCCCCTACCGCGACTACGCGGCCGGCGACCTGGTGATCTGTGCCCTGTCGGGCCTGCTCTACATCTGCGGCGACCCGGACCGCCCCCCGGTGCGCATCAGCCTGCCCCAGTCCTGGCTGCACGCCGGGGCCGACGCGGCCGCCGGGGCGGCCATGGCCTTGTTCCACCGGGGTCGCACCGGCCAGGGCCAGAAAGTGGTGGTCTCGGCTTTCAAGGCCCTGGAGCGGGTGGCCTACTCCTCGCACATTCTTTGGGACTCCAACAGCAGGGTGATGCGGCGCCAAGGTCGCGGCTTGCCCATCCAGCCCTTGGGCACCACCCTGCCCATTGTCTGGCCCTGCGCAGACGGCTATGTGGTGTTCTACATCTTCGGAGGGCAGATGGGCTTGCTCAGCAATCCGGCCCTCACCGCCTGGATGGACGAGGAGGGCATGGCCCCTGCCTACATGAAGAACATGGACTGGGCCAACCTGGACCTGGGCCGCACTCCCCAAGAGGAAGCCGATCACGGCCTGGTGGAGCCGGTGGCCGCCTTTTTCGCCCGCCACACCCAGCAAGCTCTCTGGCAGGAGGGAGTCAAGCGACGGGTCATGGTTTATCCGGTCAACGACGCCGCCGGGGTGCTGGCCGACGCTCACCTGGCCCAGCGGGGCTTTTGGGTTAAGATGGCCCATCCCGCCTATGCCCAAGAGCTGATCCTGCCCGGTCCTTTTGTTAAAACCGAACAGGGCTTGTGCCGAGTACGCGGCCCGGCCCCCACCCTGGGCCAGCACAACCAGGAGGTCTACGACGCCCTGGGTTTGAATCAACAACGGCTTGCCGCCCTGGGCGCCGAAAGGGTGGTGTAGCCATGGCCGGGCAGACAGCCATTCTGGAGGGCATACGCGTTTTGGAGTTCGGCTGGGCCGTGGCCGGGCCCCTCACCACTTCCTGGGCGGGGGGGTACGGAGCCGAGGTCATCAAGGTAGAGACTCGCACCAGGCCGGACATAATCCGCTCCTTCACCCCCTTTAAAAACGACAAGGCGGATTTGAACAACTCCCATTTCTTTGCCCGGGAGAATGCCAACAAAAAAAGCATCACCCTGAACCTGAAGCACCCCCAGGGCCGGGAGGTGGCTCTCAACCTGGCAGCCCAATGCGACGTGGTACTGGAGAGCTACACCTCCGGAGCCATGGCCAAGCTGGGCCTGGCCTACGAGGACTTGGTCAAAGTGAAACCAGACCTGATCATGATCTCCTCTTGCATGTACGGCCAGAGCGGCGACCTGCGTTCCATGCCCGGCTACGGCATGCCCCTGACCGCCCTGTGCGGGCTCACCCACCTCTGCGGCTGGCCGGACCGCGCGCCCTGCGGGCCTTACGGGGCCTACACCGACTACCTGGTGCCTCGGTTCAACCTGCTGGCCATTGCCGCCGCTTTGGACTATCGGCGGCGCACCGGCCAGGGGGTGTACATGGACGCGGCCCAACTGGAGGCCGGCGCGCAGTTCGTGGCCCCGGCCCTATTGGAGAGAGAACTGACCGGGAAGTCGCCCTCGCGCATAGGCAACCGCGACCCCCAGGCCGCCCCCCATGGGGTGTACCCCTGCGCGGGCGAGGACCGCTGGGTAGCCATCACTGTGTTCACCGACGAGCAGTGGCAGGCAATGGCGCAGGCCATGGGCTCGCCGGATTGGTCCCTGGACCCGGAGCTGGCCTCCGCCCAGGGCCGCCTGGCCCGGTGCGAGGAGCTGGACCGGCGCCTGGCGGATTGGACCGGCCCCCAACAGGCCCGGGCGGTGATGGAGCTTTTGCAAGGGGTAAAAGTGCCCGCCGGGGTGGCCAACGATGGCCGCGACCTGGGCCAGGACCCCCAGATCGTCTTTGATGGCCACTACGCCCGCCGCGAGCACCCGGTGATGGGCCAGGTGGACTATGCGGGACATTCCCTTACTTTTTCCGCCGCGCCCCAGAAGGTGGAGCGCTCCCCCTGCCTGGGCGAGCACACCAAAGAGATTTGCCTGGGTCTGCTGGGCATGGACCAGGCGGAGTACGATGCTCTAGAGCGGGATGGGGCATTTGAGTAGAGGACGCCCGGCTTCGCCAGACCCCGCATGGCTGTGTTGCGTGCATCGCTCACCTCCTCGGCGTATTGGCATATACGCCTGCGGGTTTCGCTTGCCCCAGCGAGCCGCTGGGGGCGGAGCGCGTCGAGGACCTTGTTGCCTTCACCAGCCTTGACAGCTCCCGCTGAAACTTTTTTGGCAGCCCAAGCCTTGGGCCGCCTTACCCTGCGGCGTCTGGCTGTGCCGGATTAAGAGTGCCCTTTGACTGACCGCCCCGAGTATTTTGGTCGGTAATCTTATGCCACCCAACTTTCATAAAGCGCGGATTGTGACAGGGATAAGGCCCGCGTGGTCCAATCGAAGTGTCCCAAAATTATTGATTAGGGACGCTTTGTGGCGTGCCGGTTCGGGGCTTCATCAGGGGGCCAAGCCGGATCGGCCTCCATAACTACCTAGATTTAATCACAAATAAAAATAGTTGACATTGTGAACCCGTATCAGGTATTCGTGATAGTACGAAAGTCTGACATTCATATGGCCGCACATTCGGGCCGGGGAAAGAGAAACATGAACCAAGAAACCCATACCGAAAGACAACAACTCTTCTCCCCGGTCAAGAGCAAGCGCACCTTTGAGGAAGTATCGGCCAATATCAAGGAATTGATCTTGGACGGCACCCTCAAGGTGGGCGACCGTCTCCCTCCCGAGACCCAACTGGCCCAGCAATTCAACGTGGGCCGCCAGACCATTCGAGAGGCCCTGCGCCTTCTGGAGCTGTCGGGATTCATTACCGTGCAGCGCGGCGGCGGCGGGGGCACCATCATAAAAGACACCATCCTCCGGCGCATCAGCGACCTATTCATCGACGCCTTCCGCATGCGGCGGGTGGGCATTGAGGCCATTACTCAGGCCCGCCTGGAGGTTGAGCGCATCATCCTGGACTACGCCCTGAACAACGCCACCCAGCAAGACCTGGGAAAGCTCAGGGACAACGTGGAGCAAGCCCAAAAGCTGATCGATACGGGACAGCTGGCCACCGAGGCCAACGCTCAGTTCCACGGGCTATTGGCCAAGGCCACCGGCAACCCGGTTTTCGTCATGGTCTTGGAATCGATCATGGCGGTGCACCTGGATTTCCTTACCAGGGTGCCGGCGGGCTTGGAGACCTCGGCCAAGGTGGTCAAGGCACACGAGCTACTGGTGGAGGCCATTGAAAACGGCGACAGGGCCAAGGCCCAGAGCCTGTTGGAAGACCACCTCACCGAAGTGCGCGAGCGTCTGCATCAAGTGGATCAGGAAGAAGCCTGAAACCGCCGCCGCCTTTGGCGGCGACCAATAGGATGGTCCCCATAAGGGGGCATGGTCTGATGTCAACCGGCCCTGCCACGGCTGGCAGCCGTCCCGGGCCAAGAGGGAGGGAATGTCATGAGGGTAAAACTGTCCAGCATAGTGACGCTGGTCCTGGCCCTGAGCCTATGGGTGGGCCTGGGCGCGGGACCCGCCTGGTCCGCGGATAAAACCCTGGTACTGCGCTACGCCGCCCAAGGCGCGCCCAAGGGGGTCCGGGCCACGGCGGTGAAGTGGTGGGCCTCTGAGATCGAGAAACGCTCCAAGGGCAAGGTGAAGATCAAGTTCTTCTGGTCCGGGGCCCTGCTCAAGCCCGGCGACGCCATGGAGGGCATCGGCGCCCGCACCGCCGACATGGGCGGCGCCTGGGGCATCTACCACCCGGCCAAGACCCCTCTGTGGACGGTCGGCGATCCGCCCTTCAGCCACGACGACCCCTACGTGGGCCTGGCCACCATGCGCGAGATGTTCAAGACCTACAAGCCGCTGGTCGACGAGCTGGCCAAGTACAACGTCAAGGTGCTGGCTCCCTTTGTGACCGGCATGACCCAGCTGGGCACCACCAAGAAGGAAGTGTTCGTGCCCGCCGATACCAAGGGCATGAAGATCCGCTTTGCCGGCGGCCAGTGGGCCAAGTTCTGGAAGTCGGTGGACGCGGTTCCCATCAAGCTGACCCAAGGCGAGGTGTATGAGGCCCTGATGCGCGGCACCGCCGACGCCACCCAGAGCTACTTTTTCATCCTGGAGGCCTACAAGCACTGGGACGTCATCAAGTACTACAGCGTGATCAACGCCGGCGAGCTGTGCTCCTACGGCCTGGCCATCAACCTGCAACTGTTCAACAGCTTCAGCCCCGAGCTTAAGAAGATCTTCACCCAAGTCAGCGACGAGTTTGTGGACCGCTACGCCAAGGGCCTCATCGACGTGCGCAAGAAGGTCATCCCCTTGGGCGAGAAGAAGGGCATGAAGTTCCTGTACCTGAATAAGGACCAGCGGGGCAAGTGGCTGGCCGCGGCCAAGCCCTTCATGGAGGCCTGGGCCAAGGCCATGGACGATAGGGGCCTGCCGGGCACCAAAACTCAGCAGGAGTTCCTCTCGCTGGCGGCCAAGTACAAGAAGCAGGTCGAGGCCAAGGGATATCCCTGGGGCAAGTAGCCGACAGCAGGCAAGCAAGCGCCCGGCCCCGGAGCCCCCGCTCCGGGGCCGGGAAACAAGCTCCGCAACCCATCGCAGGCAGGATTAACCGTGTGGGCCCAAGCAATCTTGGCAGGGTTTCGCCGCGTCTTTAACCCCTTCGTGGGGCTGTTAACCGGCGTGGCGATATTGCTCATGCTGCCCATGATGTTTTTGGTGACCGCCGACGTCATAGGCCGCTACGTATTCAATCAGCCCATACCCGCCGTGTTCGAAATAAACAGCTACTTCATCATGGTGGCGGTGGTCTTCTTCCCCCTGGCCTACGTGCAGCGCAAAAAAGAGCACGTGTTCATCACCCTGTTCACCGAGCGCATGTCCTCGCGGCTCAAGGCGGTGCTGGACACCTTTTCCCTGATCGTGGGTTTCGTGGCCTATGGGCTCATCGGCATATACAGCATGCAGCGGGCCATCATGGCCACCGAGGTGCGCGAGTACATCTCGGGCATCATCGACATGCCGGTGTGGATGAGCAAGTGGATCATCCCCATCGGCTGTCTGGCCTTTTGCATTGAATTGCTTTTGGACGCCCTGGAGAGGATTCCGGTGATCCTGGGCCACGAGGACACCGAGGAGGCGCACCATGGATAGCTGGATGGTCGGCCTCATCGGGGTCGGGGTAGTCTTGACGCTCATCGCCTTCAGGGTGCACGTGGCCTTTGCCCTGACCATAGTGGGCCTGGCCGGATACTGGCAGATCATGGGCTGGCAGGCCACTGGGGGGCTTTTGGGCCTGGTGCCTTTCAGCTTTATCGCCAGCTTTATCCTGACCACCATCCCTTTGTTCCTGCTGATGGGCTATCTGGCCCACCACGCGGGGCTCACCAAGGACGTGTACAAGACCGCCCGCTACTGGCTCTCGCGGGTGCCCGGCGGCCTGGCCATCGCCTCGGTGGCCGGTTGCGCCGCCTTTGCCGCGGCCAGCGGGTCTTCCCTGGCCACGGCGGCCATGATGGGCAAGGTGGCCATCCCCGAGATGCTCGAGCACAAGTACGACAAGGGTCTGTCCAGCGGCGCGGTGGCCGCGGCGGGCACCATCGGCTCGCTGATTCCGCCCAGCATCCTGCTCATCCTCTACGGTGCCCTTACCGAAACCTCCATCGGCCGCCTTTTGATCGCCGGTTTTATCCCGGGCGTACTTTCGGCGCTGATCTACATGGGCATGATCGTGGTGCGGGCCATGGCCAACAAGAAGCTGTGCCCCCCGGTGGCCGAGAAGGTCACCTGGACCCAGCGCCTGCGCTCGCTCAAGGGCACCTGGGGCATCATTGCCCTGTTCATCCTGGTCATCGGCGGCATCTACTTCGGGCTGTTCACCCCCACCGAGGCGGGCGGGGTGGGCGCGGCCGGGGCCTTTGTGGTGGCCCTGGTCACCGGCAAGATATCCTGGCCCACTCTGAAAAGCTCCTTGAGCGACACGGTGCGCAGTACCTCCCAGATTTTCGCCATCGCCCTGGGGGCGGTGTTCTTCACCAAGTTCATCGGCATCAGCGACCTGCCCGGGGCCATCTGCGAGAGCATCATAGCCATGCAAGTGCACCCCTTGGTGGTGCTGGGAACCATCAGCCTGGTCTACATCTTGCTGGGCATGTTCCTGGACTCCATCGGGGTGATGCTGCTCACCCTGCCCATCGTCTTTCCGGTGATGGACCATCTGGGATTCTCCCCGGTGTGGTTCGGCATCATCATGATCAAGTACCTGGAGATCGGCCTGGTCACACCGCCGGTGGGGCTCAACGTTTACGTGATCAAAGGCGTGGTGGGCGAGACCATTCCCTTGGAGACCATCTTCAAGGGCGTGGCCTGGTTCGTGGCCATGGACGTCCTTACTTTGGCCGTGTTGATCATCTGGCCGGAGATAACCCTGTGGCTGCCCAACACCATGATGGGACAGTAGGGGGCGGCGTTGCGGCAAGAGGAGCAATTTGAGGGGGTGGCTCCCATGAGCAAGGGATTTCTGAACGGCTACCGGGTGCTGGAGCTGTCGGGCCAGGAGAGCCTGTTCGCGGGCAAGCTCTTGGCCGACATGGGCGCCGAGGTGATCAAGGTGGAGCCGCCCGGCGGCGATCCTGCCCGCCTGGTGGGACCCATGGCTCCACAGGTGGACCCCGTGGAAGCGGGCCTGCTGTGGCAGGCCATGAACACCGGCAAGAAGAGCGTGGTCCTGGACTTGGAGACCTACAAAGGCCGCGATGCCTTTCTAGAGCTGGCGGCCACGGCCGACGTGGTGGTGGAGGCCTACCCTCCGGGACGCCTGGAGGACATGGGCCTGGGCTACGCCGAGCTTTGCCGGGCGCGGCCCGAGCTGGTCATGGTGTCCATCACCGCTTTTGGCGACGCCGGGCCTTACCGCGACTTTGTGGCCAGCGACCTGGTGATCTGGGCCCTTTCGGGCCTGCTCTACATTTGCGGCGATCCCGACCGGCCGCCGGTGCGCATCAGCCTGCCCCAGTCCTGGCTCCACGCCGGGGCCGACGCAGCCACCGGAGCGGCCATGGCCCTGTTTCACCGGGGCCGCACCGGTCAAGGCCAGCGGGTGGTGGTCTCGGCCCTCAAGGCCCTGGAGCGGGTGGCCTATGCCTCGCACATTCTCTGGGACGCCCGGGGAAGGGTGCTCAGGCGTCAGGGCAGCGCCCTGCGCATACCGCCCATGGGCACCACCACTCCCTTGATCTGGCCTTGCGCAGACGGCTTTGTGGCTTTTTACCTCTTCGGTGGCCAGATGGGCGCGGTGAGCAACCCCGCCCTGAGCAAGTGGATGGACGACGAGGGTATGGCCAGCCCGGCCATGCTGGCCATGGACTGGCCCAAGTTCAGCATCGGCCACACTCCCCAAGAGCAAATCGACCGCGAGGTGGTGGAGCCGGTGGCCGCATTTTTCAAAAAGCACACCCAGCGGGAGCTGTGGGACGAGGGGGTCAAGCGACGGGTGATGGTCTATCCCATCAATGACGCTTCCGGGGTTTTGGCCGAGGCCCAGCTGAAAGAGCGGGGCTTCTGGGTGCGCCTGGCCCATCCCGCTTATGAGCAAGAGCTCACCCTGCCCGGGCCCTTTGTAAAGACAGAGCAAGGGCTTTGCCAAGTGCGGGGCTCCGCGCCCACCCTGGGCCAGCACAATCAGGAGGTGTTGGCCTCCTTGGGCGGGCAGGGGGGGGGCTAGGCCATGGAAATGCAGGCGGCGATTCTGGAAGGCGTGCGCATCGTGGAGTTCGGCTGGGCAGTGGTGGGGCCTCTCACCACCTCCTGGGCGGCAGGCTTTGGCGCCGAGGTGATCAAGGTGGAGACCCGCACCCGGCCCGACATCATCCGCTCCATGACTCCGTTCAAGGACGACAAAGTGGGCCTGGACAACTCCCTGTTTTTCGGCAGAGAGAACGCGGGCAAAAAAAGCATCTCCCTGAACCTGAAGCATCCCCAGGGCAAGGAGCTGGCGCTCAAACTGGTGGCCTCGGCCGACGTGGTGCTGGACAGCTACACCGCCGGGGTCATGGCCAAGTGGGGCCTGGCCTACGAAGACCTGCTCCAGGTGAAGCCGGACCTGATCATGCTCAGCTCTTGCATGTACGGCCAAACCGGGGCCTTGCGCTCCATGCCCGGCTACGGGGTGCCGCTCACCGCCATCAGCGGACTGACCTATCACTGCGGTTGGCCGGACCGCAAGCCCTGCGGACCCTACGGCTCCTACACCGACTACCTGGTTCCCCGGCTCAACCTGTTTGCCATTATCAGCGCCCTGGATCACCGGCGGCGCACCGGCCAGGGGGTGTACTTGGACGCGGCTCAGTTGGAGGCCAGCGTGCAGTTCGTGGCCCCGGCCCTGTTGGACTACGCCCTCGCCGGGCGGGTGGCCCAGCGCCAGGGCAACCACGACCCCGAGGCCGCGCCCCATGGGGTCTACCCCTGCGCGGGCAAGGACCGCTGGGTGGCTATCACCGTGCTGGACGACCGCCAGTGGAAGGGCCTGGTGCACGCCATGGGCTCGCCGGGCTGGGCCTTGGACCCACAGCTGGAGACCCTGGAGGGTCGCCTGGCCCGGGCCGAAGAGCTGGACCGGCGCATCGGCGAGTGGACCGCCGACCGCGAGGACCACGTGGTCATGGAGCTGCTGCAGGCACTCCGGGTGCCCGCGGGCATGGCCAACGACGGCCGCGATCTGGGCCAGGACCCGCAGCTGGTCTATGACCAGTACTTCTCCCGGCGGGAGCACCCGGTGATGGGGCAGGTGGATTACGCGGATCACTCCATGCAGTTCTCCGCCTCGCCCCAGGTGGTGGAGCGCTCACCCTGCCTGGGAGAGCACACCGAGGAGATCTGCCTGGGCCTACTGGGCCTGGGCGTGGATGAATACCAACGCCTGGACGCTGAAGGCGTATTCAAGTAGGGGAGGAGCCGGTGAGCCGACCGGACATCAGTCAAATCATTGAGCATGGCCTGGCCAAGTACCGCCAGCGCATGGAAGGCGCGGTGCTCAGCGCCCCGGTGTGCCAGAGGGTGGCCACCCCCGAGGCCATTGCGCAGTTCGCTCGAGGACTGGGCGATCTGAACCCCCTGTGGTGCGACTCCGAGTATGCGGCGGCCACCGAATGGGGTGGCCTGTTGGCCCCGCCCGCCTTTTTGAACGCGGTGTGCGAGGGCCAGGCCATCGTGGGCCTGCCCGGGCTAATCGCCTTTTTCGTGGGGGCCCGCTGGGAGTGGAACGGGGTGATCCGCGCCGGGGACAGCTTCACCGTGGACAACGAGCTGTTGCCTCTGGCCGACAAGACCAAGCCCGGCCAGCCGATGCGGGTTTTCCAGCAGGGAGTGATCCGCTACCGCAACCAGCACGGCGAGGTGGCTGGCTCCTGCCGCTGGGACATGATGCGCTCCCAGGTCAAGCTGGGTGGCGGCAAAACCAAAGAGGCCTCGGCCAAGGCCTCTCCCGCGGTGCCGGAGCGAGAGCCCTACAGCCCTGAGCGCCTGCAAGAAATCTATGAGGCCATCCGGGCCGAGAATCCCAGGGGCGCTGAAGAGCGTTTCTGGGAGGAGGTGCAGCCCGGCGACGAGGTGCCCGCGATAATCAAGGGCCCCCTGTCGCTTTCGGACATGGTGGCCTGGTCCATGGGCATCGCCTGGCACCGGGCGGCCCTGGCCCACGGACCCAAGCTGATGCACCTGTTGGACAACCCCGGCCTGGCTTTCATCGATCCGGCCAGCGGCGCGCCCGAACCCATCGCCATGAGCCACATGGAGCCCAACGGGGCGCGCATCCTTATGGGCTCGCCCCTGCCCATGGATGTCGGGTTCCAGCGGGTGGCCTGGTTCACTCACCCGGTGACCAACTGGATGGGCGACGCGGGCCGCTTGCTGAGCCTGGAGGTGCGCTTGAGCGGTTTCGTGCGCTTCGGCGACATCGTGTGGCTGGGAGGCAAGGTGGCCTCCAAGGAGCGCCTGGACGGCCAAGCGGTGGTCAATTTGGATCTGCAATGTACCAACCAGCGGGGCGAAGAGGTCGCCTCGGGCACCGCCCAAGTGGCCCTGCCCGAGAGCGCGGCCTAGTAGGAGGAGTCCCATGCTTGATTACGAAACGATCGCGGACAAGCTTAACAAGTTCCTGCGCCTGCAGACCTTCCCCGTGGCTCTCAGGATGGTGGAAAAGGGCGAGGAGCTTCCCGAGGCCTATGAGGCCATGAAGGACAAGCGCAACCCCATGCCTGTTTGCCAGGGGGTGTCCCTTTCCCGGCGCTACGGCTGGAAGGTGCTCTTGGGCTCCGAGGATATAACCTGCCCCCTGGGGGCCCTGACCATGGGATTCGTGCCTCCCAAGGACCGCTACATGTCCGGCGAGGCTGAGGTGCCCTTCTGGGTGCGCAGTAAAGAGGCCCGGGCCAAGATAGCGGCCAACCTGCCCAAGCTGGAGCACGGCCGCTACGAGTACATCATGGTCGCTCCCCTGGCCGAGGCTGACTTCGAGCCCCAGCTGGTGATCATCTACGGCAACCCGGCCCAGATGATGCGTCTGGTGCAGGCGGTGATCTATATGACCGGCGACCCGGTGGTGACCAACAGCGTGGGCGCGGTGGGCTGCGGCACCTATGTGAGCAAGGCGCTTATCACCGGTGAGTGCCAGATGGTGGTGTGCGGGGCGGGTGACCGCATCTTCGCCCTGACCCAGGACGACGAGATGGCCTTCACCATCCCGGCAAACAAGCTTGAGGAGGTGATAACCGGCTTGGAGGACACCCACCGCTTTGGAATGCGCTACCCCACTTCCAGTTATTTGCGATTCTCTCCCCAGCTGCCCAATACCTATCAGGATCTCATGCAGTACCTGGCATCCGAGGAAGAGTAGCCAAACGCCCGCCCGCCCCTGGCGCCGGGCCAACCCAGGAGAAGCAACCGATGGATACCCGGGAGCTGAATGAAAAATTCGAGGCCATGGGCCTTATCGTGGAAAAGGTGGAGCACTGGGCCGCCACCCAGCCGGACAAGCTGTTCATCTATTACGGCGAGGAGGATGCCTCCTACACCTATGCCCAATTCAACCGTCTGGTCAACTGCGTGGCCCACAACCTCAGAGGCATGGGAGTGGCCAAGGGCGACCGGGTCAGCCTGTTCCTCAAGAACCCCTGGGTCACGGTGCTGTGCATGTACGCCCTGTGGAAGCTGGGGGCGGTGTTTTGCCCCATCAACTTCCTGTACAAGGGCCGCCTGCTCTCCTACCAGCTGCAAGACACCGAGCCCAAGCTACTCATTACCGAGAGCGGCCGCGAGCCCCTGCTCAACCAGGTGAAGGACGATCTCCCCTTCACCAAGGTGGTGGTCCATCGCCCCACCCAGGAGCAGCACGACTACAACCCTGAAAACGCCGGCCTGCGCCTGGACCCGCCTTTCGAGGATATTTCCTTTAATGACCTGTTGGAGGGCAACCCCTCCAATCCCGGCGAGAAGTTGAATTTCTTCGACACCGCCAACATCGTCTACACCTCCGGCACCACCGGACCGCCCAAGGGGGTGGTGCAGTCGTTCCGTTGGCTGCAGAACTACTGCTACTACGGGGTGCGCATGCTGCACCCGGACGACGTGGTCTATTGCGACCTGCCCATGTACCACATCGGCGGGGCCTTCTCCCTGGTGGGCCGGGCTGCCTGGCGGGGCTGCACCGTGTCCCTGTGGGACCGTTTCAGCGCCAGCGATTTCTGGCGGCGCATAAAGACCAGCGGGGCCAGCGTGGCTCTCTTGCTGGACGTGATGATGCCTTGGCTGCTCAAGGCCGAGCCCAAGCCGGACGACCGCGACAACACCCTGCGCCGGGTGCACATGCAGCCCTTGCCCGAGTACCATCATGTGTTCGCCCAGCGCTTTGGCCTGGACTTTGTTAACGTGGGCTATGGGGCCACCGAGGTGGGCTACGTGTGCGCGGGCATCATCGACGAGTCGGTGGAAAGCGGCGGCACGCCCCCGGAGTTCGCCAAGGGCTACTCCAAGGAGGAGGTGTATCAGGTGGCCCAGGAGCTGGGCATGCCCATCATATCCGGCCACCAGGAGATACCCAAGGGCTACATGGGCAACGCCTGCATGCATCACCGGGTGGCCATCTTGGACGAACACGACCAGGAGCTGGGCCCGGGAGAGTACGGCCAGATCTGCCTCAGGCCTCGGTTGCCCTACGTGCTGCTCAACGAGTACTTCAACAAGCCCGAGGCCACGGTGGCCACCAGCCGCAATTTCTGGTTCCACACCGGCGACGGGGCCCGCTACGACGACAAGGGCATGTTCTACTTTGTGGACCGCATGGGCGGTTTCATCCGGGTAAAGGGAGAGAACATCAGTTCTTTCCAGGTGGAGGACGTGGTCAACACCCACCCCAAGGTGCGTATGTCCGCCGCCTTCCCGGTGCCCGCCTCCGAGGGATTGGAGGACGACATCGTGGTCTACATCGTGGTGGACGAAGGGCACGAGCTGGATGAGCTGGAGCTGAGGCCTTGGCTGGAGCGGGAGATGCCCGCCTACATGCGTCCCCGTCATCTGCGCTTTGTGGAGGCCCTGCCCCAGACACCCACCTATAAGGTGGAGAAGTACAAGCTTAAGGAGATGTTCCTGGCAGAGGGCAATGGCTAGGGCGAGCCGGGCGCCCGGCTTCGCCAGACCCCGCATGGCGACGTTGCGGGCGTCGCGCGCCTCCTCGGCGTATTGGCATATACGCCTGCGTCCCTCGTTCGCCTGCCGCCTTGCCCTGCGGCGTCTGGCTGTGCCGGTTCCGGCTTCGCCAGGCAGCGCCATGCTGCGTTGGCGCCGTTGCTTAGACCTCGGCGTATTAGCAATACGCCTGCGGTTTTCGCTCGCCGCCGCCTTGCCTGACACTCCCCGGCTGTGCCGGGGGAATGGCCAAAACTGTTGCGGTGGGCTGAGTAGCTAGCCGTCTACTACGCCTCCCTTACCCGTCCGGTCCATACCCTGCCCCATGGACCGGGCGGGTGTATATTTAGACAGGATATTTGCAAGCCTTCACCCCGGGAGGCCATGCCTTGCGAGTGCGTTCCTGTCTGATTATTTTGGCGGTCTTGTTGCTGGCCGTTGCCTGCTCCTCGCCTGCCGAGGAGCCCATACCCACCTTGCTCAACCAACTTGGCTTCAGCCAGGCGCCGGCCCCGCATGAGGGAGAGCTGCTGTACAAGAAACCAGTAAATGGGGTAATCCTGTGGGTCAGCCTGCCCCAAGGCCTGGGGCAGGAATCCGGCCCGGTGATGATGATCAAGGCCACGGGGCCGGGCGGGGTCTTGAGCGCCACCACGGACCAGGCCCTTACCACCCGGCCCGAGGTTGGCCAACTGGTGGAGGCGGCCAGCCGGGGAGCCTACCCGCCGGAAGCCCTGGCCGAGATATTCAAGCTGGCCCAGGAGGCCGCGGCCCAGCCGCCTCACAACGGGGCTCTTATGACCAGCCCCAAAATGGGCTTTTCCCTGCGGGTGCCCCACACCAAGGGCCATCTGCGTCTGGTGCTCACGATTCGCCACAAGAAATCCTAAAGTAGAAGCCAGCGATGGGTGGCAATGCTAAAATTAACACCATGAAAAAGCAGACCACACTTGTCGTATTGCACCGTGCCGATGCTCCTCCTTGCCTGGGCAAGGAGCGTCTGCTGTGCCGGGGGTGCTCGGGCTGGGAGGTCATGCGCGCGGCGGTGAGCCCCGGAGGCCCCTGGGAGGGCGCCTTGATCCACTGCTCTTGCACCGGCCTGGTAGCCAAAGGCCCGGACAAGGCTCCCCAGAGGTGAAACGCCTGCTGGGGGCCGGATTGCTGCTAATGGCCGCCCTGGCCTTGGGCGCGGCTGCTGGTGTTTTGACTGTGGGCAACTTCAGCGCGGGCGACCTGCAAGGTTGGGAGACCGAGGAGTTCCAAGGCCTGACCAGCTACAGCCTGACGGAAGTTCAAGGCCGCAAGGTGCTCAAGGCGGTGAGCCAGGGCAGCGCCTCGGCCCTGATCAAAAAGATCGAGGCTGATCCAGCCCAAACCCCCATGCTCTCCTGGTCCTGGAAGATCAAGGGGATTTTGCCAAAAGGCCATGGGCTAAACAAGGCGGGGGACGATTTTGCCGCCCGGGTCTACGTGGTGTTTCCTTCCTTTTGGTTTTGGAACACCCGGGCCATCAACTATGTGTGGGCCAACAAGCTTCCCGTGGGCCGCGTATGGCCCAACGCCTTTGCCGGAGACAACGTGATGATGATGGCCGTGAACAGCGGCGACGGCCAGGCCGGGCAGTGGGTGAGCCACCGCCGGGACCTGGCCGCTGATTTTCGCCGTTGTTTTGGGCAAGAGCCGCCGGCCATAGGGGCGGTGGCGGTGATGACCGACTCGGACAATACCTCGCATAAAGCCATCGCCTATTACGGCGACATCACTTTGGGGCCGCGATAGGCGGCTTCACCAGGAAGCGCCATGGGGCGTTGCCAACATCGCTCGGTCCTCGAGGTAGTTTTTTCTCCCCCTGCGCCCCTCGCTCGTTTCCGCCTTGCCTGACACTCCCCGACTATGCCGCTTGGATCTATCTTTTTAGCTTCGTCTCTAACCAAAGAGATGGCCGGTTGGAAAGCGGATGGCGGTGTTGCTTGCCGGCTTTGCCTAGCCCACCGCCTTGAGGTGCGGCTTCTTGCGCGGGCCGGGAATTTCCTTGTTGCGGCTGGCCACCCGGCGATAAAGCAGGGGACGGCGGTTGGGGAAGATGATCTCCTCCTCGCGCCAGGCTTCGGCCTGCTCCAGGTCCAGCTCCACCTGAGTGATCTCCTCGCCGCCGCCCAGGGCCAACACTTCGTCGCCGTGGGGGTCGTACACCGCGCTGCCCCCGGAGAACACCGGGCCGGGACGGTTCACGTAGACAACGAAGTATTGGTTGAACACCGCGGCCGCCTGCATGCGCCGGCGCATGTAGGGCACCGGGAAATGGGCGGGCACCGCGGAGATATTCACCACCAGGCGAGCCCCGTTGAGGCCCAACACCCGCCACACCTCGTCAAAGGCCGAGTCATAGCAGATGTTGAGCCCCATGCGGCCCATGGGGGTACTGAAAACTTTGAGCCTCCCGCCGGGGCGGAAGTGCTCGGTCCAGTGCACGTGGGTCTTGGCGTAGCTTTTGGCGCCGCGCGCATCCACATAAGTGGCTTGGTTAATAAACTCGTCGCCGTTGCGCTTAAGCTCGCCCAGCACTACCCTGGCCCCGCATTTTTTAACGTGGCGGTAAATATCCTGGGACGCGCCGGTAATGACGCACTTCACCTTGCGGTAGAGAAATCCCTCGGGCTTCACCTGGGAAGGGTGGCCGTGCAAAATCAGCTCGGGGAACACGATCAGGTCGCTGTCGCGCTCCTTGGAGATGATCCCCTTAAGCCGTCGAATATGCCCTTCCACGTCATCGGGGTCGAAGTTTATTTGGGCCAGGGTTATGCGCATGCTCCTCCTTTGCCTATGCCGCCGGGGCGTGGGACGTCTCGCAGTCCAGGAAAGGCGGTATGAAGCGCTGCCTTATGTCGTCCTCGATCTGCTGTAGATAGAACCGGGCCTGGCTCTCGCCGTAGTGCTCATATTCGTCACCGTAGCGGTAAAGGCTGCCCTTGTCCCTGGCGATGTTCTTGTCCACCACCTTGTCCTCCACGGCACCGGCCTTTTCCGAGGCGATGTTTTGGATAATCTGGTGGATGCCCGAGCCGGACTGGGCCGGGTCCTTGGTCCTGAAGGCCAGGTAGGGCGGCACCCCCAGCTCGGCCGAGGCCTGGCGGTGCACCCGCTTGCGCAGGTTGTCGTCGGAGCCCTCCAGCTTCAGGCGGGGAGAGATGCGCATGGCGGTGAGGATCACGTCGCGGTCCAGGTAGGGGGCCCTCAGCTCTATGCTGTGAGCCATGGTCAGCTTGTCCTCACGCTCCAGGGTGTCGGTGTAGAGCATGCCGATATCTTCCCACAGCTTCTCATGCAGGCGCAAATATCCGTGCTCGGCCAATACGTCGTTGTACCAGGGGTAGCCCGCGAACAGCTCGTCCGCCGCCTGGCCGGTGTACATCACCCTGATGCCGTCGGCCGCGGCCATCTTGGCCGCCAAGTACATGGGTATGGCCACCTCCACCTGCAACAGACCGCTCTCTTCCACGTTTTCAATCACCTCGGGCAGCAGGGCCTCCACCATGGCCTCGTCGATGATGGAGGTTTTGAGCTCCAGGCCCAGGTCCTTGGCCACCGCCTCGGCGGCCTGCACGTCAGCGCTTTCGGCGGTGCCGGTGCAGTAGCAAACTATGTTCTTGCCCTCGCGCATCAGCAGGTTGGCTATCAGCACGCTGTCTATGCCCCCGGAGAAGATCACCCCCAGGGTGGACTCGGTGAGCCCGGTTAGGCGCTTGGACACCGCGCGGGTGAGCACCTTCTTGTACTCCTGAACCGCCTCGCGGAAGTCCACGATGTCGATCTGGGGCATCTCCAAATGGTAGCCTTCTTCCACCCTGGGCCCCTTGTCGTCTATGCACAAGAGCTCGCCGGGGTTCAGGCGCACCGGCTCGTCCTGACCGTTCCAAAGGGCCTTTTTCTCGGAAGCGAAGTAGGTGGCCGGGCCGTTTTGAATGTAGTAGATGGGCTTTTTGCCAATGGGGTCGCGGGCCACCACCACCGATTCGCCGTCGGTTACCGCCAGGGCGTACATGCCGTCCAAAAGCCCCACGATTTGCTTTACCGCGTCCAACAGGTCGCCCCGGTAGGATTCCTCCAACAGATGGACGATCACCTCGGAGTCGCTGGTGGTCTTTATTTCGTGCTTGTTGTAGAGCAGGCTGCGAAGCTTTTGATAATTGTATATCTCGCCGTTGTGGATCAGGGCCAACCGGCCGTCGCAAGAGACGTAAGGCTGGGTGCTCTGCTCCCGGCCCACGATGCGTAGGCGGGAGTGTCCAAGGGCGATGTGGGAATCATGGGTGAGTTCCTGGCGCAAATCATCAACCTTTTGCGCCCGGTGAGTCTGCTTGTCCAAATAGACCCCGTGAGTGTCGGGTCCCCGGTGGTCCATTTTTTTAAGCATGTCGTAGATGTCGCTCGAGCAGATGTGGCCTCCTTGGACAAAATGTCCGCAGATGGTGCACATTTTAAAGTCTCCTTTTCCGTGGCCGCATGCCGGGCAGGCTGTCGGCCGCTTAAGTGTTTGGCACCGTCCCGGTGACGGTGCCGAGCCCCAAAAAAATAAACTCCACCCCTTCCGGCCATTGCTCAGAAAGGATGGAGAAGACTTATAAGCGTTGACTTTGCGCTTAGGGTTTTAAGGGGCGTGCCAGTTTTTTCTTTATTTATACTAACATAGCATTTAGGAGCTTGCAAGTTCGCGGGGTGGCGGCCCCACGGAGCGGTCCAACGGCCTATGAGGGCATTGGGAAGAACTCCGGATTCGCCGGATCTTGACCCGGTGGTTAATCTCGCGCATCACCCGCAGCAGCAACCGAAAAGCCAGAGCCGCCAGGCCCATGGCGGCCAGCATTGCCACCAGGCCCATAACGAAAAGCAGGGAAGCGTCGGTGGGTAGGTAATGCATGTAATCCTCCTTTCAGTGCCGGTTGCGCAATGCAATCCAACCTTGTTCCGAGCCTAGCCCCGTAATATAATTATTACCAATGATTTATAGTGGTTGTATCGATCACTATTGGTGATATGTCGGGGGATAGGCATGGAATTCAGTTCCTTACAGATTTTCTTGGCCGTGGCCCAGGAGGGTGGGGTGTCCAAGGCCGCCCAAAAGCTGAACTACGTGCAATCAAACGTGACCGCGCGCATCCGCAAGCTGGAGGAGGAGCTGGGGGTCAGCCTTTTTTACCGCATGCCTCGGGGCATGAGCCTTACCCCGGCCGGGGATCTGCTGCTGCAGTACGCCCAAAAGGCGGTGCGCCTGATGGAGGAGGCCCAAAAGGCGTTGAGCGAGCAGGCCGAGGTGGGAGGCAAGCTCAACCTGGGCTCCCTGGGCTCCACCGCCGCGGTGCGCCTGCCCGGCCTGCTGGCCGCCTTTCACAAGCTATACCCGGCGGTGGAGATCAACCTGAACACCGGCCGCCTGCACGACCTCATGGACCAGGTGCTGGAATACAAGCTGGACGGCGCTTTTGTCACCGGCCCGGTGAACCGGCCCGAGCTGGTGCAGCAGGAGGCTTTTTGGGAGGAGCTGGTGTTGGTGACCCAGGCGGGAGTCGACCCGCCTCCAGGAGAGGCCTATCGCAACGCCTTGGTCTGCCCTCAGGGGCAATGTCACTACCGCACCCGCATGGAGTACTGGCTGCGCGAGGAGGGCCTGGTGCCTTACCGGACCATGGAGTTCGACACCCTGGAGGCTATCCTGGGCTGCGTGGCCACGGGCATGGGAGTGTCCATGCTGCCCCGCTCGGTGGCGGAGGTCTCGGCCTACAAGGCCGGCCTGGCCGCCCACGACCTGCCCCCGGAGCTGGCCTGGATATCCATAGTGTTCATCCGGCGCAAGGACGGCCTGAACACCAAGGCCATGGACGCCTTGTGTGAGCTCATGGCCCAGCGCTTGGTCCCACCCGGCTGGCGTCCCCCTAAATATAAAACCGCCCTTATGCCGGAAGATCAGTGCGCTTAGGCGGTTTTAGGCTGTAACGCTTTTTTTAAATCTCAGAGGCAATCCAGGGAAATTTTCAGCCCCGAAGGCCGACCGGAGCAGTGGCAGGGGGCGCAGGTAAGGCGCACCGGAAAACAGCGGCCGTCGGCCCTTATCAGGGTGTAGATGCTCTGATGCTGCTTGCCGGTAGTAAGGCTCTGGCCCAGGGCCACGCCCGCGCGCTGACGGTCCCACTGGGCGAAATGGCTGAGCAGGTTAACGCGTTTGGGGGCTTGGGCCGGGGTGTAGCCCAGAAATCCCAGCACCGCCAGGCTGTGGGAGGAAAGGTAACCGCTTTCATCCACCAACAAGGCCGTTTGCAAGGGTGGGGGAGGTGCGGTGGAGGTGGTTTGGCTATCTTGAGCAGAAGTCTCCATGGTCATGGCTACTCTCCAGGAATTGGCATGGGCCTTACATGTTCAAAAGCATTTTACTGTGATTTAAAATAAATTATCAATCAAAATATTAGTGATAGTAAAACAAGGGGCATGCTGATAAGCACGGCGCAACCACCCAGGGGATTTGACGAAACCGCTGACACGGGTTAAGCTCACCCTGGCACAATCCTTTAAATTTATGAGGTAAACGTGGCGGACAAGGCCCACACCCGTAACTTTTCCATCATCGCCCACATCGACCACGGCAAATCCACTCTGGCCGACCGGCTCATCCAGCTATGCGGGGTGGTGAGCGAGCGGGAGTTCCAGGATCAGATGCTCGACAGCCTGTATCTGGAGCGTGAACGGGGCATCACCATCAAGAGCCAGGCCATAACCCTGCCTTACATTGCCTCCGATGGCGAGGAATATGAGCTGAACCTCATCGACACTCCCGGGCATGTTGACTTCTCCTACGAGGTCAGCCGGGCCCTGGCCTCGGCCGAGGGGGTGCTTTTGGTGGTGGATGCCTCCCAGGGGGTGGAGGCCCAAACCCTGGCCAACCTGTACATGGCCCTGGAGCACGACCTGGAGGTGGTGCCGGTCATCAACAAGATCGATCTGATCAGCGCCGACGTGCCCGAGGCCCGCCGCCAGATAAACGAGGAGCTGGGCCTAGACGGCGACGAGGCGGTGGCGGTGTCGGCCAAGACCGGCGAGAACGTGCCCGCGGTGCTGGAGGCGGTGGTGGATCTGCTTCCCCCGCCCACCGGAGACCCCGCCGCGCCGCTCCAGGCGCTTATCTTCGACGCCCAGTACGACCCCTATCGGGGAACGGTGATCTTCGTGCGGGTGATGCAGGGAACCCTGCGCCAGGGGCAGAGCATCCGTTTTATGCACGGCGGGGCCACCTACAAGGTCGAGGAAGCGGGTATCATGCAGGTCAAGCGCCTGCCTAAAAAGGAGCTGCGAGCCGGGCAGGTGGGCTACGTGCTGGCCGGGGTCAAGACCGTGGCCGACACCAACATAGGTGACACCATCACCGAGGCTGAAAACCCGGCGGCCGAGCCCTTGCCCGGCTTCCGCGAGGCCAAGCCGGTGGTTTTCTCCTCCATATACCCCGTGGCCACCGACGACTACCCCGACCTGGTGGACGCCCTAGACAAGCTCAAGCTCAACGACGCCAGCCTCATCTATCAAAAGGACTCCTCCCAGGCCCTGGGTTTTGGTTTTCGCTGCGGCTTTTTGGGCCTGTTGCACCTGGAGGTAGTCCAGGAGCGCCTGGAGCGCGAGTTCGGCCTGTCGCTGATCCTCACCACTCCCAGCGTGCGCTACAACATCTTCCTTCAGGACGGGGAAAAGCTGGAGGTGGAAAACCCGGCCTACTACCCTGACCCGGCCAGCATAGATTATTGCGAGGAACCATTCGTCAGGGCCTCCATCCTCATGCCCGAGCGCTACATCGGGGCGGTGATGCCCCTGT
>JAHLLJ010000047.1 GCA_020444205.1 Deltaproteobacteria bacterium | reverse complement strand
GCTGAGGAACACGCCTCCCAGGTGCATGAGCTTGCTGAAGGGGAAGTAGGCGAACAACACGCATACCAGGAAGAGGTGGATGTAGAACCATACGCTGATTCCGTCGGGCACCACCGGATGGAAGGAGACCAGGCCCATGGCCAGCTCCTTGATCTTGACCACGTCCAACCTGACCACGTAACGGGCCAGGATGCCGGTAAGACAGATGAAGGTGATCAAAAACAGGGGGAACCAGTCCGCGGCCAGGGAGATGTAGCGAACCCCGGGGATGACGATGCGCCTGAGCAGCAGCAAGGTCACGCCGCCCAACAGCACCAGGCCGCTGATCTGGATGGTGGGGAGCCCGATGGCGTAGGAAGCCAGGTTGAACTCCAAAAAGCCGTCCAGATGCTCCAAGGTCTGCTGCCACAGAGCAATGGGCTCGGTGAAAAAGCGCAGGTGCCTGAGGATCACCACCAAGAAGGCCCAGTGGAACATCATCGCGAACAGCCACAGGAATTTCTCCGAGCTGTAGCGAATTTTGGGCCCCTCGCGGTAGTCCAGCTTCATGTTGCGGAAAAGGCTACGGAAGGTAAGCACCTCGAAGATCATCCTGAGCACGACTGCGCCGCCACTACAGGGGTTGTCGATCTTGTTGGGCTTGATCCAAGCCAGGGATTTTTCCTGTCCGCAGGTGGTGGGAATGCGGAACGGCACCGGCGAGCGGGCCCAGTCCACTACACGGTAGACCAGCCCTGCGAAGAAGGTGAGCACCGCCGCGTAGGGGATGACCACCCCGAAGAGAACCTTGAGACCAAGGCCCCCCACACCCACCAGCGCTATCCCCACGAGCACCAGCACGGCGACTAGGCTGAATAGGAAACCAATCATTCTACTGCTACCTCGTTTCGGTTAGCCTTGGTTAGTTGGCGTCACGAGTCTTCCGGCCTGGGGCCGGGCTTTTCCACTAACAAATTGGCCCGCTTGAGCAACAGAAAGGCGTTCTGCTGCACTTCCTTGGCCCTAATGTCGTACACCTGCTCCCGGCAGGACATGTAAATGTCAAAGGCGACCATAGACATGAAGTCCAGAGTCGCCTCCAAATCCACAAGCTCCTGATCCAGCTCTTCGCTGTCGATCTCTGGGCCTACTATTTCTCGTATAATATATTTAAGCGAAAATACGAAAGAAACGGCCTGAGACGGCGTGAATTCCTGGATGGCCCGGATGCGGATGATACGGTCCAAGAAGGGGGTCACTTTTTCCCGGTCAACACCCTCCAGCACCTGATCAAACAAATTTTGCGTTTCCGCCACGATGGTGTGCCCCACCGGGTTATGGAACTGATCTTTTTTGTTTTTCAGAAACTTGGCGGTCTCCGACGGATAGGTCTCCACAATAGCGTCGACCCACCGCGATACCAGGGCGGATTTGTGTTTGGCCAATAATGTCTTGAGCTTCATTTCACTTATGCCGTTTGGCCTCCGCCCTTTCCACTGCTTGCGGCGGCGTGTCTTCCAATTGGACCGCCTGTCCCGCCCGTCTGGGAAAAGCGTGCAATTATCAGTGCAATAGAGGGTTTAGCGTATGGACGTCAGTGGCAATATTTAACACAGCCCCCGGTGGGCAGTCAAGCTTTTAACCATGAAGAGTAAGGCTTTATTGGGCGCGGAGGCGAGCTTCCAGAGGATTTGGCCGGGTGAGCCCGGCCTTCATGAAAAATCCGTAATTGGAGATGTGGCCTCCCAGGGCCAACTGAGCAAAATCACGGCAAGTTGTGAAGGCCGTGGGCAAGCTCTCCTTAGGTTTTGCGCCCCAAGCGCCAAGGTAATCCTTTGGCGCCTGGGGCGCTGGGATCAGTTGCCCGCCGCCGATATCGGCACAGCAGGTAGGTGCCTATAGACAGACTGTTATTTCTTGGCCTTGACGGCTTTCAGCTCGGCTTGGTCACGGCAAATCTCCACTCCCTGAATGGCGATGAAGTTCTTGGGAATGGAGAAGCCGTACTTCTGGTTCTGGGCGGTCTCACCCCACAGGCAGTCCTCCACCACCTGGTGGTCTGCGCCCCGCATGATCTTGTAGCCTTCGGGAGTATCCCAGGCCAGGGGTTCGAGTTCCACCGCGGCGATGATCCTATCCGGGTCCAGCGAACCGGCTCTTTCCACCGCGGCCTTTAAGAAATACACCCCGGCGTAGGTTTCACCGGCCATGTAATCAGGATACTGTTTGAACTTCTCCTGATAGGCCGCCACGAAACGCCGGTTCAGGTCCGACTGGGGCGAGGTGAAGAAATAGCGCGAGGAAACGTAGATGCCATCGGGCATATCCTTGCCCATGGGCACCAGCACCTCCAAGGCCCCGGCGCAGGGGAAGGCGAACTTGACCGTCTTGAAAATGCCGGTGGGCAGGGCCTGCTTGATGAAGGTGACCGCGTCGCCGCCCCACAGGGGAGACCACACCGCGTCAGGCTTGATCTCCTGTATCTTCTTGATCTCGGCGCTGTAGTCCTTGGCCAGGAATTTGGGGAACAGCTCTCCCACGAACTCCACATCAGGCCGCAGTTGCTTAAGCTTCTCCTTAAACATCTTCCAGGAAGCGTGGCCGTAGTTGTAATTCGGGCCGATGACCATGTAGCGCTTGTAGGGCTTGGCGGCCATGAGGTAGGCCCCGGAGCGGGAGTGCATCATGGCGTTGCTCAGGGTGCTGAAGATGTAAGGATGCAGCTTGGCCCCGGTGAGGGCGTCGGTGGCCGCCTGGGTGGTCACCAGTATCTTTTTGTGGTTTTTGGCAAACTCGGATAGGGCCATGGCCAGGCCGCTTGAAGTGGGCCCCATGAGAAAATCCACCTTTTCCTGGTTCACGAACTTGTCGGCCAGGGTCAGGACCACGTCCTTTTTAAGTTTGGTGTCCTCGCACAGAGCCTTTACCTTGCGCCCCAGGATGCCGCCCGAGGCGTTGATCTCCTCCACCGCCAATTTGATGGCTTGGCATCCGTGCACTCCATAGCCGCCCACCTTGCCGCTGGAGATGAACATGGCCCCGATTTTAATGGGCGTCCCCTGTGCCAAGGCCGTACCGGCCATACAAAGCAGGATCAAACTCGTGAATAACGCTCCCCTGATCAAAGCTTTCCCCATCGTGTTACCTCCCTTTATTGTTTTGGTTTTTCAGGCAGGTATGGGCATGACCACGGCGGGGCATACCCGGTCAGACCCGGCCCCCTGGCGATGGCAGCCCCCCAGCCCCAGCGGCTAGGCGATTCCCCCATGCGAACTCATCGGGCCTGCAAAGGCCATAATTCTGTATATGTTTAAGCAAATTACGTGCCGATACCCGCCATATAGGCCTGGACAGGCCAAGTCACCATAATTCCGCTGTATTTTTAGGGGATTTGTCGGGCGAGGGAACTCGGGTTACTGGTAAATGTCACCAGAGGTGGAAAGGTTCTTGCCAGGCACAGGTTCCACTTTATTTCTCGCTACGGCCCAACTTTCATAAAATATTCGGCTGGGGTTAAAATGAAGCAAACCTCTTTGTCAAACCTTCAGTGAACCGGGAGCGCGTCCATGATCCGATTCAAAGGAGTGAACCACTTGGCCATGGCCACCGGCGACATGCCGGCCACCATACGCTTTTGGCGTGACCTGTTGGGCCTGCGCCTGGTGGGCGGGCTGGGTAAGCCGGGATACCGCCACTATTTTTTCGAGTTGGGCCCTCATGACTACATCGCCTTTTTCGAGTGGCCGGGCGTGGAACCCATCGAAGAAAAAGACCATGGGGTGCCGGTAAAAGGCCCTTATGTATTTGATCACGTGTCCATGGGGGTGGAGAACCAGGATGACCTTTGGGAGATCAAAGACCGGCTGGAGGCGGCTGATTTCTGGGTGAGCGAGGTAATCGACCATGGCTTCATCTATTCTTTATATGCCTTTGACCCCAATGGAATAGCCATTGAATTCTCCTGGGACGTGCCGGGGAGCGACCTCCGGCAAAAGCCGGTGATGGCCGATCACCAGCCCTGCGCCGAGGCCCTGGAGGGGCCGGAGCCCCGGCCTGGCATGTGGCCGCCGGTTACCTCGCCCAGCACCGCCGAGGACAAGGTGGTCTACCCCGGCGAGGGTGGGGCCATCCGCGATGACGGGCGCAACGCCTGGGCAGGGGGCGGCGCAAGGGGCGGCGATCAAAATGAACCGGACTCATAAGTTGCCAAGGCCGGTCCAGCCGACCTATACTGCTGCCACCGCACGGCAAATGGTCATAGCGAGTTAAGCGAGGCCCCATGAGCCCAACCCAGCTTCCCAGCCGAGGCGAGTATGCCCAGCAATGGCGGGCCGCCGGCGGCAAGGTGTGCGCTGCATTTCCCGCCCAATACCCCAAAGAGCTACTGTGGTCCCACGGAGTTCTGCCCATGGAGGTGTGGGATCCGCCCCTGGCCCCGGCCAGGGCCCAGGGTCATTTGCAGCCCTATATCTGTTCGGTGGTGCGCCAGGGGCTGGAATTGCTCTTGGCCGGGGGCATGGACGAGGTGGGGGCCATCTTGTTCCCCCACACCTGCGATTCCTTGCAAAACCTGGCCTCACTGGTGGACGACTACCTTGAGGCCCCGGCGCCCAGCCTGTTTTTCTACAACCCCAAGGCCCCCTTCGCGGCGGCGGCCAAAGGGTTTTACGTCAGCCAGCTCCAAGCCCTGGAAAAGGACCTTACCTTGATCTTCGGGCCTCAGCCGATGGGAGCCATGGAACAGGCCATGGAGTGGAGCCGCAAGCTTTCCGATCTCTATGCCCAGTCCTATGACCGCCGGGCGGCCGGGGAGTTGGGGGTGAGCGCGGTGGAGTTTTACCGCGTGCTCAGGGGAGGGGAGTATTTGCACCCCCAGGACTACATCCCCTTGTTGCAAGCCTGGCTGGACCAAGCCCCCACTACTAATGGAAACAGCGGCCCGGCCGTGATGCTCAGCGGGGTGCTGCCCGGACCGCCGGATCTTTTGGACACTCTGGACGGCCTGGGCTTGAGGGTGGTGCACGACGACCTCATCTCCATGAGCCGCCGCCTGCTCTATCCCCCACCCGGGGCGGGCGATCCTTTCATGGCCTTGGCCGATTGTTTCCTAGCCATGCCGCCGTGCAGCACTCGGGGCTCGTCGCTGGATGAGCGCCTGGCCTGGCTCAAGGATCTGGCCCGCAAAAGCGGGGCCCAGGGGGTGGTGTTCAGCGTGGTCAAGTTCTGCGAGCCCGAGCTGTTCGACCTGCCAGAGCTGCGGCGGGGGCTAAAAGAGGCGGGGCTGGCCAGCCTGGTGCTGGAGGTGGATGTGAACCAGGAGGTGGGAGGCCAGGCGGCCACCCGTTTGGAAGCCTTTGGGGAGATGCTGTCATGAGCTTGGGAGCCAAGGCCCGTTTGCAGTTCATGAAGGATGTGGGGTTCCCGGCCATGTTGGCCCTGGCCAAAAAGACCAAGGGCAAGCGCAGGCCGCGCAAGGCCAATCCCGATTTCGGGCCGCCGCTGAAATGCGCCACGCGGCTCAAGGAGATCATGACCCGGCACTACTATCTGTCGCGCTTCGCGCCCGGCGCCCGGCCCGTGGCCTGGGTGACCAGCGGGGCGCCGGTGGAGCTGCTTCGGGCGTTCGACTTTTACACCATCTATCCCGAGAACCACGGGGCCCTGTGCGGGGCCCAGAAGATGGGGCCGGAGCTTTGCGAGGCGGCTGAGCAAGAGGGCTACTCGCCGGACCTGTGCTCCTACGCCCGGGTGGACCTGGGCCACTTCTTCAGCGGCAAGACCCCGGCGGGCAAGCTGCCCAAGCCGGACCTGCTTTTCTGCTCCAACAACATCTGCCAGACCGTGGTGTATTGGTACAAGGTGCTGGCCCACCGCCTGAACATCCCCTTGGTGATGTTCGACACCCCCTTCAACTACGACCAGATCACCGAGGCGGACATAGACTACATGAAGGGGCAGATCCAGGAGATGATCCCTGTCCTGGAAAAGGCCTCTGGCAAGGCCTTTGACATGGAGCGCTTTTTACGCCTGGCCGGGTTGAGCAAGTCCGCCAGCCAGCTTTGGGGCCAGTGCCTTGAGACCATGCAGGCCCGCCCCGCGCCCATGACCATCTTTGACGCCTTTGTGCACTTGGCCCCGGTGGTGAGCCTCAGGGGCTTGCAGGTGGCCCAGGATTATTACGAGATACTGCTGGCCGAGCTGAACCAGCGGGTGGAGCAGGGCATCGGGGCCATCACCAATGAGAAAAAGCGCCTGATGTGGGACAACATCGCGGTGTGGTACAAGGTGCGCGACTTCTCCGAGCTGTTCGCGGCCCGGGGCATGAACTTCGTGGCCGCCACCTACACCAACGCCTGGGCCGAGACCATTCAGCACCTGGATATGGCGAGGCCCTGGGAGTCCCTGGCCAAGACCTATTCCCTGGTTATACTTAACAACAACTTGGAGCACCGTTTGGGGCTCATGGAAAAGATGGTCCAAGAATACTCAGTTGACGGGCTGGTGGTGCATTCGGCCCGCTCCTGCAAGCCCTACTCCCTAGGCCAGTACGACCTTAAGCGCCTGCTGAGCCAGCGCCTGGGCATCCCCGCGGTGGTGATCGAGGCGGACATAACCGACTACCGGTTTTTCAGCGAAGAGCAGGCTCTCACCAGGCTGGAGGCCTTCTTTGAAGCCCTGGAAGCTGACTAAAACCTAAAAGGAGTATTTCGTGCCTATCATCAAGGTGGTGCCGCCGGAAGAGGCGGAAGGCAAGGTTAAACAAGGCTACGACATGTTCGAAAAGCTGGGTATGGTGCCCACCCCCTTCCAGATGTACAGCTCCTCTCAGGGGCTGATTGGAGCGCGCCTTCAATCCCTCGGCTACTTCCGGGAGCACCCCAACCTGAGCATGCCCCTGTTGGCTCTGATACGCATGCTGGTGGCCGAAGAACTGAAATACTACTACTGCATCTCCCTGAACCAAGAAATCCTCAAGGCCATAGGCATAATGGACGAGGACGCGGCAGCCAAGGTCTTGGCCGATCCGGAGAGCGCGCCCCTGGGAGAAAAAGACAAGGCCATGCTCTTGTTCGTGCTCAAGGCCATCAAGACTCCGGATGAGGTGAGCGCCGAGGACACTCAGAATCTCCGCGACCTGGGTTGGAGCGACGGGGACATCATCGACGCCACCTCCCACGGCGCGGGCATGGTGGCCGACGGCATCATGTTTAAGGCATTTAAAATGGACGAGGCCCCGGCCTGCTAGCGCCGGCTGCGCCAGGCGCGGCTATGCTGCGTTGCGGGCGGCGCTCGGACCTCGACGTAGCTTCGGCTACGCCTCCGTTCCTCGCTCGCCCCAGCGCGCCGCTGGAGGCGAAACGGGTTGAAAAATTTGTTGCCTCCACCAGCCGTGGTGGCTCCCGGAGAGACCAACTTTGGGGGCCCAAGCCTTGGGCCGCCTTGTCTGCCGGCGGCTGGCTGTGCCGGGTGGGGCGATGCCGGGAAGGGTAATGCCGGGCGGGGGGCGAACCAAGAGTGATAGCAGTTGGCTTACTAAGCCAAGCATTATAGAAAGCGCACAATGAGCTACTTCGCGGGAATAGACGTAGGTTCTCTTAGCAGCGACGCGGCGGTTATCGACCAAGACGGCAAACTCTTGGGCTGGAGCGTCACCGAGACCGGGGCCCACAGCACCAACGCGGCCGAGGCCGCCTTGGACGCGGCCCTGGCCATGGCCGGGCTGGGCCGGGACGACCTTGCTTTTGTGGTGGCCACCGGCTATGGCCGGGCCGCCGTACCCATTGCGGGCAAGAAGATCACCGAAATATCCTGCCACGCCTTGGGGGCCCACACCCTTTTCCCGGACGTGGGCACGGTCATCGACATAGGCGGACAGGACTCCAAGGTGATCCGCCTGGGCGAGAACGGCAAGGTGGTCGACTTTGTGATGAACGACAAGTGCGCCGCGGGCACCGGCCGCTTTTTGGAGGTGATGGCCGCCAAGCTGGGCGTGGGGTTGGACGACCTGGGGCGGCTGTCCCTGGCCGCGGACGGCGAGGTGAGCATCTCCAGTGTGTGCACCGTGTTTGCCGAGAGCGAGGTGGTCTCCCTGGTGGCCAAGAATCATCCCATAGACCAGGTCATCAAGGGCCTGCACCGCTCGGTGGTCAACCGGGTGGCGGCCATGACCGGCAACATCGGAATTAATCCCAGGGTTATAATGAGTGGAGGGGTGGCCAAGAACGCCGGCGTGGTGGCCCTGATGTCCGAGCGCTTGGGCGTGGATATCTCCGTTCCCAATGAGCCCCAGATCGTGGGGGCCCTGGGCGCGGCGCTGATGGCAACAAGGGAGGCGAAATGAAGCAAGTTCCTCTGGGCGAAACCGGTCTCATGGTCTCTGAAGTGGGCTTTGGGGGCATCCCCATCACCCGCATTACGGTGGACGAGGGCGTGGCCCTGGTGCGCGCCGCCTTGGATAAGGGCATCACCTACTTTGACACCGCGCGCATGTACGGCGACAGCGAGGTCAAGATGGGCCGGGCCCTGGAGGGACGCCGGGACCAGGTGGTTGTGGCCACCAAGACCATGAAGCGTAGCGCCGAGGAGATGACTCAGGAGATCGAGGCCAGCCTGGAGGCCCTGCGCACTACTTGGATCGATCTGTACCAAATTCACAACCTGGCCAAGCCCGAGGACTTGCAAACCGTGCTGGCTCCGGGTGGGGCTTACGAGGCCCTTACTAAGGCCCAGGCCCAGGGCAAGGTAAAACACATCGGCTTTTCCTCCCACCATCCCGACACGGCCATTCAGGCCATAGAGACCGGCCGCTTTGCCACGGTGCAGTTCGCCTGCAACTTTGTGGAAGATCAGGCGGCCGGCAAAGTGTTCGCCGCGGCCAAGGCCCGGGGTATGGCCTGCATCGCTATGAAGCCCCTGGGCGGCGGCCTGCTGGAGAGGGCCGATCTGTGCTTCGCCTGGCTGCAGGCCCAGGAGGGGGTGCTGCCCATACCGGGCATGCAGAGCACCTCCGAGCTTAACGAGATCGCCGGGCTTTATGAGCAGAGGCGCGAGCTGAACCAGGCCGACCTGGATGAGATGCAGCGCATCCGCGACGAGTTGGGCACCCGCTTCTGCCACCGCTGCGGCTACTGCATGCCTTGCCCCAACGGCATAAACATCCCCAAGGTGATGCTGTTCACCAGCCAGTCGCGGCGCTTCCCGCCCCAGCACCTTATCAAGGCTTCCAAGGATTTTATCCTGCACGCCGAAGAGAACTGCGAGGACTGCGGCGAATGCAGCGAACGCTGCCCCTACGAGCTGCCCATCCCCGAGATGCTGGGTGAGATCACCGCCGCGTTCCGCGATTTCATGGCCCAGCACGGCCAGGCTTAGAAAAGCTCTGCAAAAAACCGGGGCCTCCGGCAATGCCCGAGGCCCCGTCATGTCGAGATGGTTGAATTCTAGTCTCCGCCAAGCTTGTTGAGCAATCCTTTCACCGCCTCGCCCGCGCTGCCCGCCTCCTTGTCGATCAGGGATTCGGCTCCCCGCTGCATGGCTTTTCGCAAGGTCCGCTGCATTATCTTGGACAGAAGCTGGTCAAAGACCTGACCGGCGATCTGTTTGGGAGTCCCCTTGAGGTCCTTTAGCACCATGGAGGGGATCACCACCTCCTGGGGCTCTTTCAGCTCGGGGCTGGTGACAATGGCCTTGGCGTTAGTTACCTTGAACAGCTTGATATTGAGCTTGTGCTCCTCGCCCTCCTCGGAGGAGGCCTTCTTGTCCTCGCCCTCACCGCCGGTGGACTTCTGGGCCCTTTTCTGCAGCTCTTTCAGGTTGCTGCTCTCACCCTTTTGCTCCAGGCGCACCATGGGGTCCACGGCCACTATTTGCTTGATGACCTCGCCGCCTTCGCCGATCTGCACGGTGACCTGGCCAAAGGACAGGGCGGAGTTGTCGCTATAGCCGGGAGGATTGGCCACGGTAAGGCCGGTGACCGTGGCTTTGCCCTCGCTGAGCTGAATCTGCACACTGGCCACCCGCACCGGCACGCCCAGGGCCTCGCTGCCCGCCTTTTCCATTACCTCCTTGGCGATACTGTCCAGATTGCTGAAGGCGTAGTACACAGCTCCGGCGATGGCCACCACTACCACCGCGACTCCGATCAAAATATATTTGCGCATGGGTTTTCTCCAGCCTGATGCAATGAGTATTTCCCTCATTATAGGCTTGAGCGAGGCCCAGAAAAAGCAAGGGGCCCGGATAGGCCCCTTGCGATCGGATTACAATTTATGTGGCTTGGTGCTTGGCGGCCCCTAGTCGTCTTCCAAAGGCTCTTGGTCCTCTTCTTGATACTCGATGGAGCGTACGTCCTGGGCCGCTCCGGCCTTACCGCCTACGGGCAGGGTCTTTACCTCAAATACAACCTCGCGGCCTTCTTCCAGGGTCTCGAAATCCAGGCCCTCCAGGTCGCTGAGGTGGAAGAAAAAGCTCACCCCGTCATCGGTGGTGACAAAGCCGTAGCCCTTGTCTTCCTTCTTGAACTCCACCACCCCTTCCAGGGTTTCGCCGATCACCGGCAGCCCGGCCTGGGGCCCGTAATCGATCTCCTCGTCCTCTTGATATGAAGAGGTGGTTACGCTGGTGACCCGGCGCTGGGCATAGGCCGCCCGGCAGGCGTCGCAGTAGACCGGCTCGCCCCGGCGGGGGCGGTAGGTAGTCTGAAAGGCCCGGTCGCCCTCGTGCTCGGGAGACTGACACTCCAGCCACTGGGGCTCGTAGCGCAGCTCCAGCTCTTCGATGTGGTCGTCCATCCACAGAGTGTCGTAGTCCTTGACCCGCTCGCGGTCCTCGGGATCGGCCAACTCCTGGGCGCAGGAGGAACGCACGCTCACCAGCATCACCCGCTTGCCAAGCTGGCGTACTGTCTGCAATACCGGGGTGAAGTCGCGGTCGCCCAACACGGCGGCGGCGATGTCCATGCCAAAGGGCATGGCCGCCTGGTAGAGCATCTTGGAGGCCAGGGCTATGTCCACGCACTTTTCCCTGGGCTGGAAGCTGTCGCTGGGGTCGCGGTCGGCCTGGCGTACCCGGCGGCCGCGGAAGTCGATGTTGAACAGCTCGGTTTCGTAGTGGTAGTCCTCGCGCAGCAGCTTGTAAAACTCGTTCTGCCGGGTGATCAACCCTTCGTCCTGGTGGTCGTAATTGGTGGGCAGGCTGGCGAAGATGTGGTTGCGTACCACATCGATGCCCGCTTGCTCCACGCCAAGGCGCTCGGCCAGCTCCCGGGCCACCACCTGGGGCAGGACGCCGTAGTCTATTTTAAATTCGCCTTTTCCGCTCTGCTCGGCCAGGCGGGGAAGGGTGCGATAGAGCCAGGTACCGTCAATAAAGATCATTACTTTGTACATGTTGTCCCCATGTCTCGCTAAATGTTCTCCTCGCCTGAACTTTGGGGCGAGGCACTATGATTATGGCCAGGAGCCGGCAATGCTGGTTGCGGCCCTTGGCCTGGGCAGGTGGGCCCACTGTTCAATTTCACTAAGTAAACCTTAGGGCCCGGCTACTGTCAAATGTTACAGAATTTTAATCTTCACTCCTTTGGGCGGCCCATTTAGCCTCCTCCTCCTCGCGCAGACTGCGCCTTAAAACCTTGCCGATCATGCTCTTGGGCAACTCCTCGCGGATTTCCACTTCTTTGGGAACCATATAGGCGGAAAGGTTTTGTATACAGAACGCCCGGATCTCTTCCGGGGTGGCGGTTTGCCCCTTTTTCAGCACCACGAAGGCCTTGATGAACTCGCCCTTGGTGGGGTGGGGCAGGCCCACGGCCACGGCCTCGGCCACCGCCGGATGTTGGTGCAAAACCTCGTCGATCTCGCTGGGGAACACGTTGAATCCGCTGACGATCACCAGATCTTTTTTGCGGTCAACGATGGTGATGAAACCATCCTGGTCCATCACCCCGATATCACCGGTGTAAAGCCAGCCGTCGCGGATAGTCCAGGAGCTCAGCTCCGGTTGATTTAGGTATCCGGTCATAAGATCCGGCCCGCGCAGCACTATCTCCCCGGCCTCGCCCGTGGGCATCTCATCGGTTCCCTTTTCCAGGTCCATGATCCGCCATTGGACGTCGGGGAAGGGTATGCCGATGGTGCCCGGTCTTTTCTGGCCATGCAGGGGGTTGCAGCTAATGGCCGTAACCGCCTCGGTAAGGCCGTAGCCCTCGATGAGCTGTGCGCCGGTGCGTTTTTCAAACTCCTGTTGCACTGCCAAGGGCAAGGGAGCCGCGCCCACGAAGATGCCTCTTAAGCTCTTTAGGTCGCACTTGTCTATCTCCGGGTGCTCCTTGAAGGCTATGAACATGGTGGGCACCCCGGCGAAAATGGTGGGGTGGGTCTTGTCTATGGTCTTTAGCACCTCTCCCGCCTCAAAGCGCGGCAGCAGGGTGATGGTGCCGCCGTGGGCCAGAGGGGCGTTCATGCACACGCTCATGCCGAAACCATGGAACAAAGGCAGTACGGCGAGCAGAGAGTCATCTTTATCCATGTTGACCCAGGCACGGGCCTGCATGAGGTTGGCTATGAGCGCCCGGTGCGAAAGCATGATGCCCTTGCTGATGCCGGTGGTGCCGCCGGAGTAGATCAGGGCGGCCATGGATTCGGGGTCAATGTCCAACTTGGGAGCCTGAGCCTTGATGGCCAAGAGCCCCTTGAAGGACCAGGTGGCCCGGTCACGGCCTTTTACCGGCTTGGGCAGGTTTTTATCCAGGGCGCGCTTGATGGGGTAGAGCAGGTTTTTGGGAAAGGGCAGGAAGTCCTGCAAACCGGTGTAAACCACCAGATCCAGGTCGATTTCCTTGCGGATGTTGCTCACCCTTTGGCTCAAAAGGTCCAGGGCGATTACCGCCCGGGCTCCGGAGTCCTTGAACTTGAAGATCAGCTCCCTTTCAACATTGAGCGGGTTCAGGAGCATGGCCGTGGCGCCCAGGCGCATCAGAGCCAGATAAGAGATCACGAACTGGGGGCAGTTGGGCAGGAGCAGGGCCACCCGGTCGCCTTGCTTGACGCCCCTGGCGGCCAGACCGCCGGCCAGGTCCTCGGCCAAGGAAAATAAATGGGCAAAAGTGATCTCCTTGCCCAAAAAATTGATGGCCGTTTTGTGGGGAACCCCGGCCACTCCCTGATGCATGAGGCTATAAAGGTCGGTGGAGGGGTAGTCCAGGCTATGGGGCACCTGTGGGTCGTAATGCTCCAACCACGGGAATTGAGGCATGATTCACCTCGCGCTGGCCAAAGGGGTACCGTCCTGATGGGGCGGCGGGAAGAACAAACGTGCGGGTAGGCGGATTATAGGGGCATGTCTGAGTTATGTCAAGGGCAAGCCTTCATAATGTTTGGGTATTTACCTATTAATAGTCATTCCGAAAACTGATAGGTGCTGCCCGGCCGGGGAAATATTTCGGAAGGAAATTAGACAGCGCAACTGCTTACTGCGGCACAAAAGGAAACCCCCGGCCATTCCGGCCGGGGGGTGTGTGGAGGAGGGAGTAGTCGCCGGCTGTGAGGAGGGGTGCCGGTTGCCCCTCTATATAGCAAGGCCCCTGCCAACTTAAGGCAGTCAAATTGAAATAAGTTTTATTAGTATTTATTTCAGTAACTTAAGTTATTACTCCGCAATGCGGCACTTTTCCGTTGCCGGTCTCAAACCTACCTATGGGTACAAAAAAGCTCCCATAAGTTACAAATTGGTAGGAACTTTTTTATCGCCTGGTGAAAGGCTGCCGGAGAAAGTCACCGTAAAGCAAGTGCTTAGAGCTATTTTTCTCTCGGGCCCGGCAAGGCACATTATTTGCTAGACCAAAGGGTCATGATAGTTTCACCGTCTGAGAAAGAATGCCAGGCCGTTTTGGACATGGCCCGCCTGGTGGAAAAGGCCCTTGACCTGGAGTCGGTGCTGGAAGGAATCCTCCTACGGCTGGACCAGGCCCTGGAACTACGCGGGGCCCGTTTCTGGCTCTGGGAGGCGGGTGATGCGCCTTGGGTGGCCACCGGCCTGGGCCAGGACCACGACCTAGGGCCGGACGCGGTTAACCATAGTCATGTCATCGGCGCCCCTTTGTTGCCTTTGGGGCGCGAGTCCGGCCGCTTGGTGGCCGCCCTGCGCGACGGCAAGCCCGACCCGGACCATGGCAGCGCCCGGCGTTTGGTGAACGCGGCGGCTCAACTGGCCAGTTCAGTGCTGGCCTTGCACCGCGACCTATCGCTTCGACGCCATTCCGGCGAAAACGCGGCCGAACTGGACCCGGCGGCCACACATCTTTTTGTGCCCGGTCAAAGCGAAGCCATGGTGCGGGCTCAGGAGCTTATCAGCAAATCAGCCCCCAGCGAGGCCACGGTCTTGTTGCTGGGCCCCTTGGGAGTGGGCAAGGCCTTGGCCGCCCAAATAATTCATCGCCTCAGCCATCGCCGGGGCGGCCCGCTTTTACATCTGGATTGCTCGGCTTGGGGGCCGGCCGAATTGGAGCGGAGGCTTTTCGGACGCTCGGCCGGCGCGGGCTCTCCCACGGGCAGCCTTTTGGAGCAGGCCTCCGGAGGTACTCTATATCTTCAAGAAGTAGGCAGTCTCAGTCTGCCCCTGCAAGCCAAGCTTTTACAGGTGCTGCAAGAAGGCGAATACGAGCCCGCCGGTGGCGGCGAGATACGCCTGGCCCAGGTCAGGGTGTTGGCCTCCTCCACCCAGGAGTTGGAGCGCAACGTGGCCCAGGGCTCCTTCCGCCAGGATCTTTTCTACCGCCTGGGGGTGATGCCTATTCATCTGCCCGCGCTGCACCAGCGCCGGGCCGATGTTCCTCTGTTGGCCGATTATTTTCTGGCCCGCAACCGCGAGGTCCAGGCCCCGCGCCTCAGCTCCCAGGCCCAGAGCGTGCTCACCCACTATGCCTGGCCGGGCAACGTGGCTGAGCTGGAAAACCTTTGCGGCCGTTTGGTCCTGCTGACCAACACTCCGGAGATAGGCCTTGACGACCTGCCTTCTTTCCTGTTCTACCGCGAGGCCGCCGGAACCCAGGAGCAGCAGCTTTCCCGCCTGGAGGAGATCGAAAAACAAGAGGTGGTGGCCGCCCTGGAGCGCAACAACTGGGTGCAGTCTCACGCTGCCGCCGAGCTGGGCCTTACTCTGCGCCAAATCGGCTACCGGGTGAAAAAATTTGGCTTGGAAAACGCCATTAAAAAGGGCCGCAACCGGACCCAGGACGTTGCCCTCTAGAATTTGCGATTAATTCCAGCAAGTTTTTAGCCGCTAACTCCGCTACCCATAATCCCAAATTGAAATTAGCAATTTTTTGGTCAATGGGGCTTGACTTTTACGCTTAAAAAGGTATTTTAGTACCTAAATACAACAAAGGTTGCAATCAAGTGATTGAAACCCAGTTCGGCAATCGCTTTACCTTTACAATGTAAACATAGGGACAAACCAGGAGTTGGAGGAGTTAGTCATGGAGATGTTCTGTTATCAATGCGAACAGACCGCCAAAGGCCAAGGCTGCACCGTACAAGGCGTGTGCGGCAAGCCTCCCGAGGTGGCCGCCCTGCAGGACCTGCTGACCTATGCCCTGAAGGGTTTGGCCATCGTGGCGGTAGAGGCGGGCAAGCAGGGGCCGGTGGACCGTGAAGTGGGCCGCTTTACCTCTCGCGCCCTGTTTTCCACCCTTACCAACGTTGATTTTGATCCCGAGCGCTTCCCACCCATGATCACCAAGGCGGTGGAGCTGCGCGAGGAACTCAAGGCCAAGCTGCCCGGCGTGGATTTCCCCCAGGCGGCGGCGAACTTCCAGCCCGGTGAGAGCCTGGAGGTCATGGTGGAGCAGGCCAAGGACTATCCTCTGGCCCCGGTGGAGGGCGAGCACGCCGACATCATCGCCCTGCAACACACCACCTTGTTCGGCGCGCGCGGCGTGGCTGCCTATGCCGACCACGCGGCCATTTTGGGTCAAGAAGATGACTCGGTATACGCCTTTTTGTACGAGGCCTTGGCGGCCATGGCCGAGGATACGCTGGACCTGAACGCCTGGGTGGGCATGGCCCTCAAGTGCGGTGAGGTGAATATCAAGGCCATGGAGCTCTTAGACGCCGGCAACACCGGCACCTATGGCCACCCCGAGCCCACGGCGGTGCCCCTGGGCCACAAGGCGGGCAAGGCCATCCTGGTCAGCGGCCACGACCTCATGGACTTGGAGGTGCTCCTGGAGCAGAGCAAGGGCAAGGGCATTTACGTGTACACCCACGGCGAGATGCTCCCCACCCACGCCTATCCCAAGCTCAAGGCCTATGACCACTTCTACGGCCACTACGGCACCGCCTGGCAGAACCAGGGCAAGGAGTTCCCCGAGTTCCCCGGCGCCATTCTCATGACCACCAACTGCATCCAAAAGCCCAAGGGCGACACCCCCGACAAGATATTCACCACCGGCCTGGTGGGCTGGCCCGGCGTGCCCCACATCCCCGGTGAGGGCAAGGACAAGGACTTCTCTCCAGTGATCGACAAGGCCCTGGAGCTGCCCGGCTTCCCCAGCGACGAGGACAAGGGCAGCGTGTTGTGCGGTTTTGGGCGCAACGCGGTTATGGGCGTGGCCGACAAGGTCATCGAGGCGGTCAAGGGCGGAGCCATCAAGCATTTCTTCCTGGTGGCCGGCTGCGACGGCGCCAAGCCTGGGCGCAATTACTACACCGAGTTCGTGGAGAAGACGCCGGACGACACGGTGGTGCTCACCCTGGCCTGCGGCAAGTTCCGCTTCTTTGACAAGCAACTGGGCGATATCGGCGGCATCCCCCGCCTGCTGGACGTGGGACAGTGCAACGATGCTTACAGCGCCATCCAAATCGCGGTGGCCCTGTCTGACGCCTTTGGCGTGGGGGTCAACGACCTGCCCCTGTCCATGGTGCTTTCCTGGTACGAGCAAAAGGCCTGCGCCATCCTGCTGAGCCTGCTGCACCTGGGTATCACCGACATCCGCCTTGGCCCCAGCCTGCCGGCCTTTATCACCCCCAACGTGCTGCAGGTGCTGGTGGACAACTTCAACATTATGCCCATCAGCACTCCGGACGAGGACCTCAAGGCCATCCTGGGCGAGGCCGCCTAGGCGCTCTTGCCCCAACTCCATCCCGCCGGCGCTCGCGCCCCCTGAGCGCCGGCGGGCTTCCCAACCTCTAAAATGCGGGCCGGAAGCGTAAAATACCTCCGGCCCGCTCCCCCCACCTCTCCGGGCCACGCCGTCAAGGCGCGGCCCGGCGGTGCTATTTGTTGTCCCCGTTAAACAGGTGATAGGTGGCCAGCACTTGGCGAGCCACCTTGATGAGTTTCTGGTTGGTGCGCCGGGCTTGCTGTTGCATGCGGCGCATGGCTTCGGGCTCGCTGGTTCCCATGCTCAGGATCAAAAGGTCCTTGGCTTTTTCAATGGTGTGGCGTTCGCTGAGCTTGGCTTCCAGTTGGGCGGCTTGGGACAGTAGCTGGCGCATGCGTTCCTGCATGGCCCCGGCGGCGGCCAGCTGCAGGCGCGACTGAGACGCGCCCTGGGAAGGTGTGAGCAGGGCCAGGGCTCCGCAGGCGGTGGCCAGTTCGGTGAGCCCACCCAGTCCGGCAGGCGCGGCCAGGACCACTCCCACTCCCTCGGCGGCCAGGCGCTTCCGCCACCCTCGGCGCTCATCCTGATCAAAGCCGTGCAGGTCCCATAACACCAGCATTTCGCCGCCAGCCACTCTGGGAGGCAGTGGTTCTTCGGGCTTGGAGCTCAACATGACCACTTCGCAACCCGCCAGGATAGGGGCCAGGGTGGTAACCAGGGGTGAGCTGGCTTGTTGCAGCAAAGCCACCTTTAACTGAGTCACAGCGCGCCTCCTTTGGCTTGGGCCCATTGCAAGACGGCCGCCAAAAGAGGCGATAGATTTTTAAGCAATTATTTTGAAGTGATAGCCAATATGGCCGCGAGTAAAGTCTGCTAGGGTTACGGTAAGTGGGGGGGTGGCTACCGAAAGAATAGTGGGCTGGCTCGGGTATTTTATTGCGGATGGGGGCAACGGACTGCGGATAGAAATTCATCCGGTCCTTGAAATGGATACTGCCATTTTATTTGAATGTGGTTCGCGCCTTGACCCGGCATAGCCAGCCGCCCCAAGACAAGGCGTCTGGCGAGCGAGGGCCGGAGGCGTAGCTTGCGCGCTACGTCGAGGCCCGAGCGTGGCCAGCAACGCGGTATTGGGGTGGCTGGTGCAGCCGGCCACCGGGTACAAAATTTCGTTTAAGAGCGGCGCTCCACCACATAGGGGGCCAGGGCCAGCAGGGTCTCCAGGTGCTCGCTTGGTCCCTGGGCCGGGATCAGGGCGGCCAAGGCATCCTGGGCGGCCAGGGCGTGGGCCTTGGCCTGGGCCATGGTGTGCTCCACGCCTCCGGCTTGGCGCACCATTTCCTTGGCTTCGGCCTGGGCGGCCGGATCGGCGGGCGCGGCGGCGGCCAGATCAATCAGGTGGCCACGCTGAGAAGGATCGCAGTTTTCCCGGGCAAAAATGAAGGGCAGGGTTATCTTGCCCTCAGCCAGGTCGTGGCCCACCGGCTTGCCGAACTCGTGCTCGGTGCCCGCGTAGTCCAAGGCGTCATCCACCATCTGGAAGGCCATGCCCAGCTCCATGCCATAGGTGTACAAGGCATGGATAGTGGCATCGTCGGCCCCGGCGAAGATGGCCCCCATTTGACAGGAAGCGGCAATGAGCACCGCGGTCTTGGCCTGGATCACCCGGCGGTAGTCGGCTTCGGCCAACTCATAGTCGCCGGTGAACAATAGTTCCAGAACCTGCCCCTCGGCCATGATGGTGGTGCAGTCTGTAAGGGCGTTGATAAAACGGTGGTCAGCCACCTCTGCGGCCAGGGAGTAGCTCTTGGAGAAGAGGAAGTCTCCTACCAGGATCACCGCGTCGTTGCCGTACTTGGTGCGGGCCGCCGGGCGTCCCCGCCGCAGCCCGGCCTCGTCCACCACGTCGTCGTGCAACAGGGTGGCGGCGTGCAGGTATTCGAAGATAGCCGCTTGCCGGGCCTGCCCCTGGCTTCCCGCCGCCGCCGCGGCCAGCAGGTAGAGCACCGGCCTCAGGCGCTTGCCGCCGCTGAAAATAATGTAACCGCTCACCTGTTCGATGTATGGCACATGGCTGGTCAAGGTGTCCTTGAGGGCCTGGTCCGCTGGTTCAGCCAGGGCCAGGACCCGACGGCGCAACTCATCGGTGGGCAAGGTTTGTTTGAAGCTGGCGGCCACGGGGTTCCTTTCTGCGCTAAAAACCTATTGGCTGCAATACCCTATCACCATTGCCCTGTCAAACGCGATAGGAGAGGGCAAGGCGCTGACGTTCAGCCTTAACAATGGTATATACTAACCCGCGCGGACCTTTTGGCCCGCGCCCGCCCGGGTGGTGGAACCGGTAGACACAGGGGACTTAAAATCCCCAGGCCTGGCGGCCGTGCGGGTTCGAGTCCCGCCCCGGGCACCAAATTATATCAGGTAGTTATCCGGATGGCCTATGATCCAGGATGACTGCCTGTTTTTGTCGGGGAAGCTGGGGAGAAGCAACAGGGGCCATTTTGGGGTGGAATTCTTTGTCCACCAAGTAGCTAAACGCTACGCCATCACCTTTACGGTCACACCCACTACATAGCGCTATGCATGAAGCCATTTTTTGGCGCCTGCCTTTTTTACTCACAGCGGTTCAGTGATAGTGGCTAATTATGCCATTGCATCTACTTGAGAAATGGCTGCAAGTAAGCCGATCAGCCGTAGGTCGCCATGTTCTGTGGCTCCTTACCGAGATTGACGGGACCCGACCTGATATCCTGAATGACCTTCGGGAACTGGTGCGTGGGCACTTCAGGGAGAAAGTATCGGTGTCACGGCTGGGAAAACGTATTTTTCTATACCGATTATTCGGACAGTGCCCTGAGAACCATTTCGTGAAGATTTTTATCCTTATTTAGGTCTGTTTTTCGCCAACTGGTTTGGCCAACTCCCGGCGCTTTTCACCATATGCGCCTCGGCATACCGCGTTAAAGTGGTTCAGTCAGGCGATGAGGTTGCAGATTTCTTCTACAGGCTTGTCAGTGACATCGATGATCATGATGTCCTTGATTCGGTCATAAATTTCTTCAGCAAATGCCAATTCTTCCAATATCCTGGAACGGTCGGCGTAACCGTGCGGTTGCTCCCGGACGAACCGGGAGCGCCTGACTGAGGCCAGATTGCCGGCGTTGATGGTGAGCCCCACCATGCGAGGTCGCTTGAGACGAAAAATTTTCTCCGGCGGCTCAACCCCCAATATCAGGGGCACGTTAGCCACTTTTAGGCTGTAATGGCACGAGAGGTAAAAACTAATCGGGGTCTTGGAGCTGCGCGATACTCCCAACAAAATCACGTCCGCCTGGCCAATGGTGTCGATATGCTGGCCATCATCGTGGAGCATGGTGAAGTCTATGGCCTTCGCCAGCTGTAGGGATTTCTCCCCTAAAGCCTGGGGCAGGAGTCGGCTGCTCAACTCGGGCTTGCCATGGAAATAGTCTCCCACCCGCTGCAGTAAAACCTCCAGCATGTCGATTATCAGTATTCCCCGCCTTTCCTTCTCGCGGGCCAACCAGCGCCTTTTTTCCGCGTCGGTGATGTTGTAGATCACCATGGCGCCCTGTTCCTGTGCCTTGTCCAGGATCTCTGCCAATTGTCGGGTGGTTTTGACGAAGGGGTACCTTCTGTAGACCGGAGTGAAAAGCTGGCGAAACTGCACCAGGCCGGTGCGTGTCACCCGCTCCGAGCCGGTGCCGGTGGCATCCGACACTATGAAGACCTGTACAGTAATCGGATGTTCCGTTTGCTTGGCATTGCCCGGTACCTGCGCCATAAGCTCCTCCTCGGCCTATAGAGAGCCGGGCGCTCCAGCGACTGTCTGTAAGGTTATGTTAATTCTCACTGCTGCTTTTGGTCAACGGGTAGGGGACAAGAGTAGCGGTGTTGCAATGGTATGTTGGCTATGGATGTCCGGAGGGTTGCTCGATAGGAGGATAAATGACCTCCCCTCAGTAATCGGTACCCCTGAAAATTAGAGAATTCTGGCATACTGGCCTTCTCCAGAGGAGGAAATTTGCCGTGAAGCGATCCAAGTACACCGATGACCAGATCACCTTTGCTCTTCGCCAAGCTGAGACTGGCACTCAGGTGGCCGAGGTATGCCGCAAGATAGGCATCTCCGAGGCGACTTTTTACAATTGGAAGAAGAAATAAGGCGGCCTCGGGGTTGCCGAGGTGCGTCGCCTGAAGCAGTTGGAGGAGGAAAACCGGCGCCTCAAGCGCATGGTGGCCGACTTGAGCCTGGACAAGCAGATGCTGCAGGATGTCCTTTCAAGAAAATTATAAAATCAGCCCTCAAGCGCCGCCTGGTGGACGGTCTGGATCAGGCCTACCGGGTGGGGGTGCGCCGGGCGTGCGCAGTGCTGGAATTCAGCCGTACCAGCTATTACTACAAATCGATCAAGATCAATGATCCTGCCCTAAGGCAGCGCATCCGCGAGATTGCCCAAGCGAGGATTAGGTATGGCTACCAGCGCATTTACGTGCTCTTACGGCGCGAGGGCTGGCTGGTCAATCATAAGCGGGTCTACCGCATTTACTGTGAAGAGAGGCTACACCTGCGGCGCAAGAGGCCCAAGCGGCGAGTCTCGGCCGCGCACCGGCGCCACCGCTCCGAGGTAGAAAAGATCGACCAATGCTGCTCCATGGACTTCGTGGCGGATAATCTGTTCAACGGCCGTCGGATCAGGGTTTTAACTGTGGTGGATAATTAGCGATGAGGCGGTGAAAATCCGCCGTGGGCTCCATGGCGGCCCTTACCGGCAGGTCCTGCCCAAGCAGAAAGCTGGTCAGGCGCTCGAACTCGCTGCGGTTATTAGGCACTCGAAAGCTTCTGGTCCTTCCGCTGGGCCAAAGGACCAAGACCTCATGAACTCGTTTGGCAACATCGATTGCCACCAAAAGACGCTCTGTGGTAGTCGTACTCTGGGTCATCGTCGTAATGCCTCCTTTAGTGATATGGGGATATCACCAAGGATGCCTCTGACGACGATGACTCATCTACCTTGTTTCCGGATGTACTACGGCACTGAATTCGTCTGTAAAGCTCTAGACAAATGGGCCTACGAGCATGGCGTGACCATGGACTTTTCCAGGCCGGGAAAGCCCACAGATAACGCCCTCATAGAATCATTCAACGGCAGTTTCCGGGACGAGTGCCTAAACACCCACTGTTTCTTATCGCTTGACGACGCCCGCCAGAAGATCGAACAATGGCGTCGAGATTACAACCGCTACCGGCCTCACTCCTCCTTGGGTAACAAGACCCCGGAGGAGTTTGTCCAAGCAACCTGCCAGAGCCGGAAATCTCTACTTCTGACAGGTGCCGGAATTGGGTGAGGGTCAATCTTATAACAACAGCAGGTTAGGAATGGGGCTGGTTTGGGGGTTAGACCCTGGATTTGAGTAAACGGAG